>CAZFIH010000090.1:0-1591 GCA_964519445.1 uncultured Bdellovibrionales bacterium | reverse complement strand
TTTGTGTAAATTTGTGAATCTAATTATCTTGGGTCCGCAAGGATCCGGAAAAGGAACCCAGGCGGAGATGCTGGCGAAAAAATACGACCTCGAGCATATTGAGATGGGAAGATTCTTGCGTGATGTCGCCAAGTTGGATACGCCGTTGGGAAGAGAAGTGTATGAAATAATCAACATCCAAGGTAAACTGGTTGACGACAAAATTCTCAAGAAAGTTCTGCATATCAAACTTCAGGATATACCGAGAGAACAGGGAATTGTATTCGACGGAATCCCTCGAAACGAGAACCAGTTGAATTATTTTGAAGAGGCGATGAAGGAGTTTGGCAGGAAAATAGACGCTGTCGTTGATATTAATTTGCCCGAAAAGGAATCAATAGAAAGGATTTCGAAAAGGAGAATATGCAGGAAAAATGAACACGTTCTGATTTTAGGAAAAGACATACAAAAAGAGAGTGACGAATGCCCCATTTGCGGCAGTGAAATTTTCCAGCGAATTGACGACACGCCGGAAAGGATAAAAACCAGATTGGAAATATATTGCAAGGATACAAAGGCAATTGCTGACTATTATGGAAAGAAAGGGATACTCACCAAAATCGATGGTCGGGCGAGTATTGAAGAAGTATCCAAAAGAATAATCAATGAATTGGAGAAAAAGGATATTGTATGATTCCGGTAAAGTCGAAAAAAGAAATTGAGGTTATGCGCGCCGGCGGGAAGATTCTAGCCGAGATTCTTGGGAAATTGAGCCGGGAAATGAAACCGGAACAAAGCGCCGCCGAACTCGATAAGCTCGCTCGCGAGCTTGTTTTTTCATCCGGGGGCCGGCCGTCGTTCTTGAATTACGCGCCCGGCGGAGAGGGCGAGGGCTACCCGGCGGCCCTTTGCGTATCGGTGAACAATGAAATCGTCCATGGACTTCCGGTTGAGGAAAAAATATTCGCCGAAGGAGACCTCGTGAAGCTTGACATGGGCGTGGAATACAAGGGATTTCACACTGACGCTACTGTCATGGTGGGGGTGGGAAAAATTTCGGCAGCGGCTCGAAAGATTATGGAAACAGGAAAGGAATGCCTGAACCTGGGGATAAAGAAAATAAGGCCCGGTGTTTCGCTCAATGAATACGCCCGGGCGGTTCAGGAACACGCCGAAAAAAACGGATTCTCGATAGTCCGGGATCTGGTCGGTCACGGCATCGGGCGCGCTGTTCACGAACCGCCCCAGATTTTGAACTATGTTGACCCGCGGATGGAGAAAATTATTTTGAAAGAGAGGATGGTTTTGGCTCTCGAGCCGATGGTCAACGCCGGAAGTTATGAAATTGTTTTGGATGAAGACGGCTGGACGTATCGCACCGCGGACGGGAAACTAAACGCCCACTGGGAGTATACAATCGCAGTCACAAAAGACGGATGCGAAATCCTGACAAAAGCTTAGAGTCATTGTCAGAAAACATACAAATAAAATTTTTGATTTATCACAAAAGTTAACGATCGTCATTGTTTGTGACAAAGAATGCAGAACAGGCAAAACAATTTCAGGTTTTTGAAAAAAATGGAAACCCAAAAGAATGGCCTTCGGAATAAAT
>CAZFIH010000089.1:0-1626 GCA_964519445.1 uncultured Bdellovibrionales bacterium | reverse complement strand
TTAAATCTCTTATCTTTTCATTTTACAAGTGTTCGGTTTCAAATGCGAATCTACGAAAAAAGTTCTTTGAGAAAAATTGAGGTAAGATTGCTGTTTGAGGTAAGTTTTTGCAACTTGCTTGAGACGGCAATCTTTGCCAAGCCTCCCAAAAAAATTGGACCTTCGGGTTGTATCCCTGCTCGGCCGCGATAATGCCGGGACCTGACTTAGCCTAAAAATTCGTCATGGGCGAACTGGATAAGCAGGTACGGGAGAGGGAGAAGAAAGATGAAAAAAAAGGATATATCCGAAAAGTGGGGAAGAATAGTTAGAGACGGAAGACTGTGCGTTTACATCGGAGAAATGCACGGTCAGAATGTTCCAGGATTGATGTACCTGACTTGTCTCGAGTCAGGCGGACGCGCTAATCTAATTTCCGTGCATCTAAACTGCACGGAACTGTACTTCGACCACAAAAAAAAAGAATTTGTTGTGATCTGGGCAACTAAAGATTGCTCGGGTCATAACTGTCGCACCAGCTATGGTGCTAAGGAAATCGGGAGACTGCAAATGGGTGAAAAAGAAACTCAGTTTGCAGAAAAAGTTGCGCATTGGCGCAACTTAAATATAGATTTCCTAAAGAATCTGATGAAAGAGAACAGAAACAGAGTAAATGCTGTAGTTAGAGCATTTACAGTAAATTGTTTAAAAAATCAATTGGACATATTCGGAACAATAGTATGCCCTCCCTATACCCTCATCGAGTATATACTCCTTGAGGATGTTTCCCAAATCTTAAGAGTTGATTCGACAACTCTTGAGAAAATATGGAGGAATAATCTGGAGTGTCACGATGAGCCACATCGACTGACGTTCCAGACATGGAAGGGAATTGCCCTTCCACACTGCGAAAATTTTATCCATCGGGTGCCCTGGTGGCTTCTTGGGCGCCTAAAAGAGGAATTAGCAGCAGAGTCTTAAACTTACGTGGAGAGGAGCTCTCGCAAAACAATTGCGATCTCCTCCCCACCTTTTCCAAAATCAGAAAAAGTATATTGTGGTTTTGGAAAAGCATTTTGAGAAAAACTTGGCAGGAAAAAAGAAAGAGGCAACCGGTTATGGCTGCCTCTTTTGACTGCGCCGTCGCGCTCATGCCGCTTTTCCCGAGCGAGATTTGTATCCTTTTCTCGCCGCATCGAACGGCCAAGGGTAAAGCAGAGCTTTGTCATTTCCTTTCTTTTGAGTGTAAACGTCGAATTTCAATTCTCTGTCACTTTTCCGGCTGTTTAGGATGTACTTGACGTACGCATAGTCTGTTGCTTCCCAAACCGGAATTTCTTGGACATTTCCTTTTATCCGAGCTTTTCTGCGACCAAAGTCGGATAGATCTTTTGAAAGAACTTCATTAGTATGTTCGTTTCCGGGTTGAATATACCAACGGTAATTTCTACTATCAGACACTTGGATCATTAAACACCTCCTGCTTGGATATTTTCCAATTGATATATCTATCAGATTATGCGGAATTTGTCCAGAACGCATTTTAGCACCCAAAGAAAAATTCCCCGCGAGGGGAATTTTTCTTTGTTCGTAAGCAAATTTCCGCAATTCCTCAAAGTCAATCTTTTCGCTATTTCTTGAATCCCG
>CAZFIH010000088.1:0-1668 GCA_964519445.1 uncultured Bdellovibrionales bacterium | reverse complement strand
TCGCTACGCGAAAGCGTTGCGAGCGGGCTGTGCTAAAGTCTATTAACGACCATATGAGATTATAGTGATAATGGATGCCACTACTTCACCGCCTGCCCCGTAGCATCCCGCTAAGCGGGACTGCTTCTGGGGCATCTCCCTGGAAAGTTTACTCATCTTGGGTGGGGAAGTGATTCGCGGGAGATTCTTGAGACTAGAATAGAATAAAGCCCGATTACAGCGTAACCGGGCTTGTGTAAATTCGTAATTATTATTGGTATTTTCTTGCCGTGAGACTCAAGCCGTATGCGACGCTCGTGAAAGCGTTTGCCTCGCGAATCTTTTCCGGACCAAATTGGTCTATAAAGAATTTGCGAATTAGCGGAATTTGCGAAGATCCGCCTGTGAGAAAAACGGCATCAATCTCAGGCTTTGAAATCCCGGATTGCGAAACTGCTTCGTTCACACACTCCTCCAGCTTTTCAATATCCGACCCCACAAAGTTTTCGAACTCCTGTAAAGTGATCAGCTCATCAATTTCCAGCTGATATTGGCTAAAAACAATTCGCGATTTTTCCTTCTCCGAGAGTTCACACTTGGCCTTTTCGATGGCCTGAAATAGCCGGAAGCCGTAGTTGTAATCCACGAGAACTTCGAGGTTTTCGAGAAGATGCCTATCTTCCGTTACGGCTAGACGCGTTTGGTTTCTGATTGCTTCCCGATTTTTCTTGCTCTTCAGGAAAGGAATCATATGCCAAGCGCAGAGCTGCGCGATAATCCAGCGAGGAACCGTAAAGGTTTCACCCGAACGCATCGGGGATGAAATCTTCGCATCGCGCCCGAAATACGGCGTGATTTTCATCTCCATGATTCTTGAATCGAAATTATCCCCGCCGATATTCGTTCCGGCAACAGCCAAAACATCACTCCACCGATCCAATTTCTTCTTCCAGCCATCGCCGGATATTTTCACAACGGCAAAATCAGATGTTCCCCCACCAAAATCACCGACCAACACGACTTTTTCCTCCCCTTCTGAAAGGGTAGATTCAAATGCAAGTGCAGCCGCGATGGGTTCGAGTTCAAAGTGGATTTCCTGAAAACCTGCTTTTTTGGCCGCTGAGAGCAGGCGTTTTTGGGCAAGTTTATCTTCTGACTCGTTGCCTGAGAAAAAAACCGGACGGCCCAAAACGACTCGGGCGACATCTTTTCCAGTCTCTCTTTGGCCGACTTCACGGATACGACGAAGCAGAATGGCGATCAGATCGTCCAGGCGATACATTTTCCGATCAATTTCAGTTGAAATGGACATGGGAGATGGCAGGAACTTCTTTAGTGATTGCATGTATCTTCCGATAGCATCATCTTCGAGATACCGCCTGATCGCCTCCTCACCAGTAAATACACGATTTCTTTCATCGAAGTAGAGAACAGATCGCATGATTTTTTTTTGCAGACCGGACCGATCAATATCGATGATTTCAACTTCCCCATTGCTGGGATAGCCTAAGACTGAATTCGATGTGCCAAAGTCAAGACCGAAGAAATAATTGCTCATATTGTGACCCCTTATTTGATTATTAACGTACAGACCGTCAATTGGCTGAGTTATGTATTTATATCCAATATTTCAGCATGAAGTGGTCTTAAGTTGACCACGAAATAGTGCTAAAATAAAGGACTAAAGGT
>CAZFIH010000087.1:0-1759 GCA_964519445.1 uncultured Bdellovibrionales bacterium | reverse complement strand
CAACCTTGACGCTCAGGCGAACCAAATCCGCTTGATGCAGTGGGGACTAACGCCCTTACAGTTATCTGTAGGGCGTTTTTCATTTTGGGGAGGGTTCTCGGGCTCTATCGCTGGCAGTGTGCAAGAGAGGCTTTCTACGGTGGGCTGGGCATATTTTTGTGGCCAGCATATTAATGAAATTTGTAATTGACATTTTCAATTTTCATGGTATTATTAAAGCATGATTGAACGTATCTATTATAAGAAAAATATTGTGAGAGCTCTTAATCGAAGCAAAGCTGTGGCTTTATTGGGCCCGCGGCAGTGCGGTAAAACTACCTTGGCGCGGCAGTTTATCGATATTCGTTCGCCCAATTATTTTGATCTCGAAGATCCCTCAACGCTAATCGGATTCGAGGACCCCAAAACGGCCATTGAGCATTTAAAGGGTCTTGTTGTGATTGACGAGGTTCAGCGCCGCCCGGATGTTTTTCCGATCTTTCGTGTGTTGTTGGATCGAGTGCCGTTACCTGCCAAATTTTTGATTTTGGGAAGTGCTTCGCCGGACTTATTAAGACAATCTTCTGAATCATTGGCTGGTCGGCTTGAGCTGATTGAAATGGAAGGTTTTGCCTTGTCCGAAGTAGGGGAAAAGAAGCAAATGCGTCTTTGGAACAGGGGAGGATTTCCGCTCTCATTTCTTGCCAAGAATGATGAGGACAGCTTAAGCTGGCGGGTAAATTTTATTCGAACCTTTCTTGAACGCGATCTTCGCGAAGCGCAAGGGATTGATGTGCCGGTTGTAACGCTACATAAATTTTGGATTATGTTGGCGCATAGTCACGGTAAGGTTTGGAATTCTTCGCCTTTTGGCTCATCGCTTGGGCTCACCCATCCCACAATTCGTAAGTATTTAGATATTTTGACAGGATTGTTTATGGTTCGTCAGCTTCAGCCATGGTACGCCAACATCAAAAAGCGCCAGGTGAAATCTCCAAAGGTTTATATTCGCGATACAGGGCTCTTACACGCTTTGATAGGAATTAATTCACAACACGAGCTTCCTCGTCATCCTGTGTGCGGCGCATCATGGGAAGGGTTTGTCATCGAGGAAATTATTCGTTCGGTAGAGCCGCATGACGTTTATTATTGGGCCACGCATCAGGGGGCGGAAATCGATCTGATATTTAACAAAGGCGGAAAGATGTATGGCGTAGAAATCAAACGCCAGGACGCGCCGACAATGACTACATCTATTCGAACGGCACTTGAATATTTGAAGCTGGAACGCATTGCCGTGATTTATCCCGGTAATCGACGCTATTCGATTCACAAGCAAGTTGACGTCGTGCCGTTTGATGAGATTTTGGGCGGGATGAAGAGGTTGTTTCATATAATCAATGAGTGAGATGCTGAATGAAAAATGAAATTTTAGAATTGGCAAATAGCATTGTGAATTATTCGAGTTTCTGCCTAGATGAAATTGATAAAAAGATAGATTTTTCTAGTGACAATACGAAGTATATGGATATTTTTCTTGAGTTTGTTTATTTGTTTATCAATCTTTCAGATCGAATTGCTTTTATGAATTTGACATTAGAGCAAAAGGCATTTTTTATTGATGGGCTGGGTCGAGAAGTTGCAATGATCTTAAAGAATGAGGTTTTCAAAGATTCTCTATGGGGTAGAGAGGATCAATTTGAAAGCACATTTTTTTCAGGGCTTAATTCAAGAATGATTGAGTATTTTCAGTATAAGAAAATTGTACCCGAGGAAAAGG
>CAZFIH010000086.1:0-1866 GCA_964519445.1 uncultured Bdellovibrionales bacterium | reverse complement strand
GCTGTGGGTTTTTTGTATTATGAAATGTAATAAGTTTATGATACTTCCCCGCCGCCGGCGGGAATTGCGGAATTGATATAGTTCTATTATACAAGTTTCAGATGCAAAAACCAGCCAAAATTGGACAAGAGCTTACTTTAGTGTCATATTTTATAGCGGAGAAAATTCAAGAAGGAGGACTCAAAATGGCTGATGTGGATCTTCCGAAGGGACCGATTTACAGATATTACGTTCATCCTCAAGACAGACTCACCAACAATGTCCTATCTCAAGATTTTGAAGAGGCAGGAAACATCACCTGCTCAGACGGCAAAACTCGATTTATGTTCAGTACGCGAGATCATTTGCTCATTGCCTATATCCAGAGAAGCAGGGCGAGTCTGAATCTTAAATTCCGGGTTTTTATTCAGGAGGGTCAGGGAAAAGTAGATCCCTGGCCATTTGACGCGGCCAAGAAAAGACGTCCCAAGAAATGAGCCAAACATCGTTAAAAGAGGTGCCCTAGCGGGTACCTCTCATTTTAGAAATTGCTCTCTGCTAGATCCTGCTCTCTGCTAAGGTCCGACCTTGGCGAAGTCAAGTCTATGCCGGCCAGGCTTCCTCCTCGACTTTATATTGTCTCTTTTTTTCCGGATCTTTGACAAATTCCGATTTTAGACGCCAAATCCATCCTTTCGGTCCATGAAAGACCATTACTTGCTCGGCAGTGGTTCCCTCCGGAAGGATTGCAGCCAGCTTTTCTTTAAAATGCTGGGAATCGTATTTCCCAATTTCCCCCTCCGTTATTTGTCCCTCATTAGATGCTGTTTCTGATGAGTTTTCTTTTTTTGGTTTTTCCATAAATTTATTCTTAAAATTTAGCAGGTTATGATCCGGGGTTATTATGTGGCTTATCACGGAATTTTGAAAATTAGTATAATAATACGGCCGTATCAAAATGCTAAGTTTGGAATTTCGCACCCTGCTAAGGTCCGACCTTAGCGAAGCTTTAATAATCGCAGTCGGGGTGACCACTCCTAACTCCTAAAGTTGAACTTTAGGAGCGATTAGGCATTGTGCTCTTTTGAAACAATTTCCCGATAGTAAATATAACTGTTCCATTTCAAAAATTGCTCAATAGACATAAACATTCCGGCGTCCAGCGCCATTTTGTACGCGCTGTTTATCAAAAAAGACAAATTGCTGAACAACTTTTCGGGAATAATGATATTCTGGCTTCCGGCGCCGATATGTTCCCCTTTTTCATTTTGGCAAAATCTGCCATATATAATTTCGCCCTTTTCCGCGCAAAAACTCAAATTTTTGTCCACGGAACGGATTTTCATTTGTAAAAAAAGATCCTCAAGATCCGTATAACTGCCCCGCTTCTCTTTCAATATTCTGTAAAAACTCGGAAAAGAAGTTTTTGCGTTTTGAGCGAAAGTTTTCGCACCCATTGACAGTTCCGAGTGGCTGCTTTCCAGAAAAATATCAAGAAAGTTTTTTCTTTCCCCTGCCGGAATATTATCGTATCCATTCACTGAAAAATCAAGCATTAGCCATTCATTGAAAAACATTTCAGTATCCTCGTCGGACTCAATTGTTTCCAAATCTTCACGATCGCCCCAGAACAAGCCTCCCGCGTTTTGCAGTTCAGCTTTATAGTTTTTGGCGCTTGCTTCAAGCCATGCCCGAAATGCGCGAATTGTTTCCTGCATTGAATTCATATATCACCAATTCCTTTCGTGTTGAGATTAAATTAATTTTACGAGTATAACGGAAAATATAAAAACAGAAAAATTCTACGGCCGTATCAAAATGCTAAGTTTGGAATAAAGAACGGAAAAGGCGGTAATTAATTGGGATTGGCAGAAAAATGCTGCGGGC
>CAZFIH010000085.1:0-1881 GCA_964519445.1 uncultured Bdellovibrionales bacterium | reverse complement strand
AACGGCAGCGACAATTTTTTTCATTTCTTCCTCCCTCCTTTTTTTGAAATCTTTTCAAGGGGATCTAATCCCTTTTCCGAAACAATTTTTGCGAAACAATCTGGGAAAAGAGAGGGAGAAGCCGCGTGTGGGACGCAGGCTTCTCCCCTTTTTAGTATTCGGAGAAGTGCTCTTCGCACTCCTCCGTTCCAGTCGTGGAGTATGCCACCAGGTGGTGGCCCACCTCGTGGCATACGTCGCAAACCCGACAGCGGCGGAAGCCCTGTCGGGCTTTCCCGCCGCTGGGAATAGAAGCCAATTTGTGAATGCGGGCGCACCCGCATTCACTCCACTCATGTACTTGCGTACACGTGTGGATTTCAATAACTTCATGGGCCGGCGGGATTTCCGCCGGCTCGCCTAGATGGTGCTCGGCGAGCTCCCAGTGCCCGCAGAGCAGGTCCTCCATGAACCGTACCTCACCCTTTCGGGTGAAGTACAGCCCCTTTTTGGTTATGGCGACCCAGGGGTCGCCTTTTTTTAGCTCCATCATCTCTCCCTCCTCCCCACCATCTCTGGCAGGAGCCGGTTGTTTTTCGGGGTCCGGCGCCCCTTTGGTTTTTCGGAGACAAAATCCCCGCCTCAAAAATTCGCGAAAAATTCCTGAAGCTGAAATTCTGTCCTTTTCGCCAAAACTTGGTTTTGGGAAACGAGCGCGTGGCTAAAGAGGTAAATTCATAATAACCGCAATATATGGAGTGCCATTCCATAATACTTGACTATTTCGTGGAATGTTGATATAATTGAGTCATAATCCCCTAAAAACTCAAAATATGCTTATTCCTCGAACTTATCAAAATCTGGAAAAATGGCTTGAGCCGGGCAAAGCTTTGGTGATTTATGGCCCCCGGCGCGCCGGAAAAACCACCCTCGTCAAGTCGTATCTTGAAAAAAGCCCTTTCAAATACAAACTCGATTCCGGAGACAACTTGAGAACCCGGGAAATCATCGGCTCGGAAGACATTCCACTTATCAAAGAGTATCTCTCCGGCTATGAGCTCTATGTCATAGACGAAGCCCAGAAAATTCCCAAAGTCGGATCGGGACTGAAAATCATCACTGACAGCCTTCCTGATTTGCGCCTCATCGCCACCGGATCATCCTCTTTCGAAATCTCCGGGCAAATCGGCGAACCGCTCACCGGCCGGAAAAACCAAATCACTCTTTTTCCGCTTTCCCAAAAAGAGCTTCTCGGAAATGGGAATCGCTTTGAGCTCAAGGAAAAGCTTCCCGAGTTTCTGGTTTTTGGATCCTATCCGGAAATCGCTACTCTTTCGGAAAAAGAAAAGAAAATAGGCCGCCTCAAAGAGCTTGCCGAATCATATCTCTTTAAGGATATTCTTGAACTTGACAAGATCAAGAATTCCAAAACCATTCTTGACCTTCTGCGGCTGGTTTCTTTCCAGATCGGAAGCGAAGTTTCCCTGAACGAACTGGGAAGACAGCTCGGCGTTGACACGAAAACCGTCAGCCGGTATCTCGATCTTTTGGAAAAATCCTTCGTGCTCCGCAATCTGCGGGGTTATTCGCGCAATTTGCGAAAGGAAATCACCAAGAAGAGCAAATATTTTTTTCTCGACAACGGCATCCGAAACGCGGTTATCTCGAACTTCAACGATCTTCCTCTTCGGGACGATATCGGCAGGCTCTGGGAAAACTTTCTCGTTTCAGAGCGGCTCAAGAAACAACAGAACGAACCTCTTTATTCCAACAATTTTTTTTGGCGGACTTGGGACAGACAGGAGCTGGACTGGCTGGAAGAGCGGGAAGGCAGACTTTTCGCCTATGCCTCAGCCTGCAATTCCAAGGAATTATGATAGAGGTTATGATCTTTTAAAAGAA
>CAZFIH010000084.1:0-1946 GCA_964519445.1 uncultured Bdellovibrionales bacterium | reverse complement strand
TCCCCAGAATATCGCTATTCCGGGAAAACCGCCAAATGTGTGTGGACATTACCACCAGTCCTTGACTGATCAATCTTTTTATCCCCTGTTTGATTTTTGATTTTTGCCCCGTGGTAATTGGTTTTTTACCGTCTTTGTCCATTATTCCATAAAATTTTTTATGGTTCGCAAACGCATCGACGTATATCTGGCCGATTTCAAAAAGCGCCATGCAAATATTGGCCGTCAAAGTCGGGGCTTCGCGAAGTATGCTTTGGGTTAATCTTTTTTTCACCTGTTCACTGGGCATGATATCAAAAATAATTTTCCAGCCGCGGTAAGTTGCGGGGCATTATTACTTCGTAATAAACCATAATTTCCTTTTCGCGCAAACGCCAAACAAACATTCGCGATCGTTAATAATTGTGACATATCGATCAATATTGAAAAAATATTTTTCATTTCATTGCTTATATCATATTGCTTGCTTATAAAATATCACAAAAGATTACGATCGTTAAGGTATGTGATATTTCAATATACTGAACAAGATTTTCAAGATTTTTTTTGGCTTTCTTGTCAACATCGATTTTAGCAATTCTTTTGTGAAATATCACAAACTGTGACGATCGTTAGGGTTTGTGATTGCGACAAAAAAACAACCCATACCATGGACGCGTTGTGTTTTGTCAGATTCAAAAGAGCGGTGTCGGAGCCAAAATTAGCTGATTGAAAAAAACCGCCTAAAGCTCAACTTTTGTCAGGAATGAAATTTACGCAGGAAATTGAAAAAACGGCTTGTCCAGCGGCAATGCCAGTCTTGAGGATGACAGCAGTATTTCTTCCAAAAACAAAAGCAACCACTGCAAACGCCCGTTGATTCTGAGAAAACGCCTGCAGAAAGATCAAATCGCGTCGTTTTATTCTGGTAGCGATTGCCTGTTCGCGGATTCAATTCAAAAATTAGCTCATATTGATGTCTTGAACCGGACGGCCCGTCGACGGTATCAAAGCGAAAAGCGTCGGAGTCTTTTGAATTTCTATAGTTATACAGCCTCCAGAGAGAAATCCTCGTTCTGTTGTTTGGAAATCGTATGTATTTGCTATCCGAGATTCGTCTCAAGCGAACAGTTATCCGCCGCGCTAAAGAATTTTCCCGGGGAGTCAATTTCCTCTTGAATCGCATCATCAAGACTTGGTCGAAATTATCTTTTTTCTCGACATAAAAATTCTTACGAAATTCATCGCCGGGCAATATATTCGTCTCGAAAACGAGCGGCTTGGACGCAAACGCCGTCCCGTCGGAATGAAAAACGGAAACTTTGTCAAAGCTTTTTGCGTTAGCCGAAATTTCCCCAAGCAAAAACAAGGCAAAACAAGCTGTCATCAAAATTATAACTTTTATATATGAGGGTTTCGCATTCACCACCTAATTTGGGCTATCATTTATTATAAAATCATCTTCGTTATCATTGGTGTCCAGGTCGGGCTGAATTCTCCAGATGCTCTTTCCATCAGGTATTTGCGGAGCGGGATTATTCCCTTCGTAGAATGTTGCACTGCCAAATCCCACTTTATCTACGATATCTTCATCAGAATCCGAGGTAACCGCGCCTTTCCCGAGATATAACGTATATCCCGATCCAGTCCACGTGAAATAATCCCTGGTTCCAATCGCATCTGCGATGTTCCGAATAGCATCAGAAGAGTCATCTCTGGCAATCAAATAGTAGTTTTTTGATTTTATTATTGTACCTCCGGGAAAACTTCCATCATTACTATCTCCGATTCTCATTACTATATACCAATTACTGCTTGTTGCGGCCTTCACTATTCTGTAGTCGCTCAAATCTATATCTTGATCGGTTGGGTTATAAAGTCTAATCCAATTATTATATCCATCAGCTGATATCTCATTTATCACCAAATGATCGGCGATGTTCTCATCTTGATCTTCACTTCCTTCG
>CAZFIH010000083.1:0-2159 GCA_964519445.1 uncultured Bdellovibrionales bacterium | reverse complement strand
CTCATTTATCACCAAATGATCGGCGATGTTCTCATCTTGATCTTCACTTCCTTCGGATTCGATTCTATTCGCGATTATTTCGGTGTCCCAAAATCCCCCATCCCCGAAACCCGAAAAATCTTCCTGCCATCCCTCGAAAACCAAATCGAATTCGCACTTCCCGCCCTCCCGGCCGGAAGCGTCGCTTTTCAACTCCGCCTCAAATTCCAGAACACTCGGATCAGAAAACAACCCCACTGCGCAAGAAAAGTCATTCAAATTGCCGCTGTGAAGTTCGCTCCCGCCGGATAACTCGACTGCAAAATCCAATTCATCGCACAAAGATCCCGAAAAATTATCCGCCTTTATTTGATACTGAAATCCAAGGCTCCCGTCGTTTTTCACTTCAATATTCCGCTTAGCTGATCGCGCGTCGCTCACCGCGCCGGAAAAATCCTCCGCTGATTCCAGGGAAAAATCAAGCGTGCCGGTTGAAAAAATATTGCCAGTGCTGTTTTCTTCATCGAAAAAAACTTCCAGCATGGTCTGGGCAGTTGCCGAAAAAGGCAGGACTAAGACCGCCGCAACAAACAACACTGAAACAAATTTTTTTTTCAAAACCGCATACATTTTAGTTTGCAGGTATCGGACACCTGCAGTCGGCTTATATAATTTTTCTTCTTGGCCGCGCCGGCTGAATGTTTTTGGGAACAACACTCCTGGCTTTGAATTCCTTTTCGAATTTCATATTGGATATTCGTTCCTTCGAATAATTGTTCCTTTTTTTCCGCCGCGCCCAATATTTCTTCGCTTCCTTCGCGATGTTTCGAACTTCTTCATATATGATCACGACCGACGGCACGATCACAATCAGCAAAAATCCGACCGGAGTTTTGGCGCGCGCGACGGCGTAGCCGGCATAAGGCGCCGAAAACAAAACTTTTCCCAGAATTTCGCTCTCCCGCACCGTTTCCAGGTCCGGCGAGTCGTTGGCATCCCCCTTGGTGACGAAGATTTTCTCCCCGCTTTCAGATTTTATATCATGGATCCGGTGAGTCGTCGGGCTTTTTGTCCGGCTCACTTCGCCGAATGTGACAATGTCGCCGACCTTGTACTCCGCCGCCGGGCGGACCACCGCCACGCTTCCCATTTTCACTTTCGGCTCCATTGAGCCGGAAAGAACCACGAAAGTTTTGTAGTTTCCCTTGAGAGGAAAAGCGGAAAAAATCAAAGCCAGTGCGACAATCCCCACCGCCGCCAAAAAAATGTAATATGCTATTTTCAGAATTTTTCTAGCCATATCCCGCGTCAAATCAAACCCTCAATTCCCCTTCCTTCGCGAAGGAAGGGGTGGGAGAAATCGATTCTTTTTCTATGCCCTAAGGAATATCTGTGTCGTCGTAGGTGATGAACGCGGTATCGAATAGGAACTCTCCGGTATTTACCCAGTTTAGCTGATTTCCACTCAAACTGCTCGTTGGCACAAGCCAGATTTTGGCACCCGGATTCACATCGCCAGTTGCCGGCAAGTCGGTATCAAGTTCAACACTTTGATCTGTTTCATTAATACTCCCGCCGCTTGTTGTCATTTCGCCGCCTATTCGCGTCACTTCTTTTGGCGAACTCCATGGGTCAGGATAATAAATAAGTTGGTATGTTTCATCCGTCAATCCGCTTGCGGTAAAATCATACTCAAACTTGGAGCTTGCCGTCTTGTAGGTAAGAACTCCCTGTTTTCCGCCTTCAATAATATTCCAATCCGGATCTCCTGTCTTGTCCTCAAGCGTCACGGTCGCTTGACCTTCCTCATTCTGCGCCAGCTGGTCGCCGCGAACCTCCATATTGAAAGTCAGCAAATCTCCCTGATATTCATTTCCGGTATCACCCTTGAGATGATAACTCTGCTTAACTTTCATTTTCGCGTCAACAGGAAGCATTCCAAGTTTGACGTAGGTGTTATTGTTTGGATAAACCTGCGGCAATGTATTTACCTCATCATCACTGTAGATCGTCTGCCACCAGATCCTCCTATCATCTTGCCAAACTTCCACCGATAGATCATAGACGATTTTGGATTGAATATTATCTCTTCGATCACCGATAGTTTTTTCACTGTCACATTCTGGTTCAGATGATGTCATTCCGTTGCCGTTATTGTTATCCCAGCATAGATGAGATTC
>CAZFIH010000082.1:587-2241 GCA_964519445.1 uncultured Bdellovibrionales bacterium | reverse complement strand
TGTTTCGGTTGTTTTTTTGTTGGCCATATATGTACGTAATTAATTACGTAATTTTCTCCAAAGGCGAATCAGCCCCTGGCTGAAATTATTTATCCCGTAAATCGCATAATTAACCGGGACGCAATTCCTCAAACTTTTGCCGAAAATTCCTTCTCCAATCGAGCAAGGAATGATTTTGTGTATTTCAGTCTCTTTTTTCCGATTTTTTTCGCTTTGCGCCCTTGTGGTCATATGTTTTGACCTCTATTTTTTTGTCAGCTTTTTTTCTTGGCATATCTTTTTACTTTATTAAATCATCAACGCCAACACATAATGTCTTGGCGATTTTCAACTCAAACTGTTTTTTCGTTTGTAATAAATCTCATTAGATTTTTTTGCTTTTTATTTGCCTG
This sequence comes from uncultured Bdellovibrionales bacterium, assembly GCA_964519445.1. Taxonomy (GTDB): domain Bacteria; phylum Patescibacteriota; class Minisyncoccia; order Moranbacterales; family UBA11712; genus CAZFIH01. Next base: position 1,849 of record CAZFIH010000082.1, on the reverse strand, counting down.
CTAAAGGCTCTGCTTTAGCTTCTTTCCGCATATTTCGACTTAATTAAACCATTCTTTTTCCCATAATCAAACTCCGCGCCGATTTTCCATCTGCCTCTCTCCCGAAAGGCGGGGATGGTTTGTTTCTTTGCCGCGTTGGTAACAGCGGAGGGGGAAAGAGAATTATTTTTTATAAACTCCGACAACGAGATAACTTCTTCTCCTTTCAAGTAGGTGATTCTTTTGTTGAGCGATTCCATCAGAGCAAGCGCCAAAATTTTCTCCATTGTTTTCGTGTTCTTCCCGCCGGAGGCGGATCCGGACCCTTCCCTGTAATCCCTAAATGACTGATAGTAAATATCTTTTTCTTTATTGCGGATTATTACGCGCGGAAAACCGAATGATAGAAATTGCAGATTAGTAAGCACGCGGCCTATTCTGCCGTTGCCGTCACAAAACGGATGGATAGTCTCAAAATCCAGGTGGAACTTGGCGATTTTATCCAAGAAATAGGCTTGCAGATCGCTGGAATACTCAAGCAGAATCGCTTCAATCATTCGCTCCACCTGCTCCGGCGCGGGCGCGATATGCGTTCCAACGCGCACATATTCTCCTTTTTCCCTGAATCTTCCGGCAATAGAATCATCAATGCCGCCGATAAGCATTTGATGAAGGAGTAAAATGTTTTCTTTGCTTAATTCTAATCGCTGGCTGTTGTTACGTTTGTATTCAATAACACGGGCTAAATTTTTTGCCTCAAACACTTCGCGCACCGAAACTTCCCGGGAAAGCTCTTGTTCTAGAAGTATTTTCTCGGTTTCTTTGAGTGTAAGCGTGGAATTTTCTATGGCATTTGAGTTGTAGACGTTTTCGGGTATTTCCGCCTCGTCAATCATAGACAAAAGCGACTCTTTGCCGGCGCGCAAAGAATCATATTGGGTTTTTAATGATTGGATGCGATCCCTGGTTGCTTTAGTGGTAGCCATGCTACCAGTATAGAAAATTCACTTGTTTTTGTCAATAAGCGATGAATTTCAGTAATAAGCGGTATAAATTCATCATTTTATCCGGACTATTCCTTGCAAAAAGCAAAAAACCGACCCTTTAAAGGTCAGCTTGCGCTCGGTGTGGGCGAGGAGGGATTCGAACCCCCGAAGACCGAAGTCAGCAGATTTATGCCGCCTCGGGCGGCACCCCGCTGAGGCGGTGGCAGTCTGTTGTTGAATTTTGGGCGAGGAGGGATTCGAACCCCCGAAGACCGAAGTCAGCAGATTTATGCCGCC
>CAZFIH010000082.1:0-487 GCA_964519445.1 uncultured Bdellovibrionales bacterium | reverse complement strand
TGAATTTTGGGCGAGGAGGGATTCGAACCCCCGAAGACCGAAGTCAGCAGATTTACAGTCTGCCCCGGTTGACCGCTTTGGTACTCGCCCAGAATTATTTTTCTAATAATTTTTTTAACGCATTTCCTCCTTTGTATGACTTAATTTTCAATTCTCTTTTGTACGCTTCCTGTTTGGTTTTGTAGTTTTCAATGCGTATTATTTTCCATGGAAGGTATCTCTTGGTTGAACGAATCAATCCCTTATTGTGCCTTAGGAGTCTGCTTCTTAAATTTGAAGTATGTCCGATATAATACTTTCTACCTTCTCGGATTGATTTTAAAATATATACCGAAAACATAGTTTATAGCCGATTTATGCCGCCTCGGGCGGCACCCCGCTGAGGCGGTGGCAGTCTGCCCCGGTTGACCGCTTTGGTACTCGCCCATTCATGCGTATTAGATCATGAAATAATCTTACCGTAGCGTTTTTCGAATTAGCTCCAATT
>CAZFIH010000081.1:0-2329 GCA_964519445.1 uncultured Bdellovibrionales bacterium | reverse complement strand
CAAAAATGAATCTGCCTCCTTTTTTCAAAACTCTTGCCGCTTCGCGGAACATCTGAACTTGGCGGGGGAGCGAGTATTCGTGTAAAATATTTCTTCCCAAGGAATAGACAAAATCAAGCGCCCCGTCTTTTACGGCGTTATTTTGCCAGTCGCCCTTAAAAACCCTGGCTTCGGGCGATTGTTCTTTTATATATTGAATGTGCCTTTCAACAAAATCATAACCAGTCACATCATAACCATCTTTTTGCAAAGCCAGTATCAATCTGCCTGTGCCGCAACCCATTTCAAGAACTTTCGGCCCTTCCCCTTTTGCAAAGGGGGAGTTGGAGGGGGATTTTATCAAGTCTTTCAAAAGAGTCACCTCTTCCGCCTGCATTTTTTCGTTCAAGCCGTAAGTTTCAAATTTTATCTTATCCTGATAGAGCTCCTCCAGTTTTTCAACAGCGATTTTTTCGTGATTCGGCGTGATAAACGCGCGGGCATATTCGAGATTGTCGATTGTTTTTTGATCCGTTTTGTCTTTCTTAGCTCGTTCAGAGTGCAGCAAACCATTCAATTTTTCCCGTGCCTCCTCCGCGCCGATGAGGTCGGTAAGGGTAATAATAAGTTTTTCTATCGAGTGGTTTTTTAAATGTTCCATTACGTCTATCTTCTGTATAATCTGATTTTCCGAATAATCTTTATTCCTTCTTAATGTGCTTAGGATAAATTGATTATCCAGGAAATCTATTTGAAAATTTGCCAAAATTTCTATAGTTATGTCGATTACTTCTTTCCTATCCGCGGATTCAATGTTTTCGAATTTCATTAAAATCCAAGAAATTATCCTGTGATACGCGTGAAGTTCTTTATGTCTATGCTTAGTTTTTTTAATAGCCTCTATAGTTTTTTTTACCTCCGGTAGAACTTCTGGAAGCGAAGCTTTCATTAATTGCATGCGGAAATTATCCAAGGCTGTGCAAATTAGATTTTGTTTGATACGTTTGATAAAATCAATGTCAGTCTCGTTTGGGTCGTAGTTATCCATCTTTTTGATTGTTTCTATTTCTTTACGACTGAATCGCGCGGAATCAATCTTTTCAAGAAAAACAGGCATGAATTCATAATTCAATATTTGATTGGCTAAGTCTAAAAAGTGGCTGGAATTTTCACTTTTTCTTTTTTTATTGGGATTTGGTTCGGTGTAAATTTCCATATGGAATAATTATATCACCTCCAAAAAAAAGGAGAAGCCGGCGCAAGTGGTGCGAGCGCGAAGCATTTCCCGGAAAAAGTGGACTTGGTTATCTCCTCCTCCTTTTTCAAACCTGCAAAGCATTTTTGCGATCTTGGAAAAAGAAGGGAGGAAGCGGGCGCGTGGTTTGCGCTATTGCTTCCTCCCAAAAACTTTGTGGTTTTCCGCCGAATGTTTTTTAAGGAGCGGCGGGATCTCCTAACGTCTAGATCAGCCCATCATCCCATTTTTTAAGCCAAGCCTTTCCTCTGTCAAGAAAGAGCTTGGTAAGGGAGGCTTCCGCCGAATACTTCTCAGCTCCGGGAAGCCTTCCCACTTCCCTTTGAAAGCTGGACCATGTTTTCAGGTCCAGCCCTAACGAAATTAGGTGACAGGTCGCCCTTACTTCGGCGTCTGCCACCACCCCGCCGAGGCGCCGGTTTCCCGGACCCAGGCGGCGAAGTCGAGATCGCGTGTTTAGCGCGGTCTCGACTTCATCTTCGGCTGCGCGGAGTTTTTTCAACTCCGCTTCGCCGAAGATTTTGAAATGGTAGCGGTTCTCCTTGAGAACCGCTACCATTCTCTTTAAAATGTCAACTGGGATTCGGTTATCCCAGTTGACATTTTGTTTTTCTTTCTCCTCCGTTTTGGAGGAGGGAGGGGCGTAAGGGCAACCCTCCTGGTGTTCTGGAAGTATGCGGTCGCACACACCACATACCTCCTTTCCTTTTACTTCTGGGGAACATTTTGGGCAAGCCATACAATGCCCCCAAAAGTCTCCTTCTTCTTTTTGCGGAAGGAAGATATTTTTCATCTCCCCTCCGCACTCCATACAATTTTCCATTTTTCCTCCTCCCCACCATCTCTGGCAGAGGCCGGTTTCTTTTCGGGGTCCGGCGCCCCCTTGATTTGGCTTCGCGCTCCCGGCGCCTCGTCATAGCGAGGATTGGGCCAGCTGCCTGGAATGGCATAGGAGCGCGAAGTTTCTTGGCGGAAACCGCCGCATAAATCCCGAATAATTTTCACTACAATTATTTGTAGTGGGTTTCGAAACTTATATAGCGGCTTCGCCGTGTTTTTCGTATTCAATTTTCAATGAACTTTATTTTTTCAAAG
>CAZFIH010000080.1:0-2445 GCA_964519445.1 uncultured Bdellovibrionales bacterium | reverse complement strand
TTACCAGACACCCATGAAATTCAGTGATTTGTCACCTATGTACTCATCTTGTACATTTGTTTGACGAAATTGCCCGAATATGCTATCTACTCAATCAAATCTTTTCAAAGGGGGATGGAGTTATGCAGAAGAATTGGAGGATAATTTTGGCGGTTTTGGCTTCAATATTGTTCTTTTCAAACATATCATTGGCCGGGTATAAGCTGGATAAGAATGAGTTATGGCAGGATCTTGTCCAAGCGAGCTATGAAATAGCTGGAGACAAAAATTATCACGGCATTCCGTGTCTTCAGATAGAGCTACCGGTGGGACAATCCATTATTGATATCTGCCGAAATGTGCCGGCGCTTAATCGGCGCTATTTCGAGGCCAGAGAGGCCATCGCAGTGATCAATGGTCTCAATATGTTCTATTCTCGCGGCTATTCGGGGAAGCCGTATGAGACAACCAAGAGTTCCATTTTAATCCCGCTGGATACGACTATCCAGCCCAAGGCATTTCCCAAATACGAGCAGTCTTTGGAGAAGTACAGGAAAACCATTCTGGTTGACCGGCACAAACAACTTTTGGCATATTACGAACAAGGTCGCTTGATTGCTTGCTTTCCAGTTTCCACTGGACGAGCCGGGAAAGCAACTCCGTCAATGAGTGGATTCATAAGATGGAAGGATTTGAATCACGTTTCCTCTATCTATGATGTCCTTATGCCGTTTTCTTTGCATCTCTCCGGCCCTTACTTCCTTCACGGAGGAGTGATGACCGGCCAGCCGGATTCAGCCGGGTGCGTAAGATTATTCACTGAACATGCACAATGGCTGTTTGACCGGGTCGGATCGGCAAAGGTTTTCTTTTCGGTGAAATAAAGCAACAACTATCAAGTGTGATTCAGAACCCTCCCATTTGTGGAGGGTTTTTTATTTCTGTATAATATAAATGTCGGGGATAAAAAAACAACAAAATGAAGGAGCGAAAAATACTTATCGGCATAATAATTCTAGTCTCGTTGATAGTTCTTTTCAGTTTGATTTTGACAGCGAAAGTGACCGGAACTCCGCCGAATGCAGACAGGACAAATTTGGAGAAGCACCGAAAGGCGGCTTCGGGGTTTATTTCTTCTTTGTATAAAGCGGCGAAGATTGTACCTGAACATGCCGATGAATTGAAAAAAATTGCCCAGGAACAGAACCAGTCGGAGGTTGTCATCGTGACGGCCATGGAAGAAATCGAGAATCGCGGCAAATACTGGCAAATGATTGTCGGCTCCGACTACAAAGGTGCCAACCAGATCCGCGCCGAGATTGGAAAAACAGCAGGCAGATTGCGAAAATTGGAAATTATCGCGGAAAATACAGAGAATCAAGATGTGAAAATCATAATAGAGAAGCAAATAGGGGTGATGAGAAAAGAAATTCAGAAACTTGAAAATTTCACCGCTTTTCATCAGAAAAAATTTAGTCTTTTGGGGTGGTTCTTGAGGCTTTTTTATTGATTGGTTGACAAAGGGGCAATCAATCGGAAACGAGTCAGCTGGACCGCTCTTTTTAACTATCAAAACTTCCCAAAAGCGAGGGTTTTGTGTATGATTATTGTGTGAAAAAAGGAGCTGCCGACATAGCTCAGCAGGCAGAGCACTTCCATGGTAAGGAAGGGGTCCGCGGTTCGAATCCGCGTGTCGGCTCAAGTGGCGCGGGAGCAAGGAATAAGTCAGCGGCCCGCCCCGTCAAATACCGACTCGCGGTAATTTCGTGAAACGAAATTATTTATCGGGGTGAAAATCCCCGCCTGCCGGCAGGCAGGCGCTCGTGGGCTCGATCTGTAAAAATATAACCGGCATGAACAAAGGCAAAAAAATAATTACCGCAGTCGTGGCACTTATAGCCGTCGCTCTCGCCGCTTTCGTTTGGCATAACTTCGGCAGAGGAAAAAATACCGCTCAAATTGAGCAAAATTCTTTTTCTGACGAGAATTCGATAGAAAGCTTGACTGAAGACGCGGAAGAAGCCTATCTTTCGGGAGATGCCATCGGAGAAGATATTTCGGAATTCAACAAGCTTTGCGAAAATGGAGAGTGGGTGAAAATCGCGGAACCGGAGGGGGAAATCGCGACGGTGAACGGCACATTGAGAGGCGTTTATCCCGAAGAGGAACTGCCGGAAGAATTGAACGGATATTTGTATTACGTGGAATCTTCGCCGAATATAGCCATTTCGGGAGAAAATTTTCCAAAACTGGATTTGTTCGAAGATCGGGAAGCGGAGATTCGAGGCGTTAGGACGGCCGGAAAAAACGAATTGTCTGTTTCTGAAATCCGGTGCTCGGGCGCGGAAACAGACAAAAACCTTATCGGAAAAAGAAAAAATATACTGAAATATATTGCCGAAAGTATAAATACGCTCGCGCCGCAAAAAGCGCCGTACTCCCAATGGACGGTCGATCTGGCAGACT
>CAZFIH010000079.1:0-2621 GCA_964519445.1 uncultured Bdellovibrionales bacterium | reverse complement strand
TAATCATCGGGTTGTCCGGCTATATTGTCATTCGGGCAGTCGACGCCTGGCTCAAAGGCGGTTCGAAATTCTAAATTTTTTCCTAGGTATAAAAAAGAGCCCCGGCGGAGAACTTTCCTCCACCGGGGTCTTGCTATAAACTTCATTCCACTCGGATGTCAGCCGAGTGGATTTCGACATTTGCGTTTCCGGAAGAAGAAAATTGGAAAGTGTTTTTTCCTTCCCGGAAACAACTTGTATCCCAGTTGGAGAGGTCGAAGACGACCAGCTCCAAAAGAGACGACCCACGGTGCCGGACAAAGAAACTTGACCGGCCGTTGACGACCAGACGATGCCGGCCGTCCGTTTCGCGTCTGATGAAAAATTTCACCAGGATTTTCGCCCCGTCCATTGGACGAGGCAGGTTGTGAATTTTGAAGATCGCCCGACCCCCGTCGAGATGGACGATCTTATTGTGGAAACTCACACCTTTCGATCCCCGTGCGAATAGCAGCGGGGATTCGAAAATTTTTCGTTCCGGGACCCGCACTTGAGGCGGAGGCGCATATGAGGATCTGGCTGGAGGCGCTTGAGGAGCCTGTATTTCTTGCCAGACCCACCTACTAACCCACAGCACCGCAATGATAATCAAGATCCACCAGAGCCAAGCCCAGTTCCACCGAGCCGCGGGCGCTGTGGGAGTGGGAGCAGGAGTGGCAGAAGGTGCTACTTGATCAGTTGCTTCGCTAATGGGTGTGGCTTGTATCCTCCTTTGTTCCTCTTCTTGTATTTGTTTGCGCTTATATACTCTGTTAGCTATGTAGGACCCAACGATCATAAAGATAATCGCTAAAGCGCTGATCCAGATAAGTGGAGGCGGTATATTCATGACAGATCTCCCCTTGCAGATGTTTTCCCTAGGCGCGGTTTCACATATTGCATAATCGGGCCAAAAATATCGTCCAAGCTAGGAGCAACGAGAGTCGTGACTTGTCCAAGGTTTTTGGTCGCGCTTTCAATAGCCCGAATTGTCAGCAAGAATTGTTTGTCGTCACCGAGATGTCCGAGGTATTTCTTCTCGCCTTGACCCTCTAGGTCTTTAGCATCTCGTTTCCCTTCCCATTCCAAGACCAACTTTTTGGCTTCTGTCTTGGCAATTAGGATTCCCTGGAGCGCTTCCTTGACTTCGTTGTGGATAGGCTCAAATTCACCAATAGTGACATCCGTGAGAATCATGCCAGCTTCGTTAAAGAGTATTCTGGCAACCTTGTCTAGATTCTCAACTGCGTCTTGAATGCTCATCGATTCGATGCCTTCAGGAATTCCCAATTCTTCCCGCAAATCTTTGGTAAGGATCTGCATCGCCGTGATCAGATATTCCTCAGCTGTCTGGGAAGTTGCCAATCTTTGGTATTGGAAGAATTGAAATTTGGTGAGAACCCTTCGCCAAGCTGGCACGATGAGTCCGCGGATAAAAGTCTTAATATAGTCAATATTGAAGATAGCCTTTTCGGCGTTCCGTGTTTTTCCGTAGAAGGTCAGAATGGCTTCGACTTCGATACCATCAGCCGTCAATAGATTTTCGACTCCTGTTTTGTCAAGCCGTTCTCGCTCGTAAACAATGTTCATTACAGCGAGTGTCAAGGAATGCAAGGGTCGAACACGAAGATCGAGTGCTTCTCTTTCAGTGAAATACCATTCTTTAACTCGGTATTTCCAAGGGCGGCCGATGTAGCACAAACTCTTTTTTAGTCGGGTGATTTTTTTCCCTTCGATTTCAATTGTTTCAATCACTCCTCTGCGGAATACGAGATCGAAAAGTTTATCCATCCAGGAGGATACCGGACGAATAGAGGAAAGATCCGGCTCTGCGTCTTCTCCATTCTTTTTCTTTCCTCTCCACCGACAACAGAATTTTATCTCTGCCCAGACGACGTCGTTGCAAACAACCAACGTCTCCGCCAACCCGCGGTCTCCTATGATAAGAAGAGCTGTCATTTCAGGTACCATGACCCAAAACCAACCGTTTTTGGCAATTTGACGAACAAATATTTGCCAAATTATGATGTTCGCAAAAACCGAAACGACAAAAATGAAAAAATTGTTATATAACATGATTCCCTCCGTATACGTTTAAAATTTTCAAAGAGCCCGAAAGGGCTACTTTATTTTCAAGGGAAGCCCTTGCGATGCTTCAAAAGCATCACGGAATGCTACCACAATTTTACAAGAAAGTCAACCCCGAAAAAAATAGCTTTTTCAACCATAAGAGTGATAATAAGGCTCCTTGTATTATTTTTCGATTTAGGTAATATATAAGCGTATTTCAGCGGGGCAAGTATGTGCTAAGCTTTCTTAGTTTTGGTATTATATAAAGGAAAATACGGGCAGGTGGCGCCCGCCTTCGCCGATGGCTTCGGCGAGGCAAGTAATTGGCAGGTCTTGAAAAGAATAATAATGCGCCGGGGTGGTGAAATGGCAGACACGCCAGCCTTAGGAGCTGGTGGGAGCAATCCCGTGGAGGTTCAAATCCTCTCCCCGGCACATGAAAGATATGAAAATCATATTCCAAAGTGAAGATTATATTGTCGTCGACAAACCGGCCGGACTGGCGGTGCATTCCGGCGTTGGAATCAAAGAAA
>CAZFIH010000078.1:0-2627 GCA_964519445.1 uncultured Bdellovibrionales bacterium | reverse complement strand
TTAGAAGTTAACGCTCTAGTCTAGCAAAAAGGGGCTTTCATGTTTGAATCTTGTCAAATAACATTTCTCTTGACAAAATTTGCACGGGATATAGAATTCAATTTAGCTTTTATTCATTATCGCGATAGATACCAATGTCCGTTCCAAAACAGCGCCATACAAAAGGAAGGAGAGATCGCCGGCGGGCGAATATCAAAGTGAAGCCGAAAAATTTGGTCGTCTGTTCGCATTGCTCCCGGATGGTTGTTCGCCACAGCGTTTGCTCCTATTGCGGATACTACAAGGGTAACGAAGTGCTTGATATGGCCGAGAAATCCAAGAAGAAGAAATCGAAAAAGGAGAAAAAATAGATATATATTAAGTTTAGCCAACACGCGAGAGAAAAAATGAAGGAGAAGGATTTGGGAAAAGGGGAAACTTGCACTTTCGGGGTGCATTTGACCCTCGACGGCTATGGAGGAAATCCGGAAAAGCTCAACGATCCAGAGCTTATGAGGGATATTCTCGACAAATTGCCGGAGAAAATGGGAATGGAGAAAATCACGGATCCGATGATCAAATACGCTGAACCGAGAAACATGAAAGACAGCGGCGGATATTCCGGCTTTGTGATGATTGCCGAATCCCACATTTCAATCCACACTTTCCCAAAGAAAAAGTTCGTGAGCATCGACGCTTATACCTGCCGAAACGAAATGGACAGGGGGCTGGTCGAAAAATATTTCAAGAATGCTTATGAACTTCAAGGCACGGAAGTCCAATTTTTCAAACGGGGATTGAGGTTTCCCAAAGAGGATTTGGCCTAATTGCATAAAAACCGGGGCGTGAAAAAATCAAAACGGAATCACTTTTTGCGTATCTTATGATGAAAAAAAAGCACGAAAATTATTGGGAATTGGTTTGGGCGCTGGCCCGAACCGATTTTAAATTACGCTACCATGGTTCGGCTTTGGGCTATGTCTGGGCGCTCTTGAAGCCGCTTCTTACTTTTCTTATTCTCAATTTTGTTTTTTCATCGATATTCAACCCGCGGGGTTCGGGCATACAGTATTTTTCCCTCCAGCTTCTTGTTTCCATAATGCTTTTCAATTTTTTTTCCGAAGGAACACTAGCCGGACTGAATGCCCTATTGGGAAAAGCGTCGCTTGTGAACAAAATATATGTTCCTAGGTGGATTCTGGTGCTCGCTTCGACAGTGAACGTGACGCTTATATTCGGCATGAATCTGATTGTTATTGCCGCTTTTTTCGTTTATTACGGTTTTATGCCGAGCATCGAAGCGATCATCATGTTCGTTTTTTTTATTTTGCTGACATTTATCATGATTCTCGGCTTCTCCTTCATTGCTGCGCCCCTCTTCGTAAAGTATCGCGATTTGTCCCAGATCTGGGAAGTAGCTGTTCAAGCCCTTTTTTACGGCTCGCCGATTGTCTATCCGCTCAAAATCATACCAGCCCAATATCACGCTGTTCTTTTAGCTAATCCAATCGGCTATATAATCCACTTCAACAAGGTGGCTCTGACGGAAAACCATTTTCCTACTTTCACCCAACAGACCGTTTTCACGATTCTTGTTCTCGTTTTTTTTGCTGCGAGCATCTTTGTCTTCAAAAAACTCGAACCCAAAGTAGCGGAGAATATCTAGAAGCCTGGAGGAAACACCTGGTCGCATCATATAGATAGAAGTGAAAAATATTTATACGATATTGATTCTAGTTCACTAGAGAAGGGTAAAGAGTGTCTTATGGGAACTATGGGAATTTATGGCTTATCATAAACCTAAATTGAGCAGAGAGGACGTCGAAAAATATTTCTTCAAGCTTTGCTTGGCAATCACCGAAATGAAAAATCCTAAAGAGGCCGCTGAGTTTCTTAGAGACTTACTGTCATATCAGGAGACGGAAATGGTCGCTAAAAGGCTCATAATCGCCGAGATGATCTTGAACGGTAAGTCATATGAGAAAATTCGAGGCATTTTGAAAGTAAGTAATGGAACAATTGCCCGCGTGCAAGAATGGATCAAAATATCAGGAGAGGGCTACAGGAGGGCTATTGAGCGCTCCGGGAGAAAGAAATTTGGAACAACTTTGCCAGTTGAGAAATATTCTGACTGGAACTCGATAAAAAAAAGATATCCTATGTATTTCTGGCCCCAGTTACTGCTAGAAGAAATTATTCAGAATTCAAGCAAAAGGCAAAAGAAGCACATTAGAAATGTACTGCTGGAGATTGAAAAATCAAAAAGAAAAACCGCTTTGTTCAAACGTATCTCTAGATTGGTGAAATACTAGGTCATTAAAGGTTATTCTTTTGGCGACATTGATTCTAGTTCACTAGAGAACTGGAGAGAATGCAAATATTGAAGGTGTGGATAAGTGGAAGTGGGATTTGGACAGGGTTTTTGGTATAATAAACGGGTAAACATTCTCGCGGAGGGCGATGAAAAGAAAAGAAAAATATCGCTTGGGGTTTCAGGAAGGCTTTTTTTAATTTCACCGTTTCCGGGCGGTGTTTTTTATTGATTTTTTCTAACTAAATATGGGCGCGAATCAACGGATAAGTAATATTTTAAAAATGAATAAAGAACGAAAATCTCTATTTTTTCCAAAGAAGCATTTTAGCGTTAT
>CAZFIH010000077.1:0-2658 GCA_964519445.1 uncultured Bdellovibrionales bacterium | reverse complement strand
GAAGCTTGCGCTTGGGTAAACAAAAACCCCGAGCGTAAGCTCGGGGATATTTATTAAGATAATTCACGAGCGAAGCGAGTACAAAAAATTTTCTTTTTGATATTTGATTTTTTATTTTTCATATGAAGTATCTCCACGACTCCGATTTTAAAAACAAGAGGGTACTCGTTAGGGTGGATTTCAATGTCCCGCTCGAAAACGGAAAAATCGAAGATGATCGGCGCATTCGAATGACTCTTCCGACCATCCAGTATATTCTCGAGCAAAAAAGATCAAAGGTTGTTTTGGCGTCCCATCTCGGCCGTCCGGAAGGAAAGATTGTTCCGGAGCTTTCCCTCAAACCGCTTGTGGAGCCGATTTGCGCTCTTCTTCAAAAAGAAGTGAAATTCATTGGGGATATCGCGAGCGACGACGCCGACAAAATCGTCCGCAATCTCGAGCCCGGAGAGGTGGTCCTTGCCGAAAACATCCGCTTTCACGCCGAGGAAGAAAACAATGACGAGGATTTTGCTATCCGCGTCTGCCATCATTTCGGCTACTTCGTAAACGACGCTTTCAGCGCCTCACACCGGGAACACGCGACTGTTTCTCAAATTCCCCGCTTCAAACCCTCCTGCGCCGGACTTCAAATGGAAAATGAAATCAGGGAACTCAAAAAAGCCCTCAAACCCAAGGAAAGGCCCTCGATTGCAATTATTGGAGGCGCCAAAATCAAAACCAAACTCCCCGTAATCGAAAACCTGGCAAAGACGTACGACGTCGTTCTGGTTGGCGGAAAAATCGCCTCAGAAGCCATAAGGGAAAAAATAGAATTTTCTCAAAACGTGGTTCTTCCTGATGATTTTGCCGAAAACGACTTTGACATCGGGCATCAAACTATAGAAAAATATAAGAAAGCTATTTCGGCCGCTTCTTTCATTGCCTGGAACGGCCCGATGGGAAAGTTCGAAGATGAAGCGTTCGAAAAGGGAACCAGAGAAATATACGAGGCTGTCTCTCAAGCCGAGGCCTACAAAATCGCCGGCGGAGGAGAGACGCTTGAATACATAGATTCTCAAAAAGGCGCCGATAAGTTTGATTTCATTTCATCGGGTGGGGGAGCTATGCTCGAGTATCTCGCTGGTAAGAAAATGCCGGGAATCGAAGCATTGGAACAAAGCAAATAATTATAAATTTGCGAACTACAAAGCTAATGAAAATACAATCAAATAATCATCTACTCTTTCGTATTTCGCTTAATTCGTATTTCGTAAAAAAATATTATGAGCAAAATCAATAAAATATCAGCTTTTGAAACTCTGGATTCTCGCGGAAACCCGACTGTCAAAGCGACTGTCACCCTTGAAAACGGATCCTTCGGATCGGCTTCCGTTCCGTCCGGCGCTTCGACCGGAAAATACGAAGCTCATGAACTGCGGGACAAGGATGGACGCTACGGCGGGCTGGGCGTTCAGTCAGTGGTGGAAAATATTGAAAAGAAAATTTCCCAAAAACTGGCCGGATTCGACGTCGCCGGACAGGAAAAAATAGACCAGGCGATGATCGAACTTGACGGTACGGAGAATAAATCCGATCTGGGAGCAAATGCCATTCTGGCCGTCTCTCTTGCGGCCGCAAGAACCGCTAGTCTCTTGGAAAATATCTCTCTTTTCAAATATCTTTCCAAGGCTTTCGACTTCAAAAAGCCGAAAGCCGTACCAACCGCTTTTTTCAACGTATTGAACGGAGGCACCCACGCCGACTCCGGACTTTCTATTCAGGAATTTCAAATTATTCCCCGCGAATTCCCGACCTTTGCCGAAAAACTGCGAATTGCCAGTGAAATATATCACAAACTGAAAGAAATTCTAGCTAATTCCGGATTTCCAACCAGCGTCGGAGATGAAGGCGGATTCGCTCCCAAGCTTGAAAGCAATTCCGAGGCTTTCGAATATCTTCAAAGAGCCATCACTGAAAACGGATATAACTTCAGCGGCACGGTAGCTATCGGAATCGATGCCGCCGCTTCCGGGTTTTTCGAGCCCGCCGAGCAGAAGTACGCCCTGAAGCCGGAAAACACATCGCTTGAGGCTGACCGGCTTGTTTCTCTTTATCAGGAATGGAAAAAGAAATATGATTTATTCTCCATCGAAGACGGGCTCATGGAGGATGACTTCGAGAACTGGACCAAGCTGAACGAAAAAATGGGAGAAAACACGCTCATCATTGGAGACGACCTTCTGACGACCAACATAAATCGCCTCGAAAAAGCGCTTTCTTTCAAAGCTTGTAATGCCGCTATCGTGAAACCGAATCAAATCGGAACGCTGACCGAGACAATTGATTTCATCAAAAAGTGCCAGGAAAACGAAATCAAGTGCATCGTGTCTCATCGCAGCGGAGAGACGGATGACGATTTCATCGCCGATCTCGCCGTCGCGGTCGGAGCCGAATTCGTCAAATTCGGCGCTCCCTGCCGGGGAGAGCGGACGATCAAATACAATCGACTGCTTGAGATCGAAAAGGAAATTGGCTGATTATTGACATTTATCGAAAACGCTTTATGATATCCAGACGGCTTTTTATCAGTTTTTTACTCTTTTATAACACAGGAGGATGCGATGCATACGGCAAAAATATCGCTTCATATGACCTTGATGTGGCTGGCTAGGTTCAATT
>CAZFIH010000076.1:0-2716 GCA_964519445.1 uncultured Bdellovibrionales bacterium | reverse complement strand
GCGGTTTACAACCCGAAGGCCTTCATCCCGCACGCGGCGTCGCTCGGTCAGGCTTTCGCCCATTGCCGAAGATTCTCGACTGCAGCCACCCGTAGGTGTTTGGGCAGTGTCTCAGTCCCAATGTTGGGGGTCGCGCTCTCACGCCCCCTACCCGTCATCGCCTTGGTGGGCCATTACCCCGCCAACAAGCTGATAGGACACAGGCCGCTCCTTGAGCGATAAATCTTTACTCCGAAGAGAACTATCTCGTATTATCCCTCCTTTCGGAGGGCTATCCGAGACTCAAGGGTACGTTCCTATGTATTACTAACCCGTTTGCCGGTTGCTCCGAAGAGCCCCCGTGACTTGCATGCCTTATCCACGCCGCCAGCGTTCATCCTGAGCCAGGATCAAACTCTCAGTAAGAATTATTTTAATATCCGAAGATACCAAAACAATTTGAGCACCCGGAATTTTTTGATGGAAATTCCGGCGAACTCTATGAAAGTAACTGAATTTGAATTGAATAGACTCCTAGCTAATCCCCCATCCATTGAAAAGAATCGGGGGAGGACAACCGCAAAAACTTGCAATATTTACCCTGTTAAATTCCGCAAAGCGGATTGTTTAATAGGGTTTCCTGCCAAAAACCGCCTCACGCGGCGCTTCTCAAAGCGAAGCATGGCAGGAGTGTGTATTCAATTTTCAAGGGACATAAAACACGACCAGACCAATCTGTTCGCACTTAGTAGTACAGATTAACCTAGTCGTGCCTTTCATTTTTTCACCCTAATTGTGGCTCAAATGATAGACTTTGTGAATGCTTTTTTAATTTTAAAGTTAATGCTTAGCAAATATAATAATAGCAGAGATAAATTGCGTGTCAAGGCTTGCTTTTGAAAATCAAAATAGCCTCATGATAAATAAAAAATCATATCAGAAATTTCACTATTCGGCAATAAACCCGCAAAAAAATATTTGCCAAACGAAGGAACGGAGAATCAATCTCTTCGAATTCTATTGCGGGAGACAATTGGAGGAAAAGTTCCGAATCCTTCCTGGTTCTATTCTTTTGGATCTTTAATCTTTTTTTCCTTAATTCCCGAATATTATGGAAAAAGTGATAATAACTCCCGATTTTGTCCCTGAAATAGCCTCTCGATATGGAGTTCAGAACGATGCCCGCTTCCATCATGAGAAACGCCGGAAAAACAAGCGCCAAAGTTTTCAGCTCAAAATTCTTATACAGGAAATAAAGGCGGTTGCGCTCCAAGTAGAAAAATTTCAGTCTGTTGCGCTCGTTCCTGTGAAATTTATATTTGTGCCATATTTTTGACCTCGCCGAGAGAACAACACGAAAGCCCTGCATTTTTGCCCTCCAGCCGAGATCCTGGTCCTCGAGATAGGAAAAGAAATCCTCGTCCAATCCGCCAACAGCTTCGTAAGTGTCTTTTTTAAGAAGCAGGCTTGCTCCGCTGGCGTAGGTTATTTCCCGATCATTTTTGAATCGGTCGCTGTCTCTTTTTTTGTAGTGACCGCAGAACCCGAAGCCAAGGAAATTTATTTCGTTTCCGAAACTGTTGGCCAAATCACTCTTTTTTTCATCGAAAAGAAATATCTTCGGCTGAACGAGAGCTATATCTTTTCCGGAAAAAGCCGATTTCGCGAGCTCGGCAAGCCAGGCTTCGTCGACGATCACATCCGGATTCAACAAAACGCAGGCATCGAATTTTTCCTGAAAAAAATTTCTTACAGCCGGGCCGTAAGCCCCGGCATAGCCCAGATTATTTCTGTTCGCAATCGTCCTTATGGCAGGAAAGCTTTTTTTCACGAACGCCGCAGATCCATCAGAAGACCCGTTGTCGATATAGATCACTTCATAATTGTCATAGGTCTGCTTGAGTGCGGAACCTATGGAATCTCCCAGATTCTGCTTGTCGTTGTATCCCAATATTAGAACAGCGATTCGGGAATTAGATTCTTTCATTTTTTCAATCCAATAATGAGTAGATCGGGTTTCAAGAATTTAGAGACAATCAAATTTACCGGATAATATTTGAACATAGCGCAGCTTTTTCCGGCGTACTCGATGGTGAAATATTTGCCAACCAGCTTCTGAATGGAATCTAGATTCCATTCGTGAAGATGAGTTTCGTCGAAAAAATAATCATGAAAGAAAAAATTCAAATTGGCCGTAGTGAGGGCGATTTTTCCATCAGGTTTGAGCATTCTTCGGCACTCCGACAATAAATTATCATATTCAAGAAGGTGTTCTATGAGGTTGACACAGACAATTTTGTCGACACTTTCTGTGGGATAGGGAAAGATTTCCTCGCAATTGAGGGTCTCAAAATTTGTTCCGGAGTACTTTTTTCTGGCCAATGCCACATCCTGATCAACGCCGACAATATTTTTCGTGATTTTGCGGATTTCATTGGAATAGTCTCCTTTTCCGCAGCCAATGTCCAAAATCTTATCGTCCTCCTGAATTTCCAGCTTTTCGAAAACAAACTTCATTTGCGGATCTGTCTTAGGCGTTCTTTCGTAGGCTGAACCGTATAACTCCTTTTGGTAATTTTGATAGTCAGGTCTTCTTAAAGATTCTCCGTGAAAACATAAGCGACAGCGCAAACTAGAATGGTCTGCAATGTCGACGAATAAGTAGGGTTTTTTGCATTGGGGGCAAATCATTTTTAAACAAGTTTCATCATAATGTGCAAATTTTTCGGATTTCTGA
>CAZFIH010000075.1:0-2751 GCA_964519445.1 uncultured Bdellovibrionales bacterium | reverse complement strand
CTTCAGTCAAATTTTAGCAGAAAAAAAGCGGCTTGGCAAGGTATGGCTTAGACTTAAATAAATAATCATCGCGACGTCGCATTTTTACCAACTTTTAGCTGGACTGGATTGCTCTTTCAAAACCAGGCTTGCTAATGCTGATATAACGATAAACTGAAACGTTCCGGCCGCATGCCTGTGCAGGAACAGGGCTTCAAGCCTTGCTCTTTTTTCTTCAATTTACATTTTAAGCTATACTTAATCCATGCAGCAGCTCAATCTTCCCCAGAAACGAAAATCGAATTTTTTCTTGTGGACTGCAATTGGCCTGATCATTCTCGGCCTTGCCTTCCTGGCCGCCTTTGCTTTCGCCTACAAATTCTACGAAACAAGCAGGAAGGTGATCGAGGCTGATCCGCCGGAATCTTTCTTTGAGAGCGTAAAGGATATTACGAGCTCTCAAAGGAAAATCTTGCGGGGCGAAGAGGAAGGGAGAATAAACATACTCCTTCTGGGTCTGGCCGGAGAAAATTATCCGGGAGAAAATCTCACCGACTCCATCATCATCGCGAGCATCAACCCGAAAACTTACCAAACGGCAATGCTCTCCATTCCCCGTGATCTCTACGTTCAAATTCCCGGTACGAAAAACTATACCAAAATAAACGCCCTCTACGCCCGCGGATACGACAAACATGGGAGATCGACGGAGGGAATCGAGGACCTAAAAAAGGCTCTCTCCGAAATCGCGGGACTTGATATCCACTACTATGCGGCGCTCGATTTCGACGGATTTCGGCAGGTCATTGACGCCCTCGGGGGCATAAAAATCCAAGTTCCCAAAGATATCGAGGACGAGCGCTATCCGGGGCCGAACTACAGCTACCAAACTTTTGAAATAGAAGAAGGTCTCCACGCGCTCGACGGCCAAACGGCCTTGAAATACGCCCGCACCCGTCATGACGAAGGCGGCGACTTCGGCCGGGCATTCCGCCAGCAACAGATCCTGAAAGCCGCCCGTCAAAAAGCTTTTTCCTTGAAAACGCTGATGAACGTACCGGCCGTTAATAATATTCTGAATGCGCTGGGCGACCATTTTCGAACGGATGTCCCTCTTGATGAAGTGGAATCTTTTCTCAAGATGACCGAGAAAATCGACGCCCACACGACTATCGGAGAAGTCCTCGACGCGGGAAGACCGGACAGCCTTCTGGCCGTCTCACACGTCTATCTGGGCCATGTCCGTGCATATACCCTCATTCCCCGAATCGGTGAATACGGCGAGATACATGAACTGGCCAGCAATATCTTCGAGTTGGAACTCATCGAAAGAAAGAAGAATGCGGTTAAAGAGGAAGAAGCCAGAGTTTTGATTTTGAACAGAAGCAAAACCGCTTCCCTTGGAAAAAAACTTGAAAATCTTCTTGGAAAAATCGGGTTCGACGCAGAAGCAGCCGAGACAAACTCAAGAAAAACCGGCCTCGTCGGCAATACCATTATCTATGACGTTTCCAAAACCAAGCCTTTCTCCGCCGAAGATATATCCAAGAAGCTGGGGGCTCGGGTTTCGCAAGAAGCACCGGATGATATATATTCCGTGTGCCGCGAAGCTGATTTGTGCCTCGTTGCCGGATTCGACCTTGCCGAGCAGGTTGACTACGAGGAAAACTCTCTCGAGGAGCTGGAAGAAGGCTACGACAAAAAAGCTGTTGATGAAAAGGAATACATTGAGCTGTTGAAAAAAGGGTCCAGTCAAAGATTTTAGCGTGCGAATGGTCGCGAATTGTAAATCGAATTTATGCGAATTCGAATTCATTCGACTTAACATTCGCAAGAATTCGCATAAAATATTTGCTAAACCAGCATCACTATGAAAACAATTATAATCGTTGGCCTCGGTAATCCAAGTCCAAAATATGCAAAGGCCCGCCACAATACCGGATTTATGTTCGCGGATTTCTTTCGGGAAAAATTCCGCGATGATTTCGGTTTTTCGGAATGGAAAGAGAACAAGAAGCTCCAGTCCGAGATCAGTTCGGGGAGGCTTAAGGAAAAAAAAATAATAATCCTAAAGCCGCGAACTTTCATGAATCTTTCCGGCGAAGCGGTTCAAGCGGCCAAAAAATATTTCAAGGTCAGGTTGGAAGATATCATTGTCGTCCAGGACGAAGTAGACTTGCCGCTTGGAAGCTGGAAATTTTCCGCCAACCGCTCTTCCGCCGGCCACAACGGAGTGCAAAACATCATCGACCGGCTGGGTTCGAAAAATTTCACCCGCCTGCGAATAGGGATCGATAGCCAAGGAAACAAAAATATCCCAACCGAAAAATATGTTCTGGAGAAATTTAACAGCGCCGAAATTAAAACCGTCAAAAAAGCCTTTGAAGAGTCCGCCACTGCGCTCCTTCTGCTTCTCCAGTGAACCGGAATCTATTCCAAAGTATCTTTGAAATAAAAAAACCAGCGAAGCCGGGTACAAAGAACTTTAATTTTGGTCATTGAACTTTTTTACGTTTCCTCTGTCCCGCCTAATAGTGTTGGGAGTGTCTGCAGTTGCAAACTTCCCATGCTTACCGACGATGCTTAAGGAGGGATCGCACCGCCCGACTATCAGGCGAGACAGAAGAGGCGAAATTACATATTTTTAAGGGATTATTGCCGCTTCCAACTTCATCAGGAAAGATCAGTATAGCAAAACGGAGCAAAATGTCAAGATTCAAAATTTTGATGAAATAATCCTGGAGAAACGCATGAAAAACGAAAAAAACCATA
>CAZFIH010000074.1:0-2855 GCA_964519445.1 uncultured Bdellovibrionales bacterium | reverse complement strand
ATGCAACTGCATCTCACGAGCTTACGCTCGGAGATTTAAGTTTGGAAGGTTAAATTTGGATTTGATTTTGGAATTCACCGTTCCACCTTCCCGGCGCTTCCGACGCTTATGTCCTCCTGAAGATTTGTCGTTTTGCTCGGGAGCTCCGTTTCGAGATTCGTCCCGGTATAGGCGTCTTTGGCGGACAAAGTCGTTTTGCTGACAAGCGGAGGAAAACTGCCGACTTGATTCTCGGAGGGAGTGATTCCGACCTGAAAGATCATTTCCTTCGGCGTTGTCAGAATGCCGGTTCCGGCTATCAGAGTCCCGATGTCCCACGTCACTTCATTTGATCTTCCATTATAGCTCACCGCTGAATCCCCGGGGAGAAAATTGTTTTTCCAGCTCACGCCCGGTGCCAGCGTAGCAACTACTTTTGCGTCAGTCACATCGCTGGAGACACTGGTAACCTTGACATGGATAGCGAAAGTCGTCTCTTCATTGACTTTGAGGGGAAGCGGACCGATATTGGCGATTTCCGGGTCGTTGTAGAATCCTTCTTCAGTCAGAAGGAGTTTGGAGTTCAGTTTTATCTCAAGACTGTTGCTCGGAATAATTTTGTTCATTCCTTCCGGAGTGGGGATATCCGGACTGTCCATTCTGGCAGTCGCCTTGACGGAAAAATTCTTGTCATCGTGACTCTCGACGGGAATAATCTCCTTTACGGGTATGGAGAATTCAATTTCGCCTGATTCACCGGGATCAAGTACGGCGAGCTGCGGGACATCAGACGCTTTCCAGGTAATCACACCCGTTCGCGAATTCAAGCTCCCTTTTCCGTCTTTCATTTCCTGCCGGGAATAATCAAGGATTGAGCTTGATATTTCCTCCGTCAATACCACGTTTCGCAAACCAATCGAACCGGTATTTTCAAAATGGATTTTGAACCGCAGAACTTCTCCCGCATTGACGGTTATGTTCTCTTTTTCTCCGTTCATTGTTTGTGTGATAGCAATGACAGAACCCACTATTTTGGCTTGCGTTTCGGCCTCTCCATAGGAAACAAAATCGTTGTCGCTTCCGAATTCTCCCGCGAACACTTTGACTGTCTTTATCTCATCCACGAATCCCTTGACTGATCCGCTGATTCGCACATCTCCTTTCTGGCCGGAGGAGAGATCGCCGATATGCCAGATGTTGTCGTCGGTGGCGGGAACAGGATCGGAATTCGAGAAAGTGAATCCGCTGGGATACTGAACTTTCAGCTTAAGATTTTTGATTTCCTCCTCTCCGCTGTTTTCATAGGTAATAACATAGGAAACCCCGCCGCCGGATGTGACATTGATGGGCCCCGCTATTTCCACAAAAAGAGGATTTGAAGCGATGAAAACGCTTGTTCTTTCTTCTGCCGTGAAAACCGAGTTGAAAGTAGATGATTTATACTCAAGCCTGGCCTCGACATATGTCAGAAAATCTTTCGGTCCGAAAAACTTGCCTTCGACGGACACTTTTTTGCTTTCGTTTTTCTCGATTGTGCCAATATTGTACTTGCTGACTGCCGGGCCTTCCGTCTCAAACTGAAGATTTCCGGAAGGCTTGAAGTTTTCTGGATAATTCAAATACAAAACAGCGTCTTTAAGCGCCGCCCTATTGAGATTGGAAAATGCGATCTCGAACATCGCCATATCTCCGCTCTTCACTTCCCGGGGACCGGAGATTGAGACTTTCACCTTGTCTTCTGAAAAAGCGGTTTTTCTCCACCAAAGAGCTCCCCAGACCGCCGCGCTGACAAAAGCCGCTACGCCGATTAACAGGCCGGCTGTCTTCAGAATTTTTTTTCTTTTTGCCTTCTTCTCGTCTGTCGCTTTGATCCGGGCACCTTTCTCCTGACTCACATCTTCATTGAGCGTCACCGGGGCGAACGGCTCCTCTCCGGACTGATTTGTCCGGCTAATATTTTTTTGAGGGGGTTCCTGGCCTAAATTTCTGGATTCAATCGATTTTTTGGGAGCTGCTTCCCCTTCTCTCTTATACAATTTTTCTTCGATTTCTTTGAGCGGCATCTGAAATTATACTACAACAAATTTTGCGAATGGACAATCCGCGGTTCTTCAAAAATTATAGCTCTCGAAATATCCCCTAATTTTTTCAAGACCCCTGATTTCATCCGTACCGACCTTCAGTTTTAAGATCTTTTCGAGGGGATTCGCTAAAAAAAGGCGGAGAAGTTTGATTTGGTTATCGCTCACGAAAAGCAATCCGTGACTCACCGATCCGCACTTTTGGCAGACCACACCTCCTTTTTCGGAACTGAAGTGTTTTTTTGATTTTTCCAACAGCCTTTTCCCGCATTCGACGCATTTCAAAACTTCCGGCCTCCGGCCCAGATAATCAAAAAGTTTCCACCAAAAGGCTCCGGCGAGTTTCTCCGTTTCCGTTGAATCACCCCTGTCCAGGAAAATCAAAAAGTCTCGAAGGAGTTTGAATATCCGGGCGTCTTTTTCCTCTTCGCTGAAATTTTTTGACATGAACCGGAATATCTCAAGAGTCTTTTTGAGATCCTCGAAATCTTTTTTAACGCTCTTGAGCTCGCAGAGAGTGATGGCGCTCGTAATTCTTCCCCTGCCCCGCGCGCGGGCCACGTATACCTCACTCACCGTTCCCGGCTCAAGATGTCCCGCCAGCTTCGCGTTCGGTTTTCTCACCCCTTGAGCGCGCGCCCGCACCAAGCCTTTTTCGGCCGTGTACATCGTGTATATCCGATCGAACTCTCCGCTCTCGCGGGAAGCCAGAATTATGGCGGTGTATTTTTGCATGGCTTAATTATACCAATTGATGGAAAATAAATATCCCCGAGCTTACGCTCGGGGTTTTTG
>CAZFIH010000073.1:0-3100 GCA_964519445.1 uncultured Bdellovibrionales bacterium | reverse complement strand
ACCGGTGTTTTTGTTTCAATGGCAACAATATCCGGTCTTTCCCGGACGAGTCTTTTTTTCCATTCTTCGTAGCTCAATTCTTCCGCGATCGCGTCATCCCAAAAAACCTCATAACCTTTTTCCTTGAGTAATGTCGCCGCCGAGGCGGGAATCATCGGGTAAATATAAGTCGGATCCGAAAACCACTGAAACTGACGGTTCTGCCCCAAGGTCGGCTTGCCCTTTCTCGATTCCAGCGGCGGATAAGATATCGCAATTTTGAGTTTTTTCTCCATGTTAATATTATATATCACGCGTACGCCCCGCACCACAAGACTTTTGTTGTGCGGGGCAAGTAAAAAAATAACCCTGACGAGGGCCTAAAAAATACAATGCTTTAATCATATAAACATTCTTACATACTTGAGAATGTGAGAATGTTTTCATTTATTTATTTCCCTCGCCGGAATTTGCGGATTATTATATTTCGTACTAATTTAGCATTATCTGACGGCCGTCTAATTATGCTAGATTTAAAAACTGGCTGAATTACGTAATTAGATAAGTATTCCAACCGCCACCGGAATTTGCGGGAAAGTATCAACGCATTGGTTCAGGTCCTCTCCGTGAGCCAAAATAACCTCTCAACTCCTTTAACATCTCTTCTTCAGTGGGGCTTGGCATCAATTTATTAATTTCAGTTTCGATCAAATTTTTCATTATTTTTGTATCCAAGACCGAAAGTATTCTCGATAATTCTTTAATGTCGTCCGTCTCACTTAATTTTGAAATGATGGACGCAAGACCACGTTCCAGCACTTTTTCCTGAACGTCCTTCGGTAAACGGATATGGGCATCAACACTTTCCGCAAGTCTCGCAACTCGATCCAATGCCTCTGCGACATAGGGCTGGAGACAGTCAAGATCCTCTTTGTTGAAATTCCCCAACGCTTCCAATAGAAGATTGGATTTCATTTGCAATCTGTCTTTTATGGCCTTGGCTTCCGGTACCTTTTCCATTCCTTTTCCGGCAACTTTCAGACTGAGTTGTACATTTTTGTGTAATTTAATCGGCTCTTTAGTGCTAAAAAGTATTTTTTTAACAATATCCCACTCTTCTTTTGTTATTTCATCCAAGCCGTATCTTGCATCGAATTTTTCCACAATCCTGGAATATCTTTGGTAAGTTTCAAAATCTTCAGGGGGCATTCTTTTCTTTATTTCTTCCTGTGACAATTTTTCTGGTGAAAATCGACTCATATTTTTTGATTAATTTTTTAATCCCCCGCCGAAATTTGCGGGAGGGCACAATCTCTAAAAACTTTTTCAATCCAATTTCATCCTTGATTGCTTGTGATGCAAAACGGCTTCCGCCTTCAGGAAAACCTTTTTTGTCCACTGCAAATATTCTTCAGCTTCTTTTTGCGATATCGTAATTCCTCCTCCGTACAAATCCCAGTTTCTCTTGGAGCGCATTTCGTCGGCCAGCACTTCAATTTCCGAATCTTTAAGGAAGAAAGCCAGTTTCTTGATCAGTTCAATATGATGGCCTTGGCGTGATTTCACCCGCAGGCCTTTTTGGGAGCAAACGGCCATGGACAGTTTCAGGAGAGCGTCGTAGCAAAAGCGGAAGCGCACTTCCGGGACATCGGCTTCCGCGGCTATTTTCAAATCTCTTTTTGCTGAATTGTGATATTTTTCAATTTGTCTTCGGGAAAACCGAAACTTTTCAAACATCAGATTATTTTGATTTTTTTACCGGATAAAATTCTTTTCAAGAAATCGTCCTTGGTCTTCTTTTTTTTGAATTCAGACGGAGTAAAATCAACTATATTTATTTCCCTTTGGATATCTTTTGCCAGCGGAAGAATCAGTCTCTTTGCTTCAAGGGACGAGTGCCTGCCCACAAGCAAAAGATCAATATCACTTTCCTGTTGAATACTGTTTTTAGCGTAAGATCCGAAAATGTAGGCTTCCTGAAGACCTTTGAGCTTCGAAAGTTTTTGTTCTAACTGTTCCTCGATTCCGTATTTAGCTTGAAAAAAATTCTCAAGTTCACGAAGAAGAGTATAATTTTTATTCAATTCATAATAGCGCTGGTTTCCTCTCGTCTCGGACGACAATATTCCTTCATCTTCGAGTTCTTTGAGTTTTCGGAAAAGATTGCCAGGGTCAACATTCAAAATCCCCGCCAGTTCGTTTACGTAATGGCGCCTGTCCTTATTGAGAAGATAATATCGCAGAACTTTGATGGTGATTTTAGAGCGAAATTCGAACATTATTATTATTGTACTTATTTACAATAACTATTGTAAGATATTACAATAGTTTGTCAACCCCGCCGGAATTTAAGGGATTATTATGAATTATTATGTATCGAACAAATTTAGCATTATCTGACGGCCGTCTAATTATGCTAGATTTAAAAACTGGCTGAATTACGTAATTAGATAAGTATTCCAACCACCGCCGGAATTGGCAAGTAAAATATCAGAAATCCAAAGCGCCTACTCTCCATAATCCTTCGAATTTGATTTCACTATCTATAAATATCCCCGAGCTTACGCTCGGGGATATTTATTGCCATACATCCACCCGGTATGATTGAATCCCATGGCACATGAAAACCCCAGGTTAACAATTTCCTCCGCCGGTTTGAAATAAATGACGGATACGTGCCGCCCTTCGCGGATTTCTCCAAGGATGGGAATTTCCAGACAGGCGGCATTTATCATATCTTGGTCTGTGAATTCAATCTTTTTCATAACCCTTGCTCCTCCTTCGAAAAGATTTTCAGTATCATGAATCCTCCTTCGGTTCGGCCTGATAGCCAAAATGTCCTTTACCTAATTGATACAAAATTCGACACCCTGCGTCAAGTATTGAATTCACTGTTTTCCCACTATACAACCCGCCTGATTGATCAAGAAAAAAGGCGGTGGGCTGTTTCAAGCAACCGCACCGCCGGTTAATGACCGTCCCTTATGAACTGAAGTCCTTTTCGGACCCAATTATATGCGCTGGCTTCGCTGGATTCCAGCTTGGAAGCAATTTGCGCGTATGCCCTGACTTTGCCTTTTGGGCCAAATCGCAACCTGACGGCATTGAAAATATCCCTATC
>CAZFIH010000072.1:0-3195 GCA_964519445.1 uncultured Bdellovibrionales bacterium | reverse complement strand
ATGCAACTGCATCTCACGAGCTTACGCTCGGAGATTTAAGTTTGGAAGGTTAAATACTTCAAACATCAATCCCATTAATTTGCAACATTCTTTCGCATAGACAAGATTTTTGTTTGTCCTTTTCATTCTTACTTATTCGTATATTCGTATGTGATTCGTATTTCGTAGAGATTATCACGCGGCGAAGCGTGCCAGCATCAAAATCTCCACTTCTCGCGCAATTTTGTTGGCTGTTCTCCTGTCAAGTCCCATCCCTCTTTCTGAAACAGGTCGGTCGAGTCCCTTTCGAAGCTCAACGACGGACAGCTTGTTCTCCATTCTCAACCGGATAAGCCGGGCCAGGTCGGCGACTTGATCATCCGTGAAATGAAGCTTGAAGAGGGTGACCAGATACCTGGCGATTTCCAGTGAAGACTTTTCTGTTTGTTTGGTGTCCATTTTTTTCGTTATCGCCAAAATATCCGAAACGCGCGAAATGACTTTTTTTACGATTCGCTTGTCCCAATTAAGCCCCCCTTTTTTCTCATCTTCATCTAAAAGTTTTCTCAAATCATCGATCGTGGCCCGACCGCTTATCACTTCCTGGAGCTTGTTTCTGGCAATCCTGATCTGCTCCTCGGGAACATTGAAGAAAATGTGCGATAGAAATTCCTGGGCCTTGAAAGGGATAAGAAGCATTCCGAGCTGTGAGGGAGAAAAATTTTGGAATGACTTCATTAGATTCTGCACGTCCGGAGCAACCATTTCTTTTTTGACAAGCACTTCGTCTTCTCCCTTGAGCACGGCTTGTTTTCTTTCCACGACTTCTTCCACTTTGACGATTTTCCCGTCACTCATATGAATAACTTTATTTCCAAAGGAAAGATGGTTTGGATCATGCGTGACGAGGATTATTGTCTTTTTGTCTTTTTCGTTGAGTTCCCGCAAGATTGACATCACGTTGAAAGCTGCTTTTGAGTCGAGGTTTCCGACCGGTTCGTCGGCAATAATTATGTCCGGATCATTCACGAGAGCTCTGGCTATTGCCACTCTTTGCCTCTGCCCGCCCGACAGTTCAACGGGAAATTTCTCGGCTTGTTCAGCGATTCCGAACCTCTCCAGCAATTCTTCTCCTCTCTTCCTGCGCTCGCTTAATCCATCGCCGATAAAGATTTTGGGAAGGCAAACATTGTCGATTATCTTGAGCGAGGAAATAAGAAAAAAAGATTGGAAAACCATCCCGATCTTGCGCCGGTGGAATTCCACTTTTTCTTTCTTGCTAAATTTCCCGATGTCCTGTTTGCCAACAAGAACCTCACCTTCCGAAGGCTTTTGAAATCCAGCCAGAGAATAAAGAAGAGTTGACTTTCCGCATCCGGACGGCCCGAAAATAATGACGTACTCTCGCGGGAAAATCTTGAGATTGATGTCCTTCAATGCCCAGGACTCGTTCGGCTTTCCCTGGTTATAGAGCATATTGAGCGCCCTGACTTCAACGACGGGCTCTGATAGATCTCGCTTAATGTCCATAGGTACAATTATATCAGAATTCCCTACGAACTACGAAACAATTGCTAAGTTGCGAAAAGGCCCGTTTAATATAATTTAATACTCTTGGGCATGGTGAAATTATCAATTTTTAGTATTTTCGTGCCTTTTCGCAGTACGTAGAGAAATCGAAAAAATTTTTGGCATTTTTGTCCGTAGTTCTTTCGGCTTCTTCCGCTGAAACACCTTTTATCTCGGTAATCTTTTTTGCTATATAAATAACGTTTATCGGTTCGTTTCTTTCTCCACGCAGTTCCTGGGGCGCAAGAAACGGCGCGTCGGAGTCAAGCATAATTTTGTCAAGGGGGATCATTTTTACGGCTTCCGCCAGCATTTTTGCCCTGGCTTCCGGCTTTGGATATGTAATATTTCCGGAAAAGGAAAAACTGACATTCGGCAGTTTCAGGAATTTTTCCGTGTCATCTTTTTTCCCGCTATAGCAATGGAGGACGAATTTCGTCAATCCAAAGCTAAGCTTTGAGGAATTACGCCCCTCAAAAGGGGCGGAAGGAAAAAGCTTGGCTTTAGGATTTATCGCAAATTTAGATTTTAATTCGTAAGTCGGATTTTTAGAAAACCTAGAAATAATATCATATAGGTCTTCCCACGCACTTTTTTGTCCGCCGTCTCCTCCTGAATCCGCGGTATCAGCAACGCTTGCGTTTCGGCAATGAACAATCACCGGCAGCTCAAGTTCTCTTGCAATTTCAATCTGCGCCAAGAATCCTTCCTTTTGTCTTTTCTTTATCTTTTCCAGAAAAACCGGGTTTCCTCTTGAGAATCCCGGTTTCTTAAATTCTGGCAAGTGATAATAGTCCAAACCGCACTCCCCAATCGCCACTACTTTTTCATGTTTAGCCAATTCCTTCAATTCCTCAAAAGGGTTCGACCAAAAGTCCGGCTTTGAGGAATTCCGTTCCGACGTTGCGTCGGGACGGAAGGGAAAAGCCGGACTTTGATTTGAAGGTCGAATTTTGGAAAAGAAATCCGGATGCAGCCCGACACTCGCATAAAATTTTTCGTGCTGTTCGGCAATTTCGATGCTCCTTTCACTGCATTCCAAATCGACTCCCACGTTCACGATTGCTTTTCCATTCTGCGAAAAAAACCGCGCTATCACTTCTTCGCGGTCTTGGTCAAATTGAGAAAAATCCAGATGAGCGTGGGTATCGATCATGGATAATTCAAAATGCAAAAATAAAAATTCAAAATGACAATGTAAAATGTAAAGTTATTTTACTCTGGGAAATAGTATTTCTGCTTTTTTCATCTCAAGAGTTTTTTTAATTTTTTGGGAAGTCTTAGGCATAAACGGAGTAAGTAGTTCTGAAATTAAGTGCAAATCAGAAATCAATTTTTTCATCACTTCGTTAAACTTATTCTTGTCGGTTTTTACGAGCTCCCAGGGCTTATTCTCTTCAACATATTTATCATCCTCTCTGATAACCTGCCATATGGAATAAAGTGCTCGATTTATTTCAAGGTTAGTTAAATAGTTATGTATTTTGGAATTTGAAATTTGGATTTTATTTGAATTTTGGAATTTGAAATTTGGATTTTGAAACAACTTCACAACCCTCGATACCAGATTGCCAAGACCATTGGATAAATCCGCATTGTATTTCTCAACCATCCTCTCCATCGTCACATCCACGTCCTCGCCGAAAG
>CAZFIH010000071.1:0-3641 GCA_964519445.1 uncultured Bdellovibrionales bacterium | reverse complement strand
AATGGGAATGATGGTGATTGGAATGGTACCGGAACGCATTGGTCTCGCGGAAAATACGGCAGTGCGGGTAGTTTCAACGGGAGTGATGATTATGTTTCCCCTGCATCAAGCAGTTTTTATCCATCTTGTTCAACTGGATGTGAAGATCCTTATACTATTTCTGCTTGGATAAAAACAAATAATCGATCGCAAGAGTCAGCTATTGCAGGCAGGTTTGATTCTGACGGCAGCAGTCATTGGGACAATTGGGGTTCTGGTTTAAAATATGTAAACGGCAGTATTGCTGTCATGGGTCGAAATAGCGGCGATAATGATCTGTTAACATATGATATTTCAGATCCCGAGTGGCATCATGTGGTCGGCATAACTAATACTGTAAGTGGGAAATTATATGTAGATGGAGTTTTAGTGGATAGCGGGGATTTGAGTTCCGGTTATACTTATGATTTTTGTATTGGGGCTCAATGTAACGATGGCAATAGTCATAATTTCGACGGACAGATAGATAATATTATGGTATATGACTACGCGCGTACGCCGGCGCAGATTGCCTGGGACTACAACCGCGGAAAACCCGTCGGGTGGTGGAAGATGGATGAAGGAGAAGGCGGTTACGCTTATGATTCATCCGGAAATGGGAATACGGGAACAGTCAATAATATAACAGGAGATGACTGGATTGAGGGAAAATTTAATCAGGCATTAGACTTTGATGAATTAGGAAAAATTGATTTGGGGAATCCATCTGAACTAAACTTTCAACCAAATGAATTGTTTAGTTTAGGGGGCTGGATTTCAGTAGAAGAGACATTCCCGCTTTGGCATAGTGATTTGGGTCAATGGCTAAATACAACCTCAACATTTGTTGGTCGAGGCTCCACAAGTGGTTCTGTGGGGATAGGTGTCTACAGTTATTGGGAGGATACAGGAGATCCCGATATAGAACCGAAATTTGATTACGCGAAATTTTATATCGGCTCGAGGGCTGTGGATACGATTGCCTATTCCAGTTCTGCCATTGAATTCAATAAATACTACCATGTTTTTTTCGTTTATACTCCTGGCATGCAGTATGCCTATATCAACGGTGAATTAGTTGATTCAAGGGATAATTCGGCTGGATTAGAAGGTTCGTTTGATGAAACGAATTGGGGAGTCTTTGCGCCGAGAGCATGTCCTGGCGGAAACGGAGGAAACATGGCAGGGATAACGGACGACGTCCGCGTCTACAATTACGCTCTCACGGCGGAGCAGGTGCGGCAGACCATGAATGAGGGAATGGGAATCAGGTTCGGCGACTAAGATGCTTAAGTTTCCTAAGTCACTTACGATAAAAGGAATGCAACCCTATAAAAAACTTTTCACCTATTGGTTCGCGGTTTTGATTTATGACCGGACGGTGGAATTTTGCGAGCGGTGGGTGAAAAGCTGGAAGAAAAAAGAACAAATGGAAGGCGCCGGCCGCAGCGGAAAACAAAATATCGTCGAAGGTTCGGACAATCTGCCAACTTCATTGAAGATTGCTATCAAGCTCACGGGAACGGCCAAAGGGTCGCATGAAGAATTGATTGGCGACTTTGAAGATATTCTGCGGCAAAAGGGAATGCCGCAGTGGGAGAAAAGCGATCCGCGCGTGACGGATTTGCGAGCGAGAAGCGCGACGCTCATAAGAAACTTAAGTCGCTTAAGAGACTTACGACTTTTGCGGCAACTGCCGTTGCCGCAAAAAGAGGAAGACGCCGCGAACTTCATGCTCACACTTTGCCATCAGTCGACGTTTCTTTTGAATCGCCAGATTGAATCGCTGACGCGGAAGCACGAAAAAGAAGGCGGCTTCACGGAAGCGCTTTACCGCCGGCGCTTGGAATTTCGCCATAGGAATCTTAGGTAGCTTAAGTTTCTTGCGAGGCAAAAATTCCCGGGGTGAATTTTTGCCAAAATATTATGAGCGACAAAAAAGAGGAAAAAAAATGGTCGGCGGTGGGGCTGGCGTGGGAGTTGGGTTACACAATCGCGGTGCCGCTCGTTGTTTTCGCGCTCGGCGGACGCTGGCTCGATAAAAAACTTGGAACTTCACCCTTTCTTTTGCTGGCAGGGATACTTCTTTCCATCGGCCTTACAAGCTGGCTGGTCTATAAAAAAACACTGGACATAATCGAAAAATAGAGATACAATCAAGGCAGATTATACACGGATTTTTGACAGATTGAACGCAGATTACGCAGATTATATCTGTGTGGATCTGTCTTTAATTTGTGATTAAAAATCTGTGTCATCCGCGTGTAATCTGTTTCTAATCCGCGAAAATCCGTGATATGAACATCTCCATCGCTCCTGAAGCAATTTTTCACATCGGATCGTTTCCTGTCACCAACACCATCATCGTGACTCTGTTTTTGAGCTTGCTCATCATCATCGGATCGTATGTGCTGAAGTCGCGAATCCGCTTGGTCCCCAGGGGCTTTCAGAACGTCGTCGAATCTGTTCTGGAAGCTCTTTTGAATTTGGCGGATTCAGTAACCCAGGATCGCCGGCAATCAAAGAAATTTTTTCCGCTCGTAGCTACGATTTTTATTTTCATCATTCTTTCCAACTGGGTGGAGCTTATTCCGGGACTTGGAACGATCGGCATATATGAAATGCATCATGGAGAAAGAGTTCTTGTTCCTTTTATTCGCAGCGCTTCGGCCGATTTGAATTTCACTCTCGCGATTGCTATAATATCTGTTCTGGCAGCGCAGATTCTCGGAATCGCGGCGATCGGTCTCGGAAAATACGCCGGAAAATTTTTCATAAGCCCGTTTCACAAGCCCTATTTCGTCGGGACGTTCGTCGGGATTCTCGAGCTTGTTTCCGAAGCGGCCAAGCTCATTTCGTTCTCTTTCCGGTTGTTCGGGAACATATTCGCCGGAGAAGTTCTGCTTCTGGTGATGCTGTTTCTGGTGCCCTATTTCATTCCGATACCGTTTTTGTTTTTGGAGCTCTTTGTCGGGTTCGTGCAGGCTCTGGTGTTTTCGATGCTGACTCTGGTATTCTTAAAGATGGCGGTGACGGAAGCGGCACACTAGAATTCACCTAATTGTCTAATTACCTAATTCATCGAATAAAATTCTAAAATAGCCAAATTCAAAAATTTTATTATTTGACCTTTGGCATTTTATTAGGTGAATTAGAAATTAGGTAAATTAGAAATTTTAATAAATTCTCTCATTTCCTTCCCGACTCTAAAAATCATTCCCAGTCGAGGCAAAGGCAGTGATGAGAACCGAAAAATTTATGCCTGAAGAAGCAAACCAAGTCGTGCAGAATTTCTTCGGAAGCGTCGAGGCGGCGAAATCCATCGCGGCGGGCCTCGCTATCGGGATCGGAGCCATTGGGCCGGCGCTCGGTATCGGCCGGCTGGCGGCTAAAGCCATGGAGGCTATCGGACGCAATCCGGAAGCGGCGCCGAAAATCCAGACGGCGATGATTCTCGCCATCGCCTTCACGGAGGCTATCGCGATCTACGCGCTGGTGGTGGCGCTCATAATCAAGTTCGTCTAAAGCATTCAGGAGAGCCTCGTGCTCTCCTAGAGCTAAGCTCTTGGAGCCTCCAAGAGCTTAGCTCTAGGATTAAGTGAAAAAAATTATGTCAGAACTAT
>CAZFIH010000070.1:0-3648 GCA_964519445.1 uncultured Bdellovibrionales bacterium | reverse complement strand
CAGACTTTATTGACGAGAGCGGCGTCTATGTGGAATACTATGATTTGGCAGAAGACGATGAGAAGGCCGGAATTGACGAGGATACCTCAAGAAAACTCCTTCTTGAGACAAGTATTGACTCAAACGGAGAAGTTAGCGCGGAGATCCTTGCATATTGGGATATGGGAGAGGACGACCTTGTTCTCCGGCAGGGAAATGACAAATTTGAAGATGTCGAAGACGCAAATACTTATTTTTACGACCCGGATGAGGACACCTGGGAAAGAATAGATTAAATTTTTAATTCAAAATGCAAATTTCAACCTGCCCGCCGGCGGGCAGGAATGCAAAATGCAGGTATCGCTTCGCGAAAACTAATTGGAATAAAATGCGATAAGCGAAGCGAACTCCATAATTTTGATTTTTTATTTTTGATTTTTGCATTTGTATAATTATGTCACAAGAAAATCTAGTCGCCTTGAAATGCGAAGTCTGCAAAAAAGTGAACTATCACACCTACCGCAACAAGAAAAAGATCAAGGAAAAACTTTCACTCAAAAAATTTTGTCCTTTTGACCGAAAACACACGCTTCACAAGGAAGTAAAAGTTTGACGTTTTTTGTTTTTTCGTCAGATTGGGAGCTTGGTTAAACGGTATAACTCCGGTCTCCAGCCCCTCCCTTCGTGAAGGGAAGGGGCGATTCTCTCTCAAAACAAAATGAGTTATGTGTATTTGCTAACAAGCAGAAAGGACGGAGGATTTTATATTGGATTTTCTAAAAATTTGAAATCGAGATTCAAGGAGCATATGGAAGGCAAAGTGAAAGCAACGAAGCAAAGACGACCATTGGACTTGTTCTATTAGGAAGCGTATAAAGATGAAAAAGCGGCAAGAACGAGGGAAAAGCAGTTGAAAAGGTTCAGTTCTGCGTATAATTCTTTGCTAAAAAGGTTGAATCGCAAATGAATGCGGGCATAGTTAAGTGGTATAACGGTGGTCTCCAAAACCACAGTCGGGAGTTCGATTCTCTCTGCCCGTGCCAGAAAATACGGGTTATTAACTTTCCGGTCTCCAACCCCTCCCTTCGTGAAGGGAAGGGGCGATTCTCTCTGCCCGTGCCAGAATCAAATTTTATCTTGCTCTCTGCTTTTTTTTCCAGTATCATGGGATTATGAAGAAAATTCTTCTTTATTTCTTGCTGGTTTTGTTTTTGCTTGCGCTTGGTACGCTCACCTACGGTTTTTGGAACGCCAAAAATATACGCGAAAGCGCAAAGGAACTGGACCAAATCAGAACTTCTCACGGCTTGAGCCCCAAGATTGAGGAAATTGAAAGTGAATTCAGCGACAGCAATCAAAAAGATCTTGTTGAAATGCGGGAAGACTTGTTCCGCTTCCAGGAAAGCCTCGATGAAATCAGGGAGGAGGCAGAGCGGGCCCGGGGTCAAACTGACACAGTGACCTTTCCCAAAATTGCTTTTCCGGCAAAGGAAATGACAATCTCATACTATGAAAAAGTAGCATCGCAAGCCGGAAATCTCAGAGGTCTTATGGAATACATTGGGCAGATCACGGAAGTAGCGTCTGTTTTTTCCCAAATGAACGAACAGACGAATCTTTCCGAGATACAGGAGTTGATCAAATCAGCCCAAGAAAAAAGCAATGCCACGGACACCGCTGATCTTCCGGAAGATCTGAAGACGGACGCCCGAAATTTGAACGATTCCATGAACAATTTTCTCTCAAAAATGGAGAAAACTGCCGCCCTCAAAACTACAAGCGGTGAAGAACTCAATGAAGCTTATCAAGATTTTTCAGCGAAAGAGTCTAAGTTTTTTGAATCCTCGGAAGCATACGTAATGCGGATGGAAGACCTGAATGATTTGGAAAAAAGAATAGATTCTGAAATAACACGGCTTCGAATGGTCAAGTTCAGCCTTCATTAGCAACGTCGGCTAGAAAAATAAAATCAGCCTGAAAAATATCTAGATAATGTTGCAGCGAAAAACAATCATTTGGACAGCAATCGCGGTCGCCTTTATCGGAGGGTTGATTTATTTTTCCTTTTTGCGCGAGCCGGAAGTGGAATACGTGACGGAAAGTGTTGACCGGGGGACTCTCAAGGAAACCGTCTCCGTATCCGGAACACTCAAGGCCGACGAAACGCTTTCTCTTGATTTCGAAATTACCGGTCGGATTGGTTCTGTTGAAGCAGAAGTCGGCCAGAAAGTATCCAAAGGGGATATTATTGGATATCTTGAAAATGAAAATCTGCAGCTCGCCGTGGATCAGGCAAAAGCCAACCTTAATAACGCAAGAGCAGAGGCGGGGATTAATGAAGATACAATTCATGCCGCAAATGTGGAAGTGGATAACGCCAAAAAAAACCTCGACGATACGGAAAGTCTTAACGATGCCAATATTGCGGCGGCGGAGCAAAAAGTGGATGACACCGAGCAGTATTACGAAGATGCCGAGGAATATTACGACCAAATTGTTGATGACGAAGGAGTGAACAGCGCGGCGGCGAAGCTGGCCAAACTGACACTGGATACAGCTGAAGCCAATTATGAACAAGCGAAGGATGCGCTGGAAGTGGCCGACGAAACCGCCGACCTTGCCAAAACGACGGCCGAAAACAAGCTAGAAACAGCTAGAGCCTCCCGTGATTCAGCTGAATCAGAATATGTAAGGGCAACAAAAAATGCGAATATCGCGAATTATCAGGTTGCCTATGAAACAGCGCTTAATAATTTAGGTAAAGCCATTTTGCGAGCACCGGCAGCAGGAGTCATCACGGATGTGAATTACGAGGCAGGTGAAGTGATTAGCGCGTCGTCAGAATCTCTTGCAAATATGATTTCCTTTGACTTCATACTCGAAGCAAGAGTTCCTGAATCTGACATTGCAAAAATCAAGGTCGGACAAAATGCAGATGTCACATTTGACGCATTTTCATCCGATGAAATGTTCCGAGCCCAAGCCGTATCAATCGAACCTTCCTCAACGGTCGTTCAGGATGTCGTCGACTATATCGCAAAACTCGCCATGGCAAGCGAAGACGAGCGATTCAAAGACGGCATGAGCGCCGATATTGACATTCTGACAGCGGAGAAAAAAAATATTCTGATTATTCCCGAGCGGGCCGTGACCGAAAAGGGCGGAAAATATATTGTTCAGGTTTTGGACGACGGAGAACCGGCTGACAGGGCCGTTGAACTTGGGATGGAAGGAGACGAAGGGATGATTGAGGCAGTGAGCGGACTTATGGAGGGAGAAGAGGTGATTACATCAACTCGAGAGTAAAAAATCCAAATAACAAATAAATTCCGATAATCAAAGTTCAATGGCCAAAGCCATCTAATAAAGTTTCGGTAATCAGGATTTGTAATTTGGAGCTTATTTGAGATTTGATACTTGTTATTTGGTATTTATTTTTATGCTCATAAGCGTTCGTGATCTCTGCAAGGAATACGATAACGAAGGTGTCATCACAAAAGCCCTTTGCGGGGTTTCTTTTGAAATTGGGAAAGGAGAATTCGTGGCCATCATGGGTCCGAGCGGATCGGGGAAATCTACTCTGATGCAAATTCTGGGTCTTCTCGACCGCCCCACAAGCGGAAAATATGCATTCGATGACCGCAACGTTGAGACATTGGGCGACGACGA
>CAZFIH010000069.1:0-3787 GCA_964519445.1 uncultured Bdellovibrionales bacterium | reverse complement strand
ATCTTGAAAAGGAGGGAAGAGATGATTATTCCGTACATAACAAAAAAAAGCGGTGCAACGACCAAAAAATGGCGCGGGTCGAGTTTTTTGGCGACGGGAAGATACATAATGATGTAAGAAACGAACCACGCCCAAACGATGAAAAGGAACAGTTTTGCCGGCCGCTTTCGATGATGTCTCCATAGAAATACGCTTGCTGCGGCCGAACCCAAAAAGAAAAGAGCGCCGGTGTAAAAATAAATGTTGTCCGCCGCGTCGACGATTCCGGTCAATACGATAATGGCATATTCGAAAAAGGCGTTTGCTTCTTTTGCTGCCAATTTCCAAAGCGGAGAGTCGGAGCTTTTCGCCCCGATGGATTCGAAAAAATTTAGCGTATTGTTCCAACCTGTCGAGATGTCACTCAAAACAACCGGCGCATAGAAAATAGCCAGCACGGCTAGAATGATAAGAATATATTCAGCCGAGGTTTTCAGGCTCAAATTCAGTTTGCCGCATATTATTCTGTATCCAATGGCGATTAGGAAGGCGGCAACGGGAAGACTCAACAAACTTGCGTAGTGCAATTGGCTGGCAATGGCGTACGAAATGGCCGCGGCGAGAACCCAAAGCCACTTTTTTTGCGTCCGGTTTTCATTCAGGAATTTGTATATCGCATAAAAGAAAAGAAGGTTGAAAAAAGGAAGCGAGTTTGGATTCCAGGCAAATCGGGAATAAGCGACGGCGTAATAGCAAACGGAGTATCCGAAAGAAAGAGCGAGAGACCGGCTGCGGGGAAAAAATTCACGGGCAAATAAATACAGAAGCGGTATGGTGAGAATGCCGAAGAGCAGATCCGGAAAGGCGAGGACACGCGGATCGGCCGATTGAAAAATCGCACCGGATAAATACTGGATGTAATAGAATACCGGACCGAGCCTCAAGGTTGTTCCGCCTGCTTTGGGTCCCAAAAGCGGCAGCATCCCGGGGCCGTTTTCCAC
The DNA here is from genome assembly GCA_964519445.1 of uncultured Bdellovibrionales bacterium. GTDB lineage: Bacteria > Patescibacteriota > Minisyncoccia > Moranbacterales > UBA11712 > CAZFIH01. Next base: position 2,807 of record CAZFIH010000069.1, on the reverse strand, counting down.
GGATTTTCTCACCAGCATCGCGTCGCGAACCTGGTCGGACTGAAAATAGAACCAGTCATAGAAATGATAGGTTCGGAAAAAGATGCCGACTACTATTATAAGGAGTAAGAGGATGGCAGTCTGATGTTTTTTCGCAAATTGAATGGTTTTGCTCAACATGCGTCCATTCTAGCTAATTCGATTCATTCTTTCAATTGTTAGATGTCGATGAGATGCCAGATTATAAGACAGTTAATTTTTTGATTTTTTACCTTTTTTGATTTAAGTTAATAATATAGTTGATAAAATTAAGAACCCCGAAGCAGAGCGATCTGTGTTAACTGCGGGGCAGGACCACTATTGAAACATGATAAATAAAATTCCCAAACCAGTTTTAAATATTGTCAAAAAGATCGAAGCCGCCGGTTTTGAGGCCTTTGTTGCGGGCGGGTGCGTGCGAGATCTCCTTTTGAATGTTGAACCAAAAGACTGGGACGTGACAACAAATGCCAGGCCGGAGGAGATAATGAATATTTTTCCGGATAGTTTTTATGAGAATAAATTTGGGACAGTGGGGGTTAAAATTCCCCGAAATTTTTCTAAGGTTCGGCCTTTTCCTTCCTCGAGCGGAGCTCTCGGAATTCCTCAAGGCCAAACCTTGAAAAATTCCTCAAAGCCGGACATTTCGGAGAAAGATGTTGTTGAAGTGACTACTTATAGAATTGAATCGAAATATTCCGACAAGCGACATCCGGACGAGGTGAAATTTGCCAAAACACTTAAAGAAGATTTATCGAGGCGCGATTTTACGGTAAACGCTCTAGCGTTAAAACTCAAAACCACAACTCAAAACTCAAAACTTGCAAAGGATTATGAAATTGTAGATCTCTTTGGCGGTCAAAACGATTTGAGAAATAAAATTATACGGGCCGTGGGCGATCCAAATGAACGGTTTGGCGAAGATGCTTTGAGGATGATGAGAGCTGTAAGATTCAGCGTTACTCTAATCTCGAACGAGGAAGAACTCGCGAATACGGAACGACTTAAAACGAATAAAAGAACGAACAAAGGGCCGCGGAAATTGGCGGAAAAGACGCCATTTGCGATTGAGCCGAAAACGTGCGAAGCGATAAAAAAAAATGCGAATAATTTGAAATATATCGCGCTTGAGCGGATTCAGGATGAATTCAACAAGATAATTCTATCCGGCTACGCCGCGGAGGGCATTGAATTGTTAAGAAAATTAAATCTCTTGCAATTTGTTCTTCCTGAACTCGAAAAAGGTGTTGGCGTCTCGCAAAACCGGCATCACATATATACCATCTACGAACATTCAATCCTATCGCTGAAAAATTGCCCGTCGCCAAAGCTTGAGGTGCGTCTCGCAACTCTTCTTCACGACATAGCGAAACCCGAAACGAAAAGGGGCGAGGGCGCTTATTCCACTTTCTATAACCACGACCACGTCGGGGCGCGAGTAGTGGAAAAGATTTTGCGCCGTCTCAAATATTCTAACGACGTCATTCGAAAAGCAAAACTTCTTGCGGACAATCATATGTTCTACTACAACGTCGATGAAGTGGGTGCTTCGAGCGTGAGGCGCCTGGTTCGAAAAGTGGGTCTTGAAAATATCGACGACCTTATTGATCTTCGGATCGGTGATCGTCTCGGCTCCGGAGTTCCAAAGGCGGTGCCATATAAATTGCGCCACTTCAAATATATGGTGGACAAGATTTCGCATGATCCGTTGTCGGTTAAAATGCTGAAAATCAACGGCAATGATTTAATAAAAGGTCTGAAATTGGAACCCGGTCCGAAAATCGGAGCGATTCTTGACGTTTTGCTTTCAGAAGTGATGGATGATCCGAAGAAAAACAAAAAAGAAATTTTGCTCAAGCGCGCCAAGGAGCTGGAAAAAGAGGATCTTAAAAAACTTCGCGGGCTGGCCAAGGAAAAAATAGAGGAAAAAAAAGAGGAAGAGGATCAGGAAATCAAGGCGAAATACTGGGTAAGATGATTTTTACATTTTGATTTATTGTTGTGGCTTCTTCAATCTCTCACGTTGTCTATTCCAAAAAATATCTCGATCAGCATCCGGCTATGAACGCGGATTTGTTTTTGCTGGGGACGCTTCTTCCGGACATTCGGCGGGTGGCGGACAATTTGAGCCGGAAGGAAACTCACTCCCTTTATACCGACTTGGAAACTGAGCTCAAGAATCTTTCTCCATTCGAGGCCGGCTATCGCTATCATCTCTGGTGCGATATGCGCCGGGAAGAAATACTCAATAAATACGATTTTTATTCTTTGAAGTATACTGCTGAAATGGGACATCTGCCAGCGAAATTACTCGAAGATGAGTTAGTTTATGAAAAGTATGCCAACTGGGAAAAACTGTGCTGGCTTCTGAACCATCCTCCGGAGATAAAAAGCGAACTTCAGCTTCCAAGGGGAATAATTGAGAGATGGTACTCGATAAACGCTAAATATTTTGAGAAAAAGCCGGATGACAAAACCGTCAAGAATTTTTTGTGGAAGCAGAAAAAATTGAGGAAGCGGTCGCCGGAGATAATTGACTTGGTTGGAAAATTGCGGAATAATTCGAAAGTTGTGGATATACTGCCCAAAATATCTGAAGAGATTTTGGAATAATTCAAAAATCAAATATCAAAGTGCAAAATTACAATGTAAAATGTAAAATTATCGGGCTGTAGTGTATTGGCAACACGCGCGCTTCGGGTGCGTGAGACAGAGGGTTCGATTCCCTCCAGCCCGACCAATCTAAACATTGCGAATTTTGCGGGCAGTTTGTTTGCTCGCTCGCCCCG
>CAZFIH010000068.1:0-3909 GCA_964519445.1 uncultured Bdellovibrionales bacterium | reverse complement strand
AGTCATTTCCGGGCATTTTGGATATACGAGTAGCACCCTCATGGCGTTTTAACCTCCGTAAGTAGATAAGTTTATATGTCAACGGATTTTTCCGGTTGATATTTTAACGAGCCAATATATTAACAGTTCATTGAACTGGTTTTTTACTTTTGGGCGACCAGAGGAATCTCACGTCGCTCCGCCAGTTGGCGGAGCTCCTTGAAACCTTGCGGTTTCAATTCTTCCACTACAGGAAAACTCTCGTTTTCCCGACCCCTTTCACGTTCGATTCCATCCAGACAATTTTCACAACACAAAAGACATTTATGTCGTGGAAATTTTCTGGGCGACCAGAGGGAATCGAACCCTCGTTCTTGGGACCACAACCCAATGTCCTGCCACTGAACGATGGCCGCCATAATATAAATTCAAAATTCAAAATCCAAAGTCTCGGTGTCCCGCTACGCGGGACGGATTTATTCTTCTGTGCGCGCGCAGAGGTGATCTCACGTCGCTCCGCCAGTTGGCGGAGCTCCTTGAAACCTTGCGGTTTCAATGCTTCCACCGCGAGAAAACTCCCGTTTTACCGATCCCTTTCCCGTTCGATATGCGCGCAGAGGGGATCGAACCCCCGACCGTTGGCTTAAGAGGCCACTGCTCTACCAGCTGAGCTATGCGCGCTCGACAAAAAACCGCAGTACCCTCACTAGGAATCGAACCTAGATCCTCGGCTTAGAAGGCCGATGCTCTATCCGTTGAGCTATGAGGGCAGTTTGGATAAGCTCATAAAATAAAAATTCACTCCGGGAGTATAGAAAATTTTGCTTGGTTCGTCAATTGTGCCTTTAGATTATCTAAATCAAGAAAACTACAGCCCATGGGATTTTTTGTATTCTTTCCACTCGCGGCTCGACCAGTCATCCGGTTTTTCGGTGATTATTTTTTCCTCGTCTCCCGGATGAGGGTATTTGGAGGGTGAATCATAATTGCTCTTGAAGGTGTCCTTTCGAGCCAGATCACCGTTCGCGCTGTATACTTCCTGATAGGCAACGGTTTTCATCGCTCCTCCTTCTCCGCGGGAGGTGACGAAAGGACCGACGATTTCAACTTTTCTTTCATCACTCGTTCCATAAAAATCAAAGAAAAGCCTGGTGCTTTCTATGCGAGACTGAATCAAAATATGGGCCGGTGTATCATTGAGGAATTTGAGGTCCGGGCGGGGGATATAGACCGTCGCATCAAGTCCGTGCGGAGCGTAATATTGGACCGGATAAGCGTGATTGGTGCGCGCGGTGATTTTGAGCCCCGAGTTCAAAGCGGAGCGGAACATTGTCGTGGAAACCTGACACATACCTCCCCCGTATTCGGGAATCGTTTTATCCTTTTTGATAACCAGTTCAGGCAGATAGCCGGTTGATTTGTCCACCGGGCCGAGGGTGGTGATGAAAGAAAATTCTTCACCTGGCTTGATGAGTATTCCGTTGAATTTGGAGGCGCCGACTTTGATGTTGTGGACTCTGTTTCTCGGCGAGCCGCGAAAATTGGATTCGCCCGTGCCAATCAGCTCCTTGATTCCGTACTTATCTATTTGGGCGCTGGATACTTCCGGCTCGAGGACGGTGGCTTCAAGAGCAACGTCTTTCGTGTGGGGATTTTTAGAAAATGCCTGGACAATTTTTTCAAAACTTTTTTTGGTGTCGATTTCGTAGCCTTCCCTTGAAAGCGAGAAAGCGTTCACTTTTCCCTCCGAAAAACCGAGGCGGGCGTTGACCGGCTCAACCCGGGTTTCCGCTTTGGCATTTTCCAGATAATCCCGCAGTGCTTTTTCGTCTATGGCGAGATTTGTGGATATTTTCGTGCGATATCGTTCTTCCTGGCGGGTGATGAAGCGAAAATATATTCGAAGGCTGGCGTCCGAAGTTGGGAAATAGTCGATATTCTCGATTTCAGAATTGTAGCCCTCTTTAAACTCAAGCGACGGACGAATTTTCATCCAGCGGAGAAAGCTGTCCTTGTCAACCGCGAATTTCTTGTCTTCGAGATGAAAAAAAATAGGCTGGTCGATGACTTCTTTCACTTTGTCAACGGGAAAATTCCCCAGGCTCGATTCCTGGGCATTTACAAGACAAGGCAATATAAAAAAGATTGACGCGCCGATAAGTATTCTTCTGGTCATCAGTATAAGAATAATTGAAAAAACGCGGTATTACAAGCGAAGCGGGCCGATTCGAGCCGTTCTGTGTAATACGAAGAAAACGGAAGTGAAATTTTGCTAAAAGAAAAGCCGGTAATCCCCAAAGGGACCCCGGCAGGTTGAATGAAGAGTCGCATTAAAGAGCCTTTTCTTTTTTCCTTGCGATCTCTAGTTGGCTTGTCAGTTCTTCGTAAACCGTTTTGAGTTTTTCCCAAATTTGATTGAAATTTCTGACAGCCTTGACCAGTTCGGGATATCGGGAATGCTCGAAGCCAGGTGACAGAAGGCTCTCAAGAAGCACTATCTCTTCTCGCAATTTCCTTATCTTTTCCAGCTCGTCAAACGGCACAATTATTCCCAATATATTCATCCTTAAAAAAAGGTGCGGATGATTATTTTCGAAAGCCTTATGCTTTAGCCAGCGTTGAGGAATGTATCGAATCCCGAATTTTTGATGTCGTCTTGAAAGCAACCTCAGGTCGCCTTCATTTATGAAGAGTCTGGGATACTCATATTTTTTCTCGGGATCCGTTTCCGGTTCATATTTACCATCGACGAAAAATACACTTATTCGTTTTTCTTCTCCCTTTTTTGTCATTTTACCCCCGATCAATAGAAATCCCCGGCGTTTCCCAAAGCAATGTGCGCTTTTTTTTCAACAGACGTATTTTGGGGAAATTCGACGTGGAAAGTTATCCCATGCCCATGGGCATATCCCGTGAATCCATGATCTTTTGCGATTCCTGAGACTATGGTTCCTGCTGAACAAATCTGTCGGAGAGCTTTTATTGTTCCTATTGAGCGCGGAAACATTTCCTCGGAGAAGGGAAAAACACCGTGATAAAGAGCATAAATGGCCTGGTCTATCCACTCTGGTCTTGCCTCCGCCGGTTTTTCCTCGTGGTGATGAGTATGAAGATTGATACCAATCACACTCGGATCACCAGTCTCATAAACGCTAAAGCTAATCAAGGTTTTTGTGAATATCATTGCAGTCTTCCTCCATTTTCTTCACCCCGCTTTGCGCGGGAGTGTTTACAGTTTGAAAAGCGAGAAGATTTCAGTATTGATGAGCTTTTGCTAGTTCCAACTCCTTATCAAGCGAATTGCCGTCGATATCTTTTATTTTGAGTTGTAGGAGAATCTGAAGGGCATCCACTCGGATATCCTGAAGACGAATAGGATAGCATTTTGTTGGAACCTCTCTAATCAGTTCTGACAAGAGCTCTATCTTGCGGTTGCCTTTGTTTTTGAAAATGTTGTGCAGGTTTGCGTAATTATACAAGCCTTCGTAACCGAGTGTGCCAACTTGTCCCCTTACAGGTACAAATTCTCCAAAGAAGTTACGGGTAAAAATTTTTTTTGAACCAGCAACGATTGATTCAAAGAGCCGAAAGGCCTCTATTGGCTGACCTTCTCGAGCCAGACATAGGGCATATCCTTCTGCGTGGAAGCTATTTCCGTTATAGCTCCCATCCGGTTTTACTACGCTGGCAATTTCTTTAAATCGAATCAAGAGCTCTTTGGAGTTGCGGGGCATCGAAAACATTGGAGCTCCTCCCGTGCCTGAATGATATTTCAAGGGAGTGAATTTTTGGACCGGGATTTTTAGGATGTCTTCAGCAGAGGGGTACATGATTTAATCCTCCAATCAGAATTTTTTATTAAATTATAAAAGAATAACCAAGCCTCCAAACTTGGTCCTCCTTGTGAATATAATCTAGGGAAAAAATGGA
>CAZFIH010000067.1:0-3952 GCA_964519445.1 uncultured Bdellovibrionales bacterium | reverse complement strand
CAACTTTCGCTGGTTCTTTGGCAGAAATTTATGATTTACTTTAGACCAGCTCCATTACAAAATATAGTAGCAGAACATTTTTTTGTGTCAATAGACATTTTAAAGGCCGGACTCCGCGGAGTCCGGCCTTTTTTCTACCTCCCCCTAAAACGCTTCGATCGAAATATTTGGCCGAAGAATTTTGCCAAAATAAGTCGTAAGGCAAGTGTGAATTTGATCCGCTCCTGCATGCCATTCCTTACAAGATAAGTCCAAAGTTGTTTTTTTCTTTGGACCGGAAAAAAAATTCCGTTGGTCAAAAGATTGATTACTTCACCAGCCCGCCTCTTTTTCTTGCAGAGGACACATAGGCCAGACGGCTCCTGGCAAAAACCGGGTAAGAGATGGGGAGGAATAACCAAATCGGCATCTTGGTCATCGCCGAACATACATGGCACGACCGCAAAATTTTTTTTCACCACATAGCCCCCCTTCCGTGTTGCTAAAATAGAACAAAATAACCGACTCTTTTTGAGAATCGGCCTGTTTTGCTCTGAAGTTATCTTGAAGTGAATTTATGCCTTCTTAAGCCCAAAACACGCTGATTCTCGAAAATCAGATCCTGATCCGCTCCCGCCCCCGCAGGAAGCCACATTTTTTTCAATTCCAGCGCGTTTGTTAATCATGAATTTAAGTTATCACCTTGAAAAAATTTGTCAAATCGATATAAAAAAACCGATCCCTGTGGGACCGGCGCAATTTTCATTGAAATTGATCATTCGTTTAGCTTAGGAAGTAAGCTTGGCCTCGGTATAAAGTAAGGAGATCCAGTGTTTGAATCTTTACTCGCTTGCTGCTTATATTGGAATTCTGCTTTTGGACAATAGAAATAATGTGCCACTTGCTATGCCGCGATGAAGACAAACATCTGCAACAAATTTGGACGATCAGTTCTTCCTTGTAATCAGGGTTAAATACTTTGTTACTAAACGCGGAATAAATCCTGCCGCATGCCCCACATTCATATTCTTTGTATGAACAGGGGACATTTTTTTTAATAACTCGTTCTATAGGCGCAAATTCTTTCGCAACCATAGCCCCCTCCACCATTTTTTACTTTCCTTTTATTTTATATTTCAATACAATAGAATACTTTCCAATCTTTTTCAAGTCCAGAAGTTCAAGCTCTACCTCCGCCGGTTTGGCGAAAACTCCCAGTCCTTCTCCGAAGATTTTCGGCTCTACCGTGAGCCATATTTCATCAATAAGTCCTTTTTCCAAAAACTGGCTATTCAAATTCGAACCGCCACCGAGGACGGCTGATTTGTATCCCATCTCTTCAAGCTCAAAAAGAGCTTTCTCCGGCTCTCCGGAAACCCATTTCACGTTTTCCTGCTTGGGCGGATTTTCCTTGAGCGTGAAAACGACATTCAGCCGATCCGGAAGAGGTTTTGGAAAAGTATAGAATGTCTTTTCTCCCATGATTACCACGCCGTGTTCCTTGGTCGTATCCATGAACATTTTTTTGTCTTCCTTTGAGGTCCAATCGGGAAAATGATCGCTCGTTCGGGCGATCTTGCCGTCCGCCGTCATCGCCATCATGAGAATTATTTTCATAAAAAATAGAAGCGAAGCATCAGGGTTTAGAGAGTATCGCGCCCTGGACTACTTCGCAGAACAGGTTAGCCTACTCGAAAAACCCTGATGCTTCGCGATATATCAACGCAAAAATATTATAAGCCCAGATTTTTCACCAGCTGCTTGATGAGCGCTATGGCTACCGGAGGAGCAAGGAGTGAATAGGTTTCCACTCCCTCGTCGTCTTTCACCTTGAACGGCTTTTCAATGGTCCTCACTTTGTCGTTCGCTTCGTCGTATTCATAGACATACTCCGGTGTGATTTCATACTGATCAGCATATTCTTCCGCCTTGTCCACCGGCACCGCGTTTCGAATGAGCCCCTTTTTGATCCCGTGCATGGAAAAAACTTGCTCAATCAACTTGTCGTCGAGCTCCAGCCGTTCGCGGATGGATTCAATTCCCATCTCGTCCCCCTCTTTTCCGTACATCCGGGAGCGTTCATGGTCCGGATTGTCGCAAATGAGATAAAACTTATCTTCTTTCTCGTCGTATTCCACTTCCTGCGTCGTGAAAAGCTTCAGATTGCGCGGCGTGTGGCAAATGGGACAAACCCGGCGCCACTTCATCCGCTCGTCGATGACGGCTTCCGGTATATCAATGGCAATGAAAATATCCGGATCCTCGCGATAGCCGGTAAGCTGTTTGAAAAAGAGGGCGTAGGAAACCTGGTCGAGATTTCTCGGAAAACCGTCGATGAAAATGGTTTTTTTGCCGATTCGGTCGATTTCCCGCTTGATCATCGCTAGAATAAACTCATTAGGAAGAAGCGACTGCTGATCACGGCTAAGAAGAGCCTCAATCGCCTCTTCCGGTGAAAGATACCCCCGGTAGTTCTCCCGGAGATACTCCAGTAATTCTTTTTTCTTTTGGGGATCTTCCATGGAAGCGTGCACGTCCCGAACAATGTCGCCGACCGAAAGATGGGCGATTTTGTCTTTTCCGAAAATTTCCATCAAGAGCTTGGTATAGGTCCCCTTTCCGGAGTTTTTTTTGCCCAAGAGATAGACGATAAAAGTATTCCCCTCTTCAAAATACTTTCGTAGTTTGGCAATGTCCTCGCCGGCTTTGGCTTCGAAATATTCTTTCCGCCCTTCGACGCTCGAAAGATCAAAAACTTTGCTCACGCTTTCTACTTTGGTCTTGAAAAGCGGGTACTCTTTTTCGTATTTCATCTTGGTGATGTATGAAATTAGGAGTTATAAAAAAATAGCCACGTAAGTTCAGGCAAAACAATTCTAGCAAAGAAAAAATTTTTGGGCAAATTAAATGGGCCCGGTAAATTCACGGGCCCAGTTAGTATGAATTTGGTATTTCTCCGGGAACTCCTTTGTCCGCGGGAGAGATTAAGTATAATTATGCCTTATTTCAATATTTTGAGCTAGAAAAAGTTTCTTCGTCAAATACCTTTACGATTTTTTTATTTTTCCGACAATGTCATTCAGAATTCAAAAAATATATAGAATTTATAGAAATAGAAACGCAATCAAACATTAACGATCGCAAAAGTTTGTTTGCGATGGTCTGGCGGAAAATATTTTTGAAATCAAAATATCAAACTCCAAGAATATTGAGCAACGCACGACGAACAGATTCATGTAACAAACATTAACGATCGTTAAAGTTTGTTACGCATATCAAATAGTCAAAAAAGTGTATAATAATTTTTCAATGAAAAAAGCCCCAGTCGTTTGACTAAGGCTATGATGTATTCAACGGAATCCCGTCGGATATTCTCGCACGGGGATCTCCTTTCCGCGTTTGGCCTTGGGACGCCTCCCCGCCCTCACAGGGCTTCAAAGATTTATCATAACCACGCTCCGGTGCGCTCACGGAGCAACAGCAGACCCAATTTTGAGAGCTATCATCTCCTATTTAAAAAATACATTCTGAAATACTATTCTCGGGGAACTCTTTTCTTCCAATACAGCTGGAAGTAGGAAATCCCTATAGTAAAGGATATTAAACCGGTCAAGACAAGGGCAAACATCACGTCCCTGTCCTGCAACTTTTTCCAGGGATAGCCTGCGGTCTGCTCGACGGGTTTGTTCGTTTTTTTGGTGCTTGAGCGAGCCGGACGCGCTAGACGCGATTTCACCTTCACCACATTTGATAGCTTTTCAGTTGTATTACTAACCTTTGGCGGGAAGAGCATGTAATCCAAATAAAGAAGCCAGAGGAAAATAAAACCAACGACGAACAAGGCAAAGCAGAAGGCAAAAAAATATTTTTTCATCTCCCCCTCCAAGAGAAAAATTTTCAAGCTATTGCCCCTATGCCAGTTGGCACCGTAGATTCGCATTTGAAACCGAACACTTGTAAAATGAAAAGATAA
>CAZFIH010000066.1:0-3966 GCA_964519445.1 uncultured Bdellovibrionales bacterium | reverse complement strand
TGGCTGAATCGGTGTCCGACGGATACGGATCTGTTTCTTCGCGGTCCACGCTGTATAGAGAGAATCGAACGTCGTATTCTCCGTTAGGAATTTCCATGTTGTTCTCGTCAAGAACATAGGCGTCGATTTCAATGTCACCGATGTTTTCGATGAATGGAATATCCGCTTCCGCCAACACAATTCCTCTCCCTTCATTTTTCTTCTCTTTTCCCGAAATCAATCCGCCCAGTGCTTCTTCTTCCGTTCTCACCAGGTTTTCCCTTGCATCGTCCGGACCGTTTAGCGCCAGTCCGGTTTCTTTTTCATACTTGGCGATTTTGTTTCTTCCGATTATCCGGCTGGCGAGCTCGCCGACTTTATCCGTTCCCACCTTGAACTTGTGGACCGCGTATGCCAACTGCTTGTCCGTTTCGGGAAAGTTTTTGATGAATCCTTCAATGGTTGAGTCATAGCCCTTGATTATTTTTCTCGCCGCACCGTCTTTCCAGTTTTCAAACCCCCTGTTTGAAAAACTGACCGCCGCGAGAAGCAGAACAAAAACCGCCAACGCTCCCAGCGGTTTGAGCTGCCACATCTTTAATCCCTCGAAACAGAAACGGGCCGTTTCTTTCTTTTCTCTCCTGGTCGTCTTCTCAACTTCTTTTGTTTCTTTTGATTCCTCCTTCTTGACAACTTCACGGACGGCCTCTTGGGGCAAAGCAACCTTACGCTCTTTTTTCTTTTGATTCGCGCCATCTGAAAATTCCGTCAGCCATTCCTTGGTCGATCTCCATTCACCGCCTATTTTTTTAGCTTTTAATTTATTCTGCCTTACGAGATATCCCAGATATTCCCTGGAGTATATTGACTCCTTAGCTAGATCCGCTAATTTAATATACTTTTCTTTTGCTAACTTTTCATTTTTTTCCGTCTTCTTGTTATCCACTGCTTCTCTTTCAGATTTTCGCTTTGCGATCTTGATATTTTCTTTCTTCCTTTTGTCTCGATCCTTTGATATTTCACCGTATCCCGTATTTTCTTTTTTCAGTTTTCCATCTTCATTTTGAATCAGTTTTTTCACAGTCTTTGCCAGATTCGTTATTTCCTTTTCAGAAAGCAAAAAACGATCCTGTTTCAGGCTTTTCTCCTTTTCTTTCGAATATCCTTTTTTCTTTTTCTTGCCTGCCACGTTTTTTGCTTTATATTTGATATTAAACGTCTTTAGTATCCTGTTATGCATTTTAGATTTTTTGCCAAATAAAAAAAGTCCCTTCTTTTAAAAATCGGGACTTTTTTTATCTGCTTGATTTTCGGTATTTTTAGTCTTTTACGCTGTCCAATTCAGGCCGTCTTTTGGCGCCTTAGAGGCTATTGCCATATATTCCGTCATAGTCTCCGCTGATGGAAGACATATTGTCCATAAATTTTTCAAATATCGGAAAAAGAAAATATATCCTACTTAACTAAATATCGGTTTTATAAAACAAATAACGGTGCTCGAATGTTGGGGACAAAAGGTTTTGTTTTTCTACTCAACCATTTTCATGTTTGTCAAGTCGAATTGAAAAAAAGGAGGGACTTTTTTTGGGAAGTCCTTGCGAATTACGAACCCGCTTCGTGGTTACGAACGTACGAACTGCGAATTCTTTTGAATTTTTTTCGCACACTATTTGCAATTCGTGAATTCGTACGAGTCCGTAATTCGCAAGGACCTCACTCGACTGCCCAGCCGAACGCGTCTTTGAAGGCTCCCGCCAAAAGATCGAAGAACGATACATCAGGCGCGCCTGTATAGACGGCGTATTTGTCAGAAGCTGTCTCTCCGCCCAATTTGTCTTCGGCGGCGATAGTGTAGTAGTAGGTTGAAGCGGCATCCAAGTTGGAAAGAACAGCACTGTGCTCAATGGCAAAAAATTCTTCTTCGATTTTCTTGGCGCTTCCCCCGCTTTTTTCGTAAGAGACAACGCACTTTGTCGGACGCTTCGTCCGCCAATTGACAACAAGCTGCAGTTCTTTTTTTTCTTTGTTCCTGACAACTTCGCTTCCGACATTTTCAAAATCCAGAGAACCCAGTGGCTCTCCCAATCCGGGATAGAACATTGAAAGCCCTCCTCCAAAATTGGCCTGCGGTATCCTGTATTTTTCACTCCCCATTTCGTCTTGGTATGTTTCCTCTTCCTCTCCGAGAATCTGCCCTTCCGGCGTTGTTATTTCAGCTATCACTTCCGGGTTTTCATTTTTGTTATTGAAAATAAATAATTGGTAAACAGAAAAAGCCGTAACGGTTATAAACATTATTATAGCTATGCGTTTTATAAAATTTTTTATTCCTGGTCTTCCCATTCGCTTTTATTATTACAAGTTCGCAATTCGTAAAGACTTCCCTATTTCGATCGAAGCGCGTCGAGCGGGTCAATTGTGCTGGCCCTTCTCGCGGGAACTACTCCGGTCAGAAATCCAATGAAAAGAGAAAATCCGATGATGAACAGAATGAACCAGGCAGGAAAATGGAAAAGCATCATTGTCTGCCCGCCCATTCTCCAGGCCACAATGTTCGCCAAGAGATTGATAATTATCCCTGAAGTGACTCCCAAAACGACTCCCGCTACTCCCCCGAGAAATCCCATTATGCTCGACTCGAGGAGAAAGACGAGAAGAATGTCGGTCTCCGACGCGCCGATTGATTTCATAATACCGATTTCTTTGGTGCGCTCAAGAAGCGCTACCGTCATTGTGTTGAACATTCCGATGGCGCTCACGAGAAGGGCAATAGTTCCAAAAAGAGCCAGAATTATTTTGATGACACGAAACATTTTGTTCACCTCATTCACTGTTTCGGAAAGAGAGGAAACTGAATAGCCCTCTTCTGACAATCGGGTTTTCAAGCTGTCTAGATACTCACTCGACTGGCTTTTTACCTTGAGACGGGAATAATCGGCGCCGGAGAGGATTGGGCTCAATTCGCTTTCGGAAACATAAAAAACGGTTTCTTCGCTTTCGATCACGCCGACAATTTCATAGGAAGAATCGATTTCTCTTTTCTCGAGTTCTTCGTTTTCTTGCAAAGCCGGAACAAAAACACTGAAAAATACGGGTTTTCCAATCATCTCTTCCGGAGAAGTTTCAAACAGTCTTGAAAAAGCAGACGTGAGCACCACACTTTTCGGCTTTTCGCCAAAATCACTCTTGCCGGTGGCTTTGCTTTTTCCTTCTAATTTCAAGAGTGCGGGACTGGTAATTATGCCGGTCGCGTCGGCCGAAATATCCTCGAATTTCAGTTGGGACTGCAGGTCGTAGGCCGAAACAACCTCCGCCACGCCTTCCAGGGACTCTATTTTCCCGACAGTTTCGCCGTTGAGACGCGAACCTTTTTCCGAATCAGCCGAAACATCGAGCGTGAGAAGAGAATCAGAAGTAGTTATTGCGTCTAAGAGTACTCTTTGCAGGCCGTAGCCCAAGCCCACCATAAACAGAATGGCTCCAATCCCGATTCCCATGCCCAAAATCGTGAGAGCGGTACGCCCCTTTCTGGCTTTGAACATTCGGGTGGCGAGTTGAAGGAGGTCGCTTTTCTGCATGGAAGTCTCTACGAACTACTAATTTATTACTAATATACGAATTTACTTCAAATTAACTATTCTCTTGCATTGAATCCCGTTTTGGGTAAAATGGACTATTAATCCTAATTTTAATCCTGTCGCCTTTAAATATGAATAGAGCTGTTTTATGTCTTTTGTGGAAAAGAAATTTTTTTGCTTAAGTTCAATTACTATTTTTCCCAAAACTATAAAATCCAAAAAATAAATACCTAAATCTTTTTCACCTAATTTTAATTTTGCCTTTGCTTGCTCTTTAAATTCGATGTTATTCTGCCTAAATTTTTCAGCAATAGCTTTTTGATATATTTTCTCTCTATGGCCATATCCGCATTCAATAAATATCCCCGAGCTTACGCTCGGGGTTTTTGTTTACCCAAGCGCAAGCTTC
>CAZFIH010000065.1:0-4051 GCA_964519445.1 uncultured Bdellovibrionales bacterium | reverse complement strand
GACTATTCGAGAAGAGCGAGAAGATACGGAGAATAGGCTTTACGAATTACGAATCGGTGCAAATATAAAAATGTGTTTTTTTTCGTAAATTCGTATATTCGTAGAGCGAAGCGGATTCGTAATTCGTAAAGAACAAATAATGAAAAAAATTCTTGCTATACTAATATTTATATTCATAATCCCATTTTTCGCACTTGCTCAAGAAGAATCTGCCAAAAAAAAGGCCTACTATTTCTACGGCGAGCAGTGTCCGCATTGCCATGAAGTGGATGAGTATTTTCAGGAAAACGGGATTTATGAAAAATATGAAATCGAGAAACTGGAAGTCAGCGGCAATCCTTTCAACGGGAAGCTGTTTCTGGAATTCGGGGAAGCATTCGGAGCGGAAAACTGGGGCGGGGTGCCGGCTATTGTTTTCGGAAGCCAATATCTCATTGGGGATACTCCGATAATTGACAATTTTGTCCGGGAAATTGAGGCGTCTCAAAACGCGAATGAGCTTCCCAGCTCGGAAAAAATCAGCCAGGATTCCGGCAATTCAAACCAAGAAAGTCCGGATGATGCGATAGCCAAAGATCGGAATAATCCCGATAACACAAAGGGCGAAACAGGTAAAATAGCGAAAAATTGGCCCGCGATTGCTTTGATTGGAATCGTCGTTGTGGGCGGGGGAGTTCTGCTTTTCAATCGAAGCAGAGGAAAAGAAGGAAATTCCCCTGATAGTGAAGATAATAAATTATCATAAAAAATATGGCACAAGAATTCTCCGATCAAAATTTCGAAGCGGAAGTCCTGAAGAGCGACAAACCGGTGCTGGTCGACTTTTGGGCGGCGTGGTGCGGTCCCTGCCAGATGATGGGTCCGATTATCGACGAGCTTTCCGAGGAAGCCAAAGACAAATTCAAAGTCGGGAAACTGAACGTCGATGAAAGCCGGGAAACTGCTTCAAAATACGGGGTAATGTCCATTCCCACTCTGATTATTTTCAAAGATGGAAAAGACGTGAAGCAGCTCGTGGGTGTCCAGAGTAAAGAGGTTTTGAAAGAGGAACTGGAAAAAGTTTGAAATTCCAATAATCAACTTCCAAATAACAAATAAATTCCAATGGTCAATTTTCGAATGACCAAATGCATGTTTCGGGTCATTGGAATTTTGAAAATTTGAGATTATTTGAAAATTGGTGCTTGAAATTTGGAATTTATTACCCGGTGTTTTTTCGTTTCGTCACATACAATAAGATGGATAATAATACTGGAAAGATATTGGACCTGATAATAATCGGTGCCGGCCCGGCCGGGCTCACGGCCTCCATATACGCTTCGCGCTACAGGATCGGTCATCTTGTCATTGGCAAGGAACCGGGGGGGCAGATCAATGAAGCTCCCCGAGTGGAAAACTGGCCCGGCACATTTGCCGTTTCGGGATTTGAGCTGGCGAAGAGCATGAGGGAGCACGCGGAAAAACTCGGAGCGTCGGTCGTCTCCGGCAGCGTAACGAATATTTCCAAAACGGAAGGCGGTTTTGAAATCCAAGCCCATGAAAAAAAATATAAAGCCAAATTTGTCATTCTTGCTCTCGGAATGGAATACAGAAAGCTCCAAATTCCCGGCGAGAGAGAATTCAAAGGAAAAGGTGTTTCCTATTGCCCGACTTGTGATGCCGCTTTTTTTCAGGACAAAACAGTTGCCGTGATCGGTGGAGCCAACAGCGCGGCCGCGGCGGCTCTGCTTCTGGCCAAATACGCGCGAAAGATTTTTCTGATTTACCGCGGTGAAGAACTCAAGGTAGATCCCATATACAGAGAAAATATTTCAAAAGAGAGTAAAATTGAGATTGTTTATAAAACCAACCTAAGAAAAATACTGGGAAGCAAGAGTGTCGAAAAAGTGAAACTCGACAATCCGCGCAAAGGAAGCGATGAACTGGCTGTTGACGGAGTTTTTATTGAAATCGGGAGCGAACCGGGCGTGGAATTGGCCGAGCAATTGAAGGTGAAAACGGACGAGCAGGGATTCATCGAAGCGGGAGCCGACCAGAGCACGAGTATCGAAGGAGTATTCGCCGCGGGAGACGCGACGACGGGATCCAACAAGATGCGCCAAGTCATTACCGCGGCCGCCGAAGGGGCGATTGCGGCGGGAAGCGTCTACAAAAAAATGCAAATTTCGTAAATTATTGAATATTGACCATTGAATATTGATTAATTGTCAATACTCGATAATCAATGAGAAAAATAAGCAACGCTAAAATTGAGATTCGGAGCAAACACAAGCTAAACAGGCGAAATTTGCCTCTCATCTATACTCCCGGCGTGGCTGAACAAGCCGAGGCAATCGCGAAAAATAAAAAAAAGATTCGCGAACTCACTTTCAAAAAAAACAGCGTGGCGGTCGTGACTGACGGGAGCGCTGTTTTGGGTTTGGGCAATCTGGGCCCGGAAGCGGCGTTGCCCGTCATGGAGGGTAAAGCCGTTTTGTTCCGGGAACTCGCGAAAATCGACGCTGTCCCGATTGCTCTTGCCACCCAGAATACGGACGAAATCGTAGAAACAGTGAAGTCTATCTCGCCGGCTTTCGGCGGCATAAACTTGGAGGACATTTCCGCTCCCCGCTGTTTTGAAATAGAAAAACGCCTTATAAGAGAATTGGAAATCCCCGTTTTTCATGATGACCAGCACGGAACGGCTGTCGCGGTCCTCGCCGGACTCGTGAATGCGCTAAAAGTCGTAAGGAAAAAGATTAATAACGTCCGGATCGTGATATCCGGCGCGGGGGCGGCGGGCACGGCTATCACGAAACTCCTCAAAAAATTCGGAGCGAAAAATATCGTCGTCTTTGACAGCAAAGGTTCAATTTGCCGCAGATGCATGAGAGTGGTGATAGGGGCCAAACGGGAAATTGCCTGCGTCACGGGGAATGAACAGTACATACGGAGCGTGCAAAAAGCCCTAATCGGTGCCGACGTTTTCATCGGCGTTTCGGTTCCGAATTTGCTGACCAAAAATGATATCGCGAAAATGAACAGGCAGCCTGTCGTGTTTGCCATGAGCAATCCGACACCGGAAATTTCCTATTCTGAAGCCAAAAAAGGGGGAGCGGCAGTTGTGGCAACCGGCCGATCCGACTTCCCCAATCAAATCAACAACGCTCTTGTGTTTCCGGGGATATTCAGGGGCGCCCTGGACACAAATACAAGATTAATATCCGACCGGATAAAAGTGCGTTCGGCTCTGGCGATAGCAGATTTGGTAAAAAATCCGAAAAATGGTAAAATAATACCGGGAGTGCTGGACAAGAGGGTTGTCAAGGCGGTTGCTAATGCTTTTCAATAGATTTTTTTAGTCTCGCGAAAAAATAATTTTGCGAGAAGGCTAACCTGCCCTGACAAGCAGGTCAGAACGCGATACTTGCAAAATCTATTGTTCCTTTCACCAGTCACCAGAATAAATTTTCGTATTTCGCTAATTTCGTAATTCGTAAATTTATGAAAATACACAAAAAAACAATTGAAAAAGAGTCGAGCACGCAAATTGACTTCATCGACATCACTCACGATGTGGAGGAAGTCGTTGAGGAATCCCGGGTGCAAAACGGTCAAGTGCTGGTTTTTTCACCCCACGCCACGGCCGGAATTGTAATCAACGAAAACGAGTCACTGCTTCTTCAGGATTTTCAAAGGTTGCTTTATCGCATTGTGCCGGTTGATGAAAGATATTCCCATGATCTTTTTGAGCTCAAGCGAACGGTCCGTTCGGACGGAAGAAGCAACGGCCACAGCCACTGCAAAAATCTGATCACCGGATCTAACGAGACAATACCCATAGAAAAAGGAAAAATGCTTATCGGAAGCCATCAGAATATTTTTTTCGTTGATTTTGACGGGGCAAGGAAAAGAGATATTATTGTTCAAGTGATAGGGGAATAATATTAAAATTCCAAATCTCAAATCCCAAATTTCAAATAAATATCAAATTCCAATAACCAGAATAATGTAGATTTGCTTTGGAATTGGAGCTTATTTGGAGCTTGGTTCTCGGGATTTGGAATTTTAA
>CAZFIH010000064.1:0-4111 GCA_964519445.1 uncultured Bdellovibrionales bacterium | reverse complement strand
TAGCTTGAGGTTTTTGATTTTTTCTTTTCTTTTGATTTTGAATTTTTTTTGAGGAGGTTTTTGGTGGGCTCGGCATCAGATTTGGTGAAATAATAATGGAAAAACATTTGATACCAAATTTGGCGCCGGGCCAGTATAACCGACGTTCAAACAGAGCGCCGGTTTGCCCGGAAGTTTTCGAATTCCAAAAGATCAATTCGGATAGGCAAGAATTGGAAAAGGAACCGGAAACTCGGGATGAAAAACTGCAATCTTTCTTTCGAGCGGACCGCCGCTCTAATAAATTTTGAGAAACGAAACTCTCTTCAGTATCGGGCAAAGAAAGATTTTCGAGGGGCGGTCAGGGCTCCTTCGTCGCCGACGCCAACTGGAATCCGGGTAATCGTCAGCTCAACGCGGACGCCGATGGCGTTGACAATCGCAACGACAATCTGGGGTGCCGCCTCTCCCGCAGTTTATTTCGAGTGAAAAAGCGGTTAATTCGATCTCAAGTATTTTATCCATCCTCCGAGCATCCGTCCGATTTCCTGCAAAGCTTCTTCGGCGCACAAATATTCCTTGTCGTTTGCGAAATGAAGCTCATAACTCAAACGAAAAAGGATTTTCAGTGTTTCCGTTTTCGCGCCGGCTTTCGAAAGGTGGCTTTCCCGGAAATTTTTGGGCTGGGCATTGGCGAAAATCACGAACTCCATCGCGTCGAGAATGTGGCGTTCCATTTTTTCTCCCAGAGAATACCGTTCGTGCTTGGGAAATTTTGAAACAAGCCGATGGGTGAATTTGTAGAGTTCGTACAATTTTTTGATAACCGGAATTTCCAGTTGGGCGAAGTTCATTTTTTCATTCATGGGCGAATATGAAAAATTAGTTTCCGTTGAAAATTTGCTGGCGGCTTGGCAAAAATTCAAAATTGGAAAAAGTCGCAAGCGGGACGTTATGGCGTTTGAGCGGCGGCTGGAGGACAATTTGTTCGCATTATATCAAGAACTAAAAAGAAAAACCTACCGGCACGGCGGCTACGAGCAGTTTTTCGTGACTGACCCGAAAAAACGTTCCATTCACAAAGCCCAGATAAGGGATCGAATTGTCCACCAGCTCGTTTTTGATTTTCTAGAGGAAATATATGAGCCGATTTTCTTCGAAAACTCTTTTTCTTCAAGAAAAGAAAAGGGGGCGCATCGGGCAATGAAAAAGCTGGCGGAATTCGCGGCTGAAATTCATCGGAAGAACAGGGGGAGATGTTTTGCGGTGAAGGGCGACGTGAGAAAATATTTCGATTCAGTTGATCAGGGAGCGCTTTTGAAAATATTGAAAAAGAAAATAGCGGATGAAGGTGTTTTGGGAATATTGGAAAAAATTATCCGCAGTTTTCAAAAAGAATCGGAAAAAGGAATGCCGCTCGGGAACATCACCAGCCAGATCTTCACCAACATCTACCTCAATGAACTGGATGAATTCTGCCGAAAAGAATTGAAATTGAAATATTATTTGAGGTACAACGATGATTTTGTCATTTTGGATTGGGATAAAGCGAGGCTTTTGAAAAACGCGGAAAGGATAAAAATTTTCGCGAAAAACAATCTTTTTCTCGATATTCCCAAAGAAAAAACGGTTTTCCGAAAGCTGAAATGGGGAATTGATTTCTGCGGATATATTGTTTTGCCGGGAGCCGTTCTGTTGAGACAAAAAACGAAAAGGCGGATGCTGAAAAATTTGGCGGCTTCGCGCGATCGGGTCGAAAAAGAAAAAATTTCCTTTTCGAATTTTTCAAAAACCGCCGATTCCTATTTCAGCTTGCTGAAACATTGCGATTCGTATAATTTGAAGAATAAGGTAATATGTCAGTTTATTTATGATATACCCGACGGGACAGAGTGATTGGGGGCTCAAAAAATATGCCGCGAAATATTTATGAAATAAAACCGTCCGCCGCGCCAGAAAAGTTTCAGCCGGATCCGGAACTTCTGCGCCGACTCAAAACAATCTCCCAAATTGTCGGAGGGGATTTTGGAATGAGCGTCGAAATCGGCCAGCCGGGAAAAGGAAGCTTCTTCGATCCGGAGGCAAAAAAAATTCGATTTGATCCCTTGCATTTCGAGGAAGGAGGGGAGTGGAGAATGGAGTTCATTGCCGGCCACGAAGGCGGACACCGGGCCATTGACCGCTCCCCCCGCGCCATCGGCGGAGCGGAAATCGAAAAACAGTGGGAAGAACTGGGGTGGGGATATCTCGCGAACTGCGTTGCCGACTGCGCCGACAACAGCTGGGTAAGCGATAAATTTCCGACTTATCGGGAGCATAACGAAAAAATATACTCGGAGTCCTTCGAAAAAGAAAACGCCGTTTTGGGAAATCCTCAGGTTCACGCGCTCATCGCCGCTTTAGGGCGCGCTCCTAAATTCGCCCAATTTGGATCCGAGCTGATGAGATATTGGTTCAGGGGCGAATTCAGCCAAAATCTTGATCCGAAAGTGAGATTGGCTCTCGAGCAGGCCGTCCCGCCGGCGAAAAAAGCCTGGGAAGCGCTTCCGGAAAGCGGCTTTGAATCCGAAGTTCTCAAAAAAGCGCGGGAGAGATACTTTGTCACTCGCCGGGAGATATGGCCGCTGATGAAAGAGCTTGTCGAAGAAGACGAACTGAACGAGGCTTTGCGCCAGATGGTGAAGAATGCCCGGGAAGGGAAAAAAAGCGGCGAAAAAAAAGAATCCGGCGAGGAAGACGCGCCGCTCGATCTTCCGCCGGAATTGCAAAAGGAACTGGAGGAAAAACTGGAAGAGGGGCGGGAGAAATATCGGGAAGACTTGAAGCGGAAAGAAAGCAAGCTGGGAGAAAAATTGAGGGAAACAAAAGAAAAAGCGGATAGCGCCGAGAATGAACCGGAGAAGAAAAGGGCCAGAAAAGAAGCCAAGGAGCTGAAAGAAGAACTTGGGAAGAATCAGGAAGCGCAGCAAGATTTGGAAAAAGGAGAGCTGATGCCGCTTGATATGGACGGGCTGTCCGAGGAGCTGAAAGAAAAAATCAAGGATATTTTCGACAAATTACCGCACAAAGAAAAGAAAGAATTGAGGGGAAAAGCGCGGGAAATTTTGGAAGATATTGAAGACAATCTGAATGAAGATTTGGAAGCAAAGCTGGGCGAAGAAAAGCCAAAAAACCACAGAGAGAGAAGAGAAGAAGCGGAAAGAGAGCAGAAGAAAAAAGAGCAAGAAGCGAGAGATCAGGAAACAAGAGCCGAAATTGAGCGCCGGCTCAAAGAAAAACTTACTGATTATCAAAAAGTTTTTCGGGAAGTGAGGCCGATTATTGACAAAACATACAAATATCTGGAAAAATTTTTCATTCCGCAGAGACATCCGCGATACGCAGGCGGATACGATTCCGGATCCCGGGCCCAAACGCAAAGAGCGATGCAGTTCGAGGCCAAGACTGAAATGCGCGATTCTTCGGCTCGGGTGGATTTTTGGGAAAGAAAAACCAAACCGCAGAAAATAGACTACAAATTTTCTCTGCTCAACGATCTGTCCAGTTCGATGAATGAGAATGGAAAGATACAGGAGGATTTCAAGGGAAAAGTTGTTGTATCGGAAGTGCTGAACCGGCTGGGAATCGATTTTGAAATTTTGGGCTTCGGGGATAGTTTCAAAGACAATATTTTTGAATTCAAAAAATTCGGTGAAAAGTATAATGAAGAAAAAAGAAACAAAACAGCCGGAATCATTTCAATGACTCATGGCCTGACGCCAGCCGGAAAAGGACTTGAGCAAGCCTCAAAAAGACTAGTGAGAGTCAAAGGAAAAGACAGCTTTTTGATTGTGCTTACTGATGGAGATCCGACGGATATTTCCAAAGAAGCTTTCCGCGAAAAAGTGCGAGAGTTGAGTTTGAAAAACAAACAAAAGATTATTGGTATAGGGCTGGGAAGCGGTACCTTGCCGGTGGCGGAAGCTTTTCCGATTGGGCTTGGAAACTTGAAGATCGAGGATATTTCCGGTGTTTTGGCGAAACTCATCATTCTTATGATAAAGCACCCCTACCTCTCCGACGAACAGTTCCAAAAAAACGTCAAGCTTTTGAGATCCGGTCAGACGCCAAAAGGGCTGAATATCGTTGAAAC
>CAZFIH010000063.1:0-4230 GCA_964519445.1 uncultured Bdellovibrionales bacterium | reverse complement strand
GTCAAGGCGGAGGAAGTTGTCGCGGGGGCTTACTCGGTAAAAAATGAAGACGATGCGCCGACAACAGGCGACGGAGAGATCGTTTCCGTCAAGACCGACGCGGACGGCGACGGCTGGGACGATGTGACTTCAGTCGACGGCAAGAGCGCCCGCGTCGAAACAACGGCCGTGACGGAAACGGCCAAGATTTTCGTCACCTTCGAAGGCGATCCGGGAGCGAGATGGTGGATGGAGAAGATAAAAGATGAAAATACTGGAGAATATTATTCATTCTCTGTGAATGTATCGGAACCTGTGAAAAATGATGTAAAGTTTAATTGGATAATAATTGAGAGTTCACCCCGTTAGAAACATCTATGTATTATACTTATGTTCTAAAGAGCAAAAAAGATAATAAATGGCACACGGGTTGTTGTTCAGATTTACGGAAACGCTTCAAACAGCACAATGAAAATAAGGTTGACTCAACAAAAGGTAGAGGGCCATTTGAGATTATATATTATGAAGCATGTACCAATCAGCATGATGCGTTTGCTTGTGAAAAATTCTTGAAATCTGGAATGGAGAAGAGATATCTAAAAAACCGTTTGAAGCGCTTCCTGTTTCTAACGGGGTGAACGTTTCTGATCCAGTTGAGCGGGACGTGAAGTTTTCGTGGTTCATTGTGGAAAGCCGATAAAACTAATTTCTAATTCACCTAATTACCTAATTCACCTAATACAATAACGAAATGTCAAATGGTAAAACCAAAAAAGTATA
The DNA here is from genome assembly GCA_964519445.1 of uncultured Bdellovibrionales bacterium. Lineage (GTDB taxonomy): Bacteria > Patescibacteriota > Minisyncoccia > Moranbacterales > UBA11712 > CAZFIH01. Next base: position 3,471 of record CAZFIH010000063.1, on the reverse strand, counting down.
TGATCTTGAAGAAAGGACGGCTAAGTTTGGAGAGGATATCATTGAATTTGCTAGAAAAATGCCCAGAAACGAGATCACAAGAAGAATTATTCCACAACTAGTCGGCGCGGGAACAGGAGTTGGCTCAAACTATTGCGAAGCGGATTGCGCGGAAAGCAACAAAGACTTCATCCACAAAATGGCAATTGCCAACAAAGAAGCCAAAGAATCAAAACATTTTCTGCGTATGTCAGCCAAAGCTTGTCCGGAATATTCAAAAGAAGCTCGAAGACTCTGGAAAGAAGGTCACGAACTGAATATGATTTTCATGTCGATTATAATAAAAGCGAAAGAAACGGAACAAAAGAAAATATCTAATTCACCTAAAGCCTAATTCACCTAACAAAATTTTAAATTTAGCCTTTCATTAGACAATTAGAAATTAGGTGAATTAGAAATTTTATGAAACCATATCTTCTCTCCATCCTAATAATTTTCACCGTCATTGCTTTCCTTGGAGCCGTGGTTTTCGGTCTGGTCTATTTTTCCCGCGATGATTCTCCGGAGCCGAACCGGGCATTGGAAAAAGCTGAAACGGGGATAGCGGTTGCTCCTTTCGGCATCAATTCGCCCTCCCGCTATGACGAGTCTCTGACCGTCTCCGCTTTCAATGAGACTTTGTCCCTGAAGCCTCTCAAGGCCTCGGCGGCTGAAAAAATTGCCGAAGGCGATAATGTCGTGAAGTACAAGGACGCCTATCAAAACACGGATGTGGTGCAAACCCGGGAAACGTCAAAGTTGAAGGAGGATATCGTGCTCAAGAAGCCGGGCCATCCCGGAAAATTCGAGTATCAGATCAAAATCGACAAATATGATTTCGAAATGACGGAAGCCGGTGACATTCATTTCTATTCCAAAGGCGAAAAGGGAAACGATTTGCGAAAAAAATTCACCATTCCGGCGCCGTTTATGATTGACGCGAATGAAAATCGAAGTCCGACCAGCGATGTCAAAACAACAATTACCGAAAGCGGGCTTTTGACGATCGAGCCCAGCCGGGAGTGGCTAGCCGAAGCGGCTTATCCGGTGATTCTCGATCCGACAGTGGAAATCAATATTCTCAATTTATATTCCCATCCCCAAGAGGGCGACGATTGGGAAGTGAGCTTCGCCACCACCGGAAAAGCGGACCTCAAAATCATCCCCGACGACCAGGCGACCATTGACGACGACCAATTCACCGGCCTTTGGTGCGGGAGCGAAGAGCGAACTCCTCAAATTCTGAAAGGCGATGTCATTTTTTATCCCGCTTGGGAGTGTTCCGAGGTTGCAAAAATTATTCATTATACCCTGAAAGCGGGAAAGCACACCTTGCGATTCGAATTCGGCGACAAAACAGCCTATGCCTACAATGATTCTTTTTCCTGGTCAACGGCGAGTACCGGAGTGGGCTGGACGGTGCCGCAGGGAGTGACGAGCATCGATGCCAAATGCTGGGGCGGCGGCGGAGGAGGAGGCGGCGGCGGCGAATACGATTACGGCGGATACGGCGGCGGCGGCGGCGCGGCTAGCTCAACCATTTCTGTCACTCCGGAAGAAACCCTGACGATTATGGTCGGCGGTGGCGGCGGAGGGGGAGCTAGTGGAGGTGACGAAGGAGCCGGCGGCGGAGGAGGAGGATACGGCGCGATTAAGCGTGGCTCAACAATTTTGATCCAGTGCGCCGGAGGAGGAGGCGGAGGAGGAGATATGTATGATGGTGGTGGCAATGGAGGCGCCGGAGGCGGGACAACGGGCGTAAGCGGTTCCGATGGCGGTGGAGGAGACGCCGAAGGAGGAGGCGGCGGAACGCAGTCAGCCGGAGGATCCGGAGGATCCGGGACTTACGATGCTCCTGACGGTTCAAGCGGATCGGCGAATACCGGTGGTGGAGGAGGAGATGACGGCTCTTATGATTCCCCCGGCGGAACAAACGGCGGCGGTGCCGGCGGTGGGTACGACAATAATCTCGGCGGCGGCGGCGGAGGGGGAGCCGGAAAGTATGGCGGCGGCGGCGGAGGAGGGGGAAAATATGAAGGCGGCGGCGGCGGAGGGGGAGGTTCTTCTTTCGGTGATACGGCTTATTCCGGTTCCGGCCGGAACGCCGGAAACAACGGTGATGATGATTATACCGGATCTGCCGGTTACGGGGGCAACAGAGGAGGATACGAAGGAAACGGATCCAGCGGCAATGACGGGTTGGTGGTGATCAGCTACTTCATTCCTCTCGACTGCGACCCGGTGATTCTGCGAACTCCCTCCAGCGGCCTTATTTTCAAGCGAAACGTGATATTTAAGTGATAAATTTCCCCCTAAGGTTCGACCTTAGGAGGGGTTTTAGGAAAGAAAGTATATGCGAAAAGTGAATTTGGCAGTTGGTGAGCACTATCATATTTTCAACCGGGGAACTGAAAAAAGGAAAATTTTTCAGGATGATTCAGATTATTTCCGGTTTCTGCTCTCGATGCTTTTAATGAACGACGGAAAAGACGGCTTGATGATTCAATGGAGAGATTACAGAGAAGTCAATCCAAAAGCCGATGTCGAAACGTTCCTAAGGTCGAACCTTAGGGAAAGAAAACCGCTGGTAAAGATTGTTTGTTTTGCGCTTCTTCCAAACCATTTTCATTTTGTTTTGGAGCAATTGGCTGATCGCGGCATAGAAAAATTCATGCAGCGGATAGGGACCGGATACACAATGTATTTCAATAAAAAATACGAGAGAAATGGAGTTTTGTTTCAAGGAAAATTCAAATCAAGCCACTTGGATTCAAACGAAAGACTGCTTTTTATATCCGCTTACGTGAATTGCAACCCGGAAGTGCACTGCATTTCTCCGGCTGGAGAATATCGCTGGTCGAGCTTTTTAGGTTTTTTGGCGAAAAAAGAAAACGATATATCGAAAGGGAAAGTTGTCTATTCACAGTTTGCGGGAAATGAATATAATAAATACTGCAAGGAGAGTTTAATCGCAATGAAAAATAAAAAAGAGGATGAGAAAATTATTCTGGAATAAAATCAAAAACATCACCCTAAGGTTCGACCTTAGGGGAACTCCCAGGGAAGCGAAAGCAATCGTATATTATTTTTTTCGGCATCCGGTGAGATTTTGGAGAGCATTTTTGCCCGTCCTAAGGTCGAACCTTAGGAGAGTGTTTTGGTGGTGCTGGGCGACTCTTCCCCGAAGAATCGTTTCTTCGGTTCTTATTGCGCTCCTAGTCATCGGTCCCATTTCTTTTTTGCTTTTTAAAAAAGAAGCCAAAGCCGCCTGGCCTCCGGCCCATACGGGCCAAACTCCGCTCCGTTGTGAGCAACGCTCCGGAGGACGGCTCGGAGGGTGGAACGAATCCCGGGCCTTTTTATTATGTTTTTTGTATATTTATTAAAAAGCAAAAAAGATTTAACCTTCCAAACTTAAATCTCCGAGCGTAAGCTCGTGAGATGCAGTTGCAT
>CAZFIH010000062.1:0-4384 GCA_964519445.1 uncultured Bdellovibrionales bacterium | reverse complement strand
GATGCAACTGCATCTCACGAGCTTACGCTCGGAGATTTAAGTTTGGAAGGTTAAAGAACGATTTTATCAAAATTGCAAAATATCTTTTTGCAAACTTTTATACTCTCTTCAGCCATACCTTCACGGGAGCTGTCTCCAGTTCAAACAATTCTTCGATATCGGCGTCCGGAAGCTCTCCTTCAAAAGCGCCCGCGGCGAGAGTCTCTCGCGCAATCAGGTCGCCGTATTTTTGGAAAATTTCCGACCCTCCTCTATAGCATATTGTGATCCGGTTGTCAACTTGGTATCCCGCTTTTTTGCGAAGCTCCTGAATGAGCCGGATGAGCTCACGGGCTTCGCCCTCAAGCCGCAAATCATCATGAATGACGATGTTCAGCCCCGCGATCAACTCTCCCTCGCTTTCGGTATAGAGACCCGGCCCGCGCTCCACACTGCCGTAAAAGGAAACTTCTTTCACATTCACCTCGTTTTTTATGAGTTCCGCGAGTTCATCGCCCACAATCTGGTTGATTTGAAGCTCCGAAAGCGGCTGGCGGACCTTGATCCCCGCTCTGGCCCGGGCGGCCAGCCCCAGTTTCACGAACTGGCGGACCAGACGCATTTCCTCGTTCAAGTCTTTATCGATATTTTCCTTGTCTGAAGCGGGAAAATCTTCAAGATGGACTGATTCTTTTTGACTCAAGTTTTTGTATATTTCCTCGGCAATAAACGGCGTGAAAGGGGCCATCAGCTTGGAAAGCTCGATCAAAACATGGTGCAAAGTCCGGTAGGCTTCTTTTTTATCTTTGTCATTCTCGCTTTTCCAGAAGCGTTTGCGGCTCCGGCGGATATACCAGTTGGAGAGATTGTCGATGAAAACCGGAAAGAGCCGGGCCGTTTTGGAAAGCTCGTAGGCTTCCATACGCCGATTGACGTCCGCGATCAATTGATTAAGCTCCGAAACAATCCACTTATCCAACAAATTATAATCTTCCGTAATTTTGAACTTTGAACTTTGAACTTTGAACTTATCTATATTCGCGTAAAGCACAAAAAACGAATAGCTGTTCCAAAGCATCCGGAACATGCCCCGCACGTTTTCCGCCAAATCTTTTTCGGAGAAATTGAGATTTTGGGCCGATACCACGGGTGAACTAACGAGATAATATCGCAGAGCATCCGCTCCGTATTTTCCCATAACCTCGGACGGATCGGGGTAGTTCTGAAGGCGCTTGGACATTTTTTTGCCGTCTTCCGCTAAAACAATCCCATTAACGACTACATTCTTGTATGCAATTGATTTTTTGATGGCCGTCGAAATGGCATGAAGGTAATAAAACCACGCCCGTGTCTGGTCAACGCCTTCGGCAATAAACTCGGCGGGAAATCCTTGTTCGAACTGTTCCTTGTTTAAGAAGGGATAATGAAGCTGGGCGTAGGGCATCGATCCCGAATCGAACCAGGTATCGAGGACATCAGGAATCCTTTTCATTGTCCCGCCGCATTTTTCACAAGAAAAGGTAATCTTGTCGGCTATATGCTTATGAAGATCCGTAATTTTTTCTCCACTTAACTCTTCCAATTCTTTAACTGAACCGACAACCTTGATATTTTCGCACCGGCTTTTTGAATTTTCATTTGCATTTTTGATTTTTGATTTTTGATTTTTGATTTCGGCGGATCCGCTGCATTTCCAAATCGGAATCACCGACGCCCAAAACCGCTGGCGGGAGATGGACCAGTCACGGGCTTCCTCAAGCCAGTTCCCGAAGCGGCCTTTTTTGATGTGGGCCGGAGACCAGTTTATCTTCTCGGCCAGTTCAATCATTTCCTCTTTTATTTTTGTGATGTTCACAAACCAGGAAGAGGTGGCGTAATTGAGAAGCGGCGTATCGCAGCGCCAGCAAAACGGGTAACTGTGCTCGTACTGCTGTTTGAAAAAAACCAGATTTTTCTTATCTAGATACTTTATTATTTCAAGGTCAGTGCCTTGGGGATTGTCTATCGGCTTCACGTCGCGGCCAGCAAAGTCTTTGGACTCTTCACGAATCACACCGTCCATATCCAAATGGGAAACAAGCGGCAAATTTTCTTTCTGTCCCAGATTCATGTCGTCTTCTCCGAAAGCCGGCGCGATATGGACGATTCCGGTTCCTTCTTCCGTGGTTACAAAGTCGGCCGGATACACTTTCCACCCGTTTTCTCGGTTTTTGAGATTTTCGTCTTTGGAATAATAATCGAAAAGGGGTTTGTATTTCCCCCCAACTAAATTTTCGCCGCTAAATTCCTCAATAATTTCATACTCCGTTTCGCCTAAAATATCATTAAGCCTATCTTTGGCCAAGATATAAAAGTCGCTTTCTTTAGCTTTGAATTTTGAATTTTGAATTTTGAATTTGCAATAAACAACTTGCTTGTTTATTGCCAGCGCCACATTCCCGATCAGGGTCCATGGAGTCGTTGTCCAGGCCAGAAGATAAGTTCCGGGCTCGTCTTCGAGTTCGAATTTAACGACAACTGAAAGATCTTTTATTGTTTTATAACCTTCCGCCACTTCCGATTGGGAGAGGGTCGTTTCGCAGCGCGGGCAGATATGCATGGAGCGATAGCCTTCGTAGATCAAACCCCTGCTCCAAAGCTCCTTGAAAACCCACCAGACCGATTCCATAAACGGCAAATCCATTGTTTTGTAGGCGTTTTCCATATCCGCCCAGCGGCCCAGCCGCCGGATAACTTTTTTCCACTCCTCGACGTATCCCAAAACTTTCGACCGGCAGATTTCGTTGAATTTCGCAACGCCATACTTTTCAAAAATTTCTTTTTTCCGCTTGATGCCCAGCTCCCGTTCGGCGATATTTTCAATGGGAAGACCGTGGCAGTCCCAGCCCCAGACTCTCGGCACGTAATAGCCGCGCATAGCCCAGTATCTCGGAACAACGTCCTTCATCGTGCTGGCCACGATGTGTCCGTAGTGGGGAGTCCCCGTCGCGAAAGGCGGTCCGTCATAAAAAGAATAGAGCTTACTATCCTTTCGAAGCTCTAGGGACTTTTCAAATATTCGGTTTTCTTCCCAAAACTTGAGAATTCCTTCTTCCATTTCTGGAAGGGGCTGTTTGGGATCGACTTTCTTAAACATTTTTATAAACTTCAAGCGTCTCCCGGGCGCATTTTTCCCAGCTGAATTTTTTGGCTTGCTCCTTCCCGGCTGACGATAACTTTTCCCGCAAGCTCCTGTCGCGAGCCAGCTCGTTCATCGCTTTCGCTATGCCTTCCGTGTCGTGCGGATCGACGTAACATACGGCGTCATCGGCAATTTCGGGAATGGAAGAAATTTTCGAAACCAGGCACGGCGTTCCGCAGGCCATCGCTTCAACGATTGTCTGACCGAATCCTTCGTAGAGCGAAGGCATGACAAAAAATTCGGCGTAAGTATAGAAAGGCTTGAGGACGTCGCCGCCAATATAGCCCGTAAAAATAACCTCGTCTTCGATTTCAAGATCTTTCACCATCTGAAAATATTCCCGCATCAGCCAGCCTTTTTTGCCCGCCACGACCAATTTGTGCTCAAATCTGCCGGGAAAATTTTTCTTGAACCGCGTAAAGCCTTCGAGAACCCGCCCGAGATTCTTGCGCGGCTCAAGCGTTCCTAGAAATAGAATATACTTTCCTCCGACTCCGTACAGTTTTTCGAGGTCCTCCCTTGGAAATTCGCTCTCCTTGAGAAATCTTTTGTCGAGTCCGTTGTATACGACGTCGATTTTGTCTTCCGGGAATCCCAAGAGTTCTTTGGCATCTCTTTTGGTTGATTCTGATACGGCAATTATCCGGTCTGATTTTCGGGTCATGAACTTGTAAAGGGCTTTGATTCTGGCCGTCGAAAGTTTCGGAAAAACATCAGGAACGCGGTAGGGCGCGAAGTCATAGAATGTCGTCACCACTTTTCCCCGATAAGCCGCCGGTACGCGGTAGAGCGGAGAAGTGACGTGGAGGACATCCAAATTTTCCCGGGAATAGGTGGCCAGCCCCAAAATTTCCGAATAGGCGCCCGGCATGTATTTCTTGTAATCGGAAAAAGGGAAAAACTTGATTCTCACGTTGGATCGGGTGAATTTCTTGACATCTTTATCCCTGACTTTAAAGTCGAAAAAAAGGATGTATTGATTCTCCCCGTCTATCTCAAGTAAATTTTTGATGAGATGCCATACATAATGAGCCACCCCGCTCGGCGCGGATTTTTCGGGATTTAGTATCGCTCTGGCGTCGATTCCAATTCGCATAATCTTTCCTGCTTAATTGTCTATAATATACATTTTCCAAACCTAAAAAGCAAACGGATTTGAGCGCTCGCTTTCCTCAAAAAAAATTCAAAATCAAAAGAAAAGAAAAAATCAAAAACCTCAAGCTA
>CAZFIH010000061.1:0-4722 GCA_964519445.1 uncultured Bdellovibrionales bacterium | reverse complement strand
AAATTGATAAATTCTTATCAGTAATATGTGTTAATTATGTTCGTGGACTTGAACACTATACGTGTGCCGAAATACCGTATTGCAAGATGCCAAAAAAAAAGCTATCATTCAATCGTTGCAAGCTGATTCTAAATTTATTACGATTATTATGGAAACGATATTCAAAGTAGGAGTGGTGGTTATAGACAAAGATAACCGAATACTGCTTATCAAAGAAAAAATCAAAAAAAAGACCGTACCTCTCTGGAACATTATAAAAGGAACATACGATGGAGGCGAAACTATATTTGAAGCTGCAAAAAGAGAATGTGAAGAGGAAGCATCACTTAACGTAGCTCTGATCAAATCGCTAGGTGTAAACTTTTCTGAAGATATCGATAAAGTCCGCGCCCAATTTAATTTTCTGGCTCAAACAAAAGAAGGTGTGTCCGCTTCGATTGCGCCAAAAGATGAGCAGGAACCCAGAGATGAAATGATCAAGGAAGTCAGATGGTTTACTAAGGAAGAAATATTGAAAATGAATCCGGAAGAATTTATATCTAAAAGAGCATTCAATCTTCTTCACGATTATATCGAAGGAAAAATATTCCCGCTTGAAGTTTACAGCTAAAACGTTATTAGACAAAAAATAAAGGGCCGGCGCGTAGCCGTCCCTTTTGCCTTCAGACGAGATAGCGGCTCATCTCAAGGATAAATATTTCATGATAGAAATTCCCCCGGCAATCTTTTCGAAAAATGTAGCCGGGACATATTCTTTCTATCCAACTGATGTTTTCTTCGGTCTTACCTCCTTTTCGTATACTGCGGTTGTGCCTTGCGACGAGTCGCGATCGCAAGCCTCTTTTTCTCGCAAGCTCGATAATGGTTTCATGGCCGTACGGACAATCAATGCTTAGAAAATCGAAGCAAAGCACAACCAATTTTCCGGCACGACTGAGTAGTTTCTCGCCTTGCTCGATTATTCTGATAATACAGTCCCTCCCGTCTGGTCCACCATAATCATGAGAATGCCCTCGATACGGCATCGGCATTTGCGGCGGATTGCTGACAATTATGTCAATCGTCCCATTGACCAATCCGGAGGGCAATAAATCGCAATTGTGCCAAGATATTTCCTGGCTTCGGTTTGATGCCTGCGTTGCCCATTGTACCGCCGTTGGGTCAATATCTGATGCAAATACATTTGAAGCTCCCATAGCAAGCAGACAGTTCGCCAGCAGGCCGGACTCTCCCGTCCCTATGTCGAGTGCCATCCCATGAATATCCATAGTTGCCAGGTGCTCAGCCACCAAAAGACCGCTCCTGGGGACATACCCACCGGGCCGGATACGTATGGAAATTTCAAGTTTCTCCGACTGCAAAACTTTTTCGCCGTCGTCATCGGAGGCGAGGACAAAATTGTCAGAGAGCCGCTGAACGTTTCTTGAGATATGAGAACTTACCATAATTTCCGAGCCCGCGAATTGCAAGAATTGTGTCGGCATATTCATCTGGTCCTCCCGCGCTTCCGATAGAATCAAGCGAGTCCATTGGAAAGAAAAAAATGTTATTTACCAGGAATGGCGTTGCGGCAGCCGACATAAGCTCCTCTGCTTTGCGAATTTCCTCAACTGGATAGCATGACTTTTCGCCAAACATGGTTTTCAGCAACGCATATTTCCTTTTCGAGGCAATGAGATAAACCGGGACAGAGCCAGACATATCTTCGTCAAGATATCCGTCAAAGAGCAATGTTTGCTCGGCCTGAGTAATAAAACAAGAGAATTCTTCCCTTGAATATCTCCTCACATAGCGATTAAACGAGTGCTGCTCGATCGGACAATCCTTGAGAAGAAGATGCCGTTCGAAATCAACAAACCAGATAATATTTCGAGAACGATCCCAAAGCATGTTCCTTGGAGCAAAATCACCCCACAGAAATCCATGCAGTTTGAAAGCTTCAAACATTTTTCTGATGAGCTGAATCAAACATTCCCTGTTATCGCCTATTGATGTCCTCAATAAGGTTTCGAGGTTCTCCCCTTTACAAAAAGGAGTTGAAAGAATTCCCACTTCAGGATCCCACTCGAACACTTCGGCGACAGATATCAAAATATCGCCGTAATGGTTCGAGTCAAGAATGGGTTTGTGCTTCAACAAATGCCGTCTGGCCAAAACTATGTTTTTGAATTCCGCTAGGGTTGTTTTTTTTGTAACGATTATCTTTCCGGATTGCGACAGTTCGACTTTGATTCTCTTTGGATCAAAAGATAAGACATTGAACATATCCACCTCCTCATTGATCCCAATCGAGATTATAGCCGATATTTCTGTACGCCAGTAAAATATCCTCTCTCTCGAACAATAGTTTTTCCTCGCGGCTGAGTGCGAAACGCCAGTCAAGATCTTCCCGAATTTCTTCATTCGAATCGTACATCATGTGGTTTCCCATGAGGAGATGACCTTTATTTTTCTTGAACTCCAACATGCCGCGCTCGAAGGAAACCTCCAAAAATTCACACATACACTCGACCGTGACAGTTGTATTTCTGCACAAATCTTCGTAGCGCACATGCAGCACGTTTTCTTGCCGAATCAGTTCGGCAGCCCGGCGGGCAAACGAAGCGAGGAGGTCAATCTTTTCACTGACCGGCCGAGGAACACCCTTTCTTTCACCCGCTTCCTTGCTGCACAGGGCGACTCCTCTTGGATCTCTTGTCAAGACGATCGTCTTCCATTTCTTGTCTTTTTTGAGCAGCTCATCGGCGATCATAATGTATTTTGAATTTTCCACAATTATGTTTTTGCCAGATATTTTTCTTGCTGCTTCAGCAACTCTTTCAATCCCGGCGCAACACAGCCACATTACCGATTTGAATGCGTCCTTATCGACGATCGCAGCGGAATGACTCAACACATGGCGGATCTTGTTTGGCTCCTCCATAACGTCTATTATGCCGCAGGCAGTATTGATGCTTTCCATTTCGACCGGAAAATCAGAGATTATGTTCGAAATGCCGATAAGCGACTCGCACCCTATAGAACCACAGCAGCATTTTGAAGATCTGGGATCCAACTTTGCCCAATAGGCAGATTCACCGATATGGCAAACTTGCGAGTGAGCACCCAATATCATCCCCGCAAGAGTAGACCCGGATCTTGGGAGAGTGGCAATAAATACATTTTTTGCCTTCATATCAACATTCCTCCAGCATTAATTTGTAAACGAGCTGTATTTAAGCCAATTTTGGCTTCAGATTGTTATAACAGATTTGAGATGGTTAGTCAAAGGTTTGTAAGATAGGAACCTGTTTCGAAATATGGTATTTCTAGGGAGTTACTGGAAAAGAGACGGGACGAAAATTTTCCCGCCTTTCTTTTTGGATATTGTTCCATTTTCTACCCGAAGTAATTTTCCACCGCAAACTCGAACTGCTTCAAAAACAGCTCCTTGAAATACGAAATGTTATTTTGCTCGTAAAACAGCAGGATTGCTTTTTTGTATTCCACCTCGTCTATGCTGTGATAAGAAAGCGGGCAGGAATCGAAAGATTGCAAAATGGCGTTTCCTGAAAGTCGGCTGGTTCGCTTGTTGCCGTCCACAAAAGGTTGAATGTAGACAATAAGCAACATTAAAATTACCGCTTTTTCAAAAACATTTTCTGTTATATTAACTTTTTGACAGGCTTTTTCCAGAGCCTCCCTGATTTGAAACTCATTGTCCAGCGGTTTAAAATTTGTTCCCGTTATTCCGACCAAAGACTTTCGCAAATTTTTGGTTACGTTCAAACCATCCACGAGCAATGAGTGGATGTTTTCAATCTTCGAAACGGATACTTTCTGGAAATCTTTCTTTTTGCTGCCAATATAGTCCAAAGCCTTTTTGTGATTGAGAATCATAATCGCTTCTTCCTTTGGATGCCCCGCGGCTTCTTTCTGGTTCTTTATCAACTGTTCAGTCTCGAGTAGGCTGTAGGTGTTTCCTTCAATTTTCGAGGACTTCCAGCTGAAATCAATGTTCAATCTTTCTTTTTCTTTCCGCAGAGCATCGGGAGAGATATTTTTTATTTTATCTCTATAAATTTCATTTAGTTCAGATAGCTTTTCCATTTCGGCATCGGTAAAAACATTCTTCAGTTGGCTGAAAATATCAAAGTTGAATTTTTCTCTGATGTCCCGTTGATCGGGTTCGATAGCAAAGTATTTCTCGACATCGATCTTTTTCAGGATTGAATATTGAGACGACAGTTGATATACAACAGCGCGTCCAGCTCCCTGCCTTTCAATCAGTCCCATCTCCAGCAATATTTGCAAATCTCTGGAGATGGTAATTCTCGTCACTTCCCCAACATTTTTCCGGACATACTCAAATATCTTCCCGATGGAGATGGTTTTCTCAGCTTCAATGAAGGTCAGAATGGCATCTTGCCTCTTGTTCAGTTTGTCGCTTTTGGTTCGCATATTATTATATCATTTATATGTTATAATTGTATCATTTATGATATGGAAAGTCAATAGGAATGTTGCGATTATACAAAACTATGCTCCAGAAACAATCCTATTTACAAGCCCATATTCAGGAGTGGAGTGGACTCCAAAATCTCCCTCAAAATGTGTCGTTTTCTGGGTAATAACTCAAAAACAGGGTTTTATCCCTGTCTTTTGTTACCTGAAGTATTTGCAAACTTTTGTGGTTGTCCTCGCCCGCATTCGCTACGCGAAAGCGTTGCGAGCGGGCTGTGC
>CAZFIH010000060.1:0-4798 GCA_964519445.1 uncultured Bdellovibrionales bacterium | reverse complement strand
ATTTTCAACTGGCAGCCGGCCAAGATTCTGGCGGGGACGAGCGGCGCTTGGTTTTTCGGGTTTCTCCTGGCCAGCCTTTCCATTTTCGCCGGAGCAAAAATAGCCACCGTGATGATGGTGGCCCTGATTCCCATTTTGGATTTTCTCAATGTGATTTGGGAAAGATACTCGGCGAACCGGTCTATTTTTTCCGGCGGGGACAATCGACATTTGCACCATAAATTGCTAAAATTGGGGTTGAGCGAAAAAAAAATCGTCGTCGCTGTCGGGCTCGCGAGCGCCGGAATCGGAATAGCGGCGCTAAATCTGAACGCTTTCGGAAAAATCATTTTGATTATGGCAATCGCCGTGGTATATTTTTCAGCAGCTGGATATCTAAGAGGGAAGGTTGTAGGGGAATAAGGAACGGGCTGCAGGCAATGTCATACGCAGTAAGCTGTAGATGATATGAAATACCTATAGGCCTAAATCCCAAAACCTAACTTACTGCCTCATCCCTATCTCCCTAAAACTATCTATCCATGTCTCCCAAAAAAAGAAACACAATAATCATCCTCCTCATCGTCGCCGCCGGAATCCTGGTCATCGGTGCCAATTACTTCTTCAGTGAAATTTATTCAACCAGCCTCAATCCGATAAAGAAAGTTTTCGTGAAGGGCGTTTTGGTCAAAGCGGAAGCAGTGAATTCCAAGGAGAAAATTAGAAAGGGCTTGGCCGGAAGGGAAAAACTGCCGGAAGGACGAGGAATGCTTTTCATGATGCCCGGAAGCGACGTTCAGAATTTTTGGATGCAGGGGATGCTCATTCCGATCGACATCATATGGATTGAAAACGGAAAGGTAATCGGCTGTGAAAGCAGTGTTTCGCCTCAAGACGCGCGAATTTTCACTTCTCCCGGGCCAGTTGGCTATGTCCTCGAGGTTCCGGCCGGTTTTTGCCGGAGAAACGACATAAGCGCAAATGACGCCGTGGAGATACAGGGGTTGTAAAAATAATAATAGTCTGCTAAGCTTTCCACAACGCTAAAATGATCTTTGTGAGCGAAGAAAAAAAGGCGAGCAAAAAAAATAAATTTAGGATCTCGGAGGGCCTGGTGAACGCCCTGCTTATTTTTATATTGGGAGTTTTGGTTGGCATTTCGGTCAAAACGGAAGCTAAAAAAGTGGTGACCATCGGCTATGAAGACTACAAAATTTCGGGCTTGGCGTCGGATTTTGATTTGATGAGTGAAGAAGAGATCGAAGAGACACAAAACGGCAGTCAGACGGATCAGTCCCAATCCGCGGAAGAGCCGGAAAATATCCAGGCGGAAGAAACAGATCAATAATTAACCTAAGGCGACAAAACATATGACAGAGGAAATCAAGACGGGAGAAGCAGAAGAGGAAAGTCGGCAGACAAATATGTTTGGGAAATCAGTCGGAGATTCTCAAAAAGACTGCCAGAAAAAAATAAAAAACTACACGTCGATTATTATTCTTCTGACGGGACTTCTTATCGGCAGTATTTTTGTGGATGTGGCCCAGTTTTTTTCCCAAAGCGGTTTTTCGCCGCGCGCCTTGAGGGAAACTTCGGTCGTGCCTTTTGACGGCAAGACTTGGGTGGCCTACAATGAGCCGGTTGTCGAACTTCAGATTGTGAATGACAGCCAGTGCGAGGAGTGCGCCGTGGAAGAGCCGCTTCAAATTTTGAAAAGAGTTATTCCGACTCTTGTTCCCAAGAGTGTCCAATACGACTCTGAACAGGGAAGAGCGCTAGTGGAGCAACTGGAAATCAAAAGCCTGCCAGCTTTTGCTTTCGGGGAAAATGTCACAAAGACGGACGTATATTCCCAAGCGCAGGAAATATTCATGGAAAAAGACGGTTTCTTTCTTCTCAACGCGGAGCAAATCGGCGTAAGACCGGGAAGATTCATCTCTCTTCCGGATATTCAAGAGAATGACAGCCGAATAGGCAATGAAGAATCCCAGGTACGGGTGATCCTTTTCACGGATTTCGAATGCCCATTCTGCAAGTCTTTTTATGAGCAAGGCTTTGGAGAGGCAATCGACGAGTATCAAGACCGCGTGTTGTTTGTGTTCAAGCATCTCCCGCTTCAAATTCATAAAAAAGCGGAGGTGAGCGCTCTGGCATCCGAATGCGCGGCAGAGCAGGGAAAATTCTGGCAGATGGCTGACAAGCTCTATGCTTCCCAAAAGGAATGGAGCGAGGCGGTCAGTAACAATATTTTCAAAAATTACGCCGCTTCACTGGGGCTCAATGTTCTGGAATTCAACCAATGTTTCGATAGCAATGAATACGGCGACGAAATTCAGGCTGATGCGGCGCAGGCCGAGGAATTCGGAATTTCCGGAACTCCGGCCACATTCGTGAACGGCCAGTTCATGAGCGGAGTGGTTCCCTATGAGACGCTCAAAGCGGCAATTGATGAGGAGCTGGGGAAGTAATAAGCTTTCCTAAGCCCCTTAAGATTCTTAAAAAACTTGGCTTCTTATTGGAAGTCAAGTTTTTTTATGGTATAATAGATAAGTTGAATCCGAAGGAAATTCAAGAGGTTTTGTTTCGAGCGGGATTAAGCCTAGTTTATCCTATCCAGCAGTATGAAAATCGAAAAGAAAATTTTCGAAATCGTTTTTCATGCCCGGGGCGGGCAGGGCGCCAAGACGGCGGCGGAGCTTTTGGCGCAGGCGGCTCTTCGCGAAGGGAAGTACATTCAAGCATTCCCTGATTTCGGTCCGGAAAGATCGGGCGCTCCCATACGGACATTTGTCCGCGTCTCTGACGATCCAATTCACACGCATGAGCCGGTGGTTGACCCGGACGTGGTGGTTGTAGTTGACGAAACGCTTCTTGGAGTTGCTGACGTAACAAAAAATTTGGACGAAAATGAGGCTATGATCGTAAACACGGTTTCCGATCAGCAAGCGGTCAAGGAAAAAACGGGATACATTGGAAATATATATCCCATTGATGCAACTGGTTTGTCGATTGAGATAATAGGCGAGCCGCGGCCGAATACGGCTATTTTGGGAAAACTGGTGAAAGTGGCTGAAGTCGTGAAACTGGAAAATCTCGTCGACGTGTTTCGGGAAAAATACACCGGAAAAATCGGAGCAGAAAAGACGGAAAAAAATGCAAAAGCGATAGAAAAAGCATACGATAGTTTATAGGCTTTACGAATTAAGAATTAAGTACGAATATACGAATAACATATCTTTCGTACATTCATATGTTCGTAAAGCGAAGCATATTCATAATTCGTAAAGAATAGCATGCATGGCCTGGCAAGATATCGAAGAAGGAGCCGTCATTAAGCACGATCCCGAAAAGTCTCCCCGCACGGGCGACTGGCGGTATATGAAGCCGGTCGTCGACAAAAAATCCTGCGCCGGGTGCGCGACCTGTTTTTCCTATTGCCCGGAAGCTTGCATTGATTTTGACGAAAACCGCAAGGCAGACATCGACTACGACGTCTGCAAAGGCTGCGGCGTATGCTCGACCGTTTGCCCCAAAAAAGCGATAAAAATGAATCGCACTTCAGTAGGCGGATAAATCTATGATTAATAAAAGTAAAAATTTAGCCCTCACCGGCGGTGCCGCGGCGGCGGAGGCGTTGAAACAGATCAACCCGGAAGTGATGCCGGTTTATCCCATTACGCCCCAGACGCCTATTATTGAAACCTTTGCCAAGATGGTGGCCGATGGTGAAGCCGACACGGAAATGATCGAGGTGGAATCGGAGCATTCGGCCATGAGCGCGGCGGTCGGAGCTCAAGCGACGGGAATACGGGCCGCGACAGCTTCAAGTTCGCAAGGAATAATGCTAATGAGCGAGATCCTTCCGATTGCTTCGGGGTCAAGGCTGCCGATATTGATGCTTGTCAGCGCGAGAGCCATCAGCGCTCCGATAAACATTCACTGCGACCATCAGGATGTGATGGCAGTCCGCGATCTGGGCTGGATTCAGTTGTTCTCGGAAAATGTGCAGGAAGTCTACGACAATACTTTTGTGGCTCTTCGTCTGGCGGAAAAGGTGCGTTTGCCGGCGATGGTGATTATGGATGGATTCACGACTTCTCACAGCGTGGAAAATTTGGATATTCTGGATAAGAATGCGGCAAGGGGATTTATTGGAGAATACAAGCCGAAAAATTATCTTCTCAATTTTGAGAATCCGGTGACCTTCGGGCCGGTCGGTCTTCCCAATTCTTATTTCGAGTTCAAGAGAGCGGAAGCGGAAGCGATGAAAGAAGCCGGAATCGAATACAAAAATATTTGCGATGAATACGCAAAAATAAGCGGCAGAGCCTATGACTATTTCGAAGCCTATAGGCTGGAAGACGCGGAAAAAGCGATTGTTGTTGCCGGCTCAACCGCCGGAACAGCCAAAATAGCGGTTGACGAACTTCGCGAACAAGGAGAAAAAATCGGACTTCTCAAGATAAAATTGTTCCGTCCGTTTCCGGCGAAAAAAATTTCCGAAGCGCTTCAGCATATTTCTGAAATAGCGGTCTTGGACCGGACAATTTCTCTCGGTTCAAAGCCTCCAATACATAGTGAGATAGTTCAGAGTTTGCACGCAATACGAGATAGACAATATACAATCCAATCCTGCATCTACGGCTTGGGCGGGAGAGAAATATTCAAAGACGATATTAAGAAAGTTTTCGAAGATGATGGGAATAAAGGAGAAACTAAATATATTGGTCTCAAAGAATGAACAAAGAATTAACTAAACATCTTGCTCCCGGCCATTCGTCCTGCGCCGGATGCGGAATTCCGGCGATTGCGCGAACGG
>CAZFIH010000059.1:0-4800 GCA_964519445.1 uncultured Bdellovibrionales bacterium | reverse complement strand
CGAAGCGAAGCGGAGGCGGGCGGAAACGCTGGGCGGGATTCAATCCGCAAAATCCAGAGGATTTTGCTCAAAATGGGTTCGGATTTCGTCCAACAAACACCAAAGCTAGAATTGGTGCGGGGCAAGCAGCGGAGGTGGCCGGTTCGAGTCCGGCACAGTCCAAAAAACAAAAACACTACGATATATCGTAGTGTTTTTTTGCTGATTTACAAACTACTTAGTTTCTAGAATTTAACGCAACAGTGCTGTTGATTAGTTGATTAAAAACTTCATAGGGCTTTCTGAAGCCAAGAGTCTGCCTAGGGCGGCCATTAAGCAAGTCCTGCACTTTCTTAACCTCGCGTCGGGAAATCTTTCTGAAATCCGTTCCTTTAGGGAAAAACTGTCTGATTAAGCCATTAGTATTTTCATTAGTGCCTCTTTCCCAAGGGCTTCTCGGATGGGCAAAATATACTTTGATTCCCGTAATGTTAGTAAACAGCCTATGCTTAGCCATTTCCCGTCCCTGATCATATGTCATAGTCA
The DNA here is from genome assembly GCA_964519445.1 of uncultured Bdellovibrionales bacterium. Lineage (GTDB taxonomy): Bacteria > Patescibacteriota > Minisyncoccia > Moranbacterales > UBA11712 > CAZFIH01. The sequence goes on along the minus strand of CAZFIH010000059.1, from coordinate 4,275 downwards.
GCTTCATTTGCCGGGGTAATTTCTTGACCTCCTTGGCAAAGGCCTTAGCAACAACTTCAGCTTCTTTGTTTTTTACTGGAACAAGGATAGTCGTGCGGGTCGTGCGCTCCACTAGGGTGCCAAGAGCCGAACGATTGTTCTTTCCGATAATCAAATCTCCCTCCCAGTGTCCGGGAACAATCCGATCTTCAACTTCCTTCGGTCGTTCCTCAATTGAAAGTATATCCTCTATTTTCCGCTCCATTTTGACGCCTCTGGCTTGTTTATGTCTTCTTTTATGGTTTTGCCGTAAGGAGGATGTCAGCTCTTTCTTAAGAGAACCGCGGGGAAGAACATAGATGTAGGTGTAAATTGCTTCCGGTGAAATGCGCATAGCCATGTCTAGAGGATAATCTTTTTGGAGCTCTTCGGCAATCTGTCGGGGCGACCATTTCTTTTTCAGCTTCTTGCGGATATGTCTCCACAATTCCTGATTATCTCCCAGCTTACGCTTGCCGGCTTTTCTTTTGGATGAGTTCCTTCTGGCTCGGTTTTGCGCTCTGACAGCTCGATAGGTATACTTGCTGCAGCTGCCCGCCCCTATTTCCCGACTGATTGTGCTTGCGCTCCTGCCTAACGTTTTGGCGATACTGCGAAAAGAACAATTTTGCGAGAGCATCCGGCTGATTTCTTCCCGCTCCAGATCACTTAATCTTTTGTAATTTGTCATAGCAATCCAACTTAACACCTTTGGCGCTTTGAACCAAATATGTTGCGTTAGATTCTGGACTCAAACTTTATAAAAAAAAGAATTTTGTTATTTTCCTTTACTGACCGTTCCTAGAGTTTAACTTTAGGAATTGGGAGTGCGCGAATGGGTGGGTCGGGTCAAGCACAACCTCAATAAATTCAATATTCTAGCCATTTTTTGACCCTAAAATTGCCCATTGACAGAAACAAGCTAATAACCTAGTATTAGTATATAAAGTCTCCTGCGCCTGCTTCGGCAGTGTGCAGGATTTTTTTTGGGGCAAATTCGTGCTAAAATAACGGCATATGGAAAACAAAAAAGAAAGAGTGCAAATTTTCATTGACGGCGGGAATTTCTTTCATCTTGCGCTGAAAAAACTAGGTATCGGAGAAAATGATTTTTCTTTTGAAGGTTTTGCAAATTTTCTGGCCAATGGCCGGGAAATCGTCAGTATGGGCAAAAGATTTTATGTCGGAACTGTGCGCGAGCAAGTGGGAAATCTTCGAAGTAAAAAGGCCATGTCGAAACAAACGAAACTTTTCACGACTTTGAAAACGACAGGCTGGGAGATTAAAACCAGCAAACTGCGAACAAGAATAGAAAGAATAAAAATCGACGGGCGAGTTGTGAACTACAAAGAATTGCGGAGAAAAGGCGTGAGCGAAATTGAAATCAGAACCACGAGAGAAAAAGGCATTGATGTGAAGCTGGCCACCGATTTAATCGTTGGAGCAGTTGATGACAGATACGACACGGCGATTATCGTGAGTTCCGACAGCGATCTTGTTCCGGCGATAGACTGGATAAGAATCAAGAGAAATAAAAAGGTTGAGTATATCGGATTTTCAATTCTTGACGGAAAAGACGAGAGAAATACGACCAGACCCCTTCAAACAATGATCAGCCGCACGGATATTCAGCGGATATTGGTTGAATCGGATTTGAAAGAGTTTATTCAAGTTCAAGAAAAGTTATTATAGACAGGGAATAAAGCGTTGTGCGCGAAGGGGCGGGATGGGTCAAGCGGAAGCTACGGGCGAAAATCAAGAATCGGGATTTTGCTGAAAGAAAGTTCTAACTTTTTCCAGAAGACACCAAAAAGAAAACTATTTCTTGCGAAATGGTTTATCAATGTGCAAACTGGGTCATCATAAAGCAAGAGAGTCCTTTTATCAACCAAAGAGAAAAGCCCCGGAGTGGTTTGCGAACCACTCTCGGGGCTTTTGCGACATCCTAACCTTGGAGACATCGGTAGCAGAAATCATTAGCGCTAGGGCCGATGACTTCTCTGATTAAAGAAAGATTAAGAAAATCGAAGCTGTTTACGCAGAGAAATCTCGGGAGTTCGGTGTCTTTGAAATCCTCGAAACTGCCGTTCAGGGAAGGTGCGGGATTCCAGCGAAAAGGGCAGAGATCTCTGTTTACAGGAGGGCAACTGGCTAAAAACTGGATTACTTCAACGAGGCCGGTATCCCATAGGGACTTCACCAGGTGTCGGGCTGTGCGAAAGCTGAATAGGATGTCATCGACAACTAAAACCCGTTTTCCCGTGATCAGAGATCCAACAAATTTGAATTTCACATCCAGATAGATGCTGTCAGGCAAGGAACCCCTGACGATCTTATCGTTGTAGTCTATAGCCATGGCAATAGGAATTGCCAGGACCTCAGTTAGACCTTGTACGAAGGGCATCACCGCTTTCGGTGTCGGGATAATGCAGTTGGCGATTATTGCTTTTTGCTCGCCAGCTTTTTTGCCCAGTTCTTTTCGCTGATTGCCGATACTTTTTCCTCCGTAAACACCACTGTCCGGTGAAGCCAATCGAAGGACTTCGAGAGAGCAGAGCGCAAGTTTTTCGGAACGTGCAAATTTGCGGTATATTATCTCATTGTTTGAGATGACTACCGCTTCCCCTGGTTCGATATCTTTCAGGAAGACAGCGTTCACAGGTCCGAAAGCTGTAGTTTCCGTCGCAACCATGATACCGCCGTCGGGTAAACTTCCCAATGAGAGGGGTCGGTTTCCCAGAGGATCTCGTGCGGCGACAAGAAAGTCAGGCGTTAGAATCAGAACCGCAAAAGATCCTTCGAGTTCGCTCAGGGCATCAAATATCCGGTCCAGTAAATCTTTTTTCCCCGATCGGTTGACGAGATGAGCCACTAACTCCGCAATAGAATCGCTTCCCAGGAAACAATTGTTTTCGATTTTTCTTCGAAGCTGATCCTGGTTTGTTATCACACCGCTCACGCAGATGGCAAAAGGGACATTGCGGATTTTTTTGTGAAATGGTTGTGCAAGCCTGCTGTGCATATCCAATTGGATATGGTTGCCAACAATACCAATCCCGGAGAGACTGCCAATTGACATTATGTCCGGAGGGTTGTCTAAAATATCCGTTAGAGGCCCCAGTCTGAACATATCTTGGAATTCTTTTTGGCTAGCCGCCATTACAATTCCCAGATATTTCATTCCCTTATGAAGAAGCCTGTACAGCCCTAAGAGAATTTTTAGAGCCGCATTCTGATTTCCCCAGATTCCGACGACTGCGCTCATGGATTTTCCTCCCTTGAAATTCATGATAGATATCAAGAGCCGAATGACATTTCGGTTTTTTGGATTTTGGATATTTCAAAGAACGAAAAAAACAAAAACCCAGCTTGCTGAATTTTTTCGCAAGATTTGGATTTGGATTTTTGTTTGTTTCTCCTGACTATATTCTACTGCGCTTTTGATATTTTGCAAATGAGAGAAATAATTTTACAGAAATAGAAAAGGCCATCAGGTTCGCACCCGATGGCCTTTTAAAAAATATTTTCCTCCTATTATTTTTTTTAAATTCTTCCAGTGAGCCTCGCCCAGTTCTCCTTGGGTCGGACGGCTTCCGAGCTCTCAGCGCAGTAGGGGCATGTCGTTTCACCGGGATCGAAGTTTTGAATTACCGTCTCGATTTCGGCGATCACGGTTCGGCCATCGTATTCTATGGGTAATTTTTCAGGCCGGTGGACAAGGGCGCCAACTTCAGGATAGAAATGAACCGGATGGGGATTATCGGCCTCGACCGCTCTGCGGATTTCCCTGAAGGTGAAACTGGTGGTGATCAATTCTTCTGCCTGTAGAACTTTCGAACCCTCCGGGATCTGCATTCGCCCCCAAAGCATTTTTTTACCTTTGGGATCAGAAGGGTCTTTCGTGCAGAACATGAAGATGGCGTCGAGCTCCTTAGCCACTTCATGACCAAAGGTTATGGCGGCATAGGGAGAGCTTATAACCCAGTCGACGTCGACGATGCCATAATGTTTTATTTTACGTCCCAATTGGCGGCCGAGAATTTCCGCCACGCTCGGATAACGTAAAACTTTCAAGCAATCGAAGAAGCCGTCAGAGCATTTTCCGCTGGTCAGTTTTGCATGTGGAATTTCAGGCTTCGGATCTCCCTGATATTGCCAGTAAGCGTCCTCCTACCTGAAGAGTTCAAGAATTTCTCCGACGGATAAATATTCTAAGGTAATCCACTAGTTCTACTAGTGAGACTGGAAAAGGTTTGA
>CAZFIH010000058.1:0-4834 GCA_964519445.1 uncultured Bdellovibrionales bacterium | reverse complement strand
TTAGAAGTTAACGCTCTAGTCTAGCAAAAAGGGGCTTTCATGTTTGAATCTTGTCCTAGAAAAAAGGTCTTGACGGCAGCCCGAGGCTTTGCTAGCATTATTTTCGTCAATAATACAGGGAATAGCGTATGGTGCTATTCTTTTTTTATTGGTTTATCCCGTAACATTCAGCCATAGCGAAATGTTTTACGGGGCTGCCCGTCGAATTCTGTCTTAGCCAGCAGATTTATCCAAACAAGAATTCCGCGGACTGCAGGCTGACAGCGGCTGACAACAGTCCTTTCAGCCCAAGATAATTCTTGAAAATACTACAGAATGCGTGACCTGGATAAGCTTGCTTATCTCGGGGGGGATCATTTAGTACCTGCTCAAAAAACCCAAGACTGCCAGAATTGCGACATAAAATGCTCGTGCAAATATCGCAAACTCCTGATTCAACTGAAGCATCATCGAGAGACAGTCAATCAGTTTTGGGAAAAAATTAGTCAATCATCTCTTTTCATAAAAGACAACCTGAAAAAGCATATATCCGGCAAGCAGGAGCTTTATTGGCCGCTTTTTATTTCGGGCGTTCTCATGCTCATGGTTCTGGCTTCAAAAATAATTTTTCCGCAAGGCATTGAGCCGCCAAACCACCTTCCCCTGGAGGCTGGTGAAAAAATAGGCCTCGTGAAACTTGAACCGGGAAAAGTTGAGCACGTGTCAAAGTCTGACATTGCCCGTTTTCCGGAAAATTCAGTGGAAAAAGCGGCAGAGAAAAAAAACGACAGAGAATCAAAGCTTCGTGAAGATATTGCCGGGATCGTGAAAAACACTCCGATGGAAGCCATGGTCGAGCCGATTGCCCGAAAACCGCGTCCGGTGGCCGCCTTTCTGGTTGGAATCGCCATGAAGGAAAGTAAATTTGGGGCTTACTCCCCCAAACTCTCCGGTCGGGACTGCTACAACTACTGGGGTTTCAAAGGCGGCGGGAAAACAGTTTCCGGCGGATACACCTGTTTTTCTTCGCCCGAGGAAGCCGTTGACACGGTTGGCGGAAGAATTGAAAAACTGGTAAACCGGGGCGTGAAGAATCCGAATCAGATGATTTCTTGGAAATGTGGAAGCTCTTGCGCCGGTCACGGCGAAGCTAGTGTCCGCAAATGGATTGCCGACGTTGGAATATATTTCTATAAAATCAATTCGTGAAAAAAAGCCCCGATCTACCATCGGGGCTTTTTTTACATCCAAATATCTAATAGTCCTTAAGCTTCTTCGACAATTGGCTCTCTCGAATTTTCTCAAGCGCTTTGGCCTCGATTTGGCGGATGCGCTCACGAGTGACCCCGAATTCATGGCCTACTTCCTCGAGAGTGTGTGTGACTCCGTCCTCCAGCCCAAACCGGATCTTGAGAATCTTCTGCTCGCGGGGAGAAAGATCCCGCAAGACAACGTCCATATGGTCAGCCAGCAGTTTTCGGGCAGCGCTGTAGTGAGGCATGATAGTTTCCGTGTCTTCAATGAAGTCACCCAAAATGCTGTCGTCTTCGCTGTCTCCAACCGGAGTTTCAATCGATACCGTCTCTTGAGAAATTTTCATAATATGGCGCACTTTTTCAACTTCGATTCCCATTTCGGCCGCTACCTCTTCCGGCAGGGGGTCACGGCCCAATTCCTGGACCAATCTTCTCGTCGCCTGCGTATATTTGTTAATCGTTTCCACCATATGAACCGGAATGCGAATCGTCCTCGATTGGTCGGCCAGAGCTCTCGTGATCGCCTGGCGGATCCACCACGTCGCGTAAGTCGAAAATTTATATCCTTTTCGATAATCAAATTTTTCCACGGCCCGGAAGAGGCCAATATTCCCCTCTTGAATGAGATCCAAAAGAGAGAGGTTGGCGCTTCTCCCTACGTATTTTTTGGCAATGGAAACTACCAGCCGAAGATTGGCCTCCGTGAGCCTTTGTTTGGCTTGCAGGTCCCCCTTTTCAATCCTTTTGGCAAGAAATACCTCATCTTCAGCCGTAAGAAGAGCAGCCCGCCCAATCTCGCGGAGATACATTTGAACCGAATCTGATGAGATATCGTCGAGATCGAGAGGAATGCCGATTGCCATGCCTTTCTTTTCTTTTTCTTCCACTTCTTTTTCAATTTCCTCTTTTATTACTTCGTCTGAACTGACCACCTTTACTCCCGCCTTTTCCAGTTTTTCATACAGCTCTTCAAGCCCGCTCAAATTTTTCTCTACTTCCGGAATGACATGAAGAATTTCGTCCTCTGTAACAAATCCTCTTTGTTTTCCGACCTTCACCAAGGCATCAGCCTGGGTCGATTCCGTCGATGAGAAAACCTTCTTCTTCTTTCGAGAAGCAGTCTTTTTGGCGGTTTTTTTCCGGCTTATCTTTTTCCTCTCTCCCGCCTTCTTTGAAATCTTTAACCGGCCACTGGCCTTTCTCTTTTTTGGATGAGACTTTTTTTCACTTCTTTTCAATTTCTTTCTCTTCAGCGTAACCGCTTTCGATTTATTTTTCCTTTTCTTTTTCGGCATAAATTGCTACCTTAGATTACTTAGTTCCAAAACTAGCCTCTGGAATTCTTCCATGAGATTTTTCATGGCTTCCCTGTCATTGCTTTTCTCCGCCTCCCTAATATCTTGTGCGATTTTTTCCACCTTTGTTTTTAGGTTTTCTTTCCTGATGTTTTTTATGCATTCGCCTATTTCAAGCGCCGGATCCCGCTGAGAGGAATCGCCAAATTCAACCTCCGCCTCGAAAACAGCCTCATCCAAAAACTTACCTGTTTCATAATCAGGAAAGGCCGCCTTGACGCCCTGGAGGTCAACACCTCTTTTCAAGAGAGAAACAATTTTTTGATATTCCGCTTTCTGAAAATCATTTTCCTGTATTTTCGCCCTTTCGGTTTCACATTCTCCAGGAAAGGCAATGAGAATACCGACGATTTTCTTGGCAAGGATGTCTGTTCTTGAAGACCTTCGCCCTTTCGCCTGCGCTTGATAAGATTCTTCTCCCTGATTTTCTTTTTTCAGCCTTACTTTTTCCAAAACCTCGAGGATATTCTTTTCCGCCGTTCCAATTTTCTCCGAAAGCAATCTTGCCCAGTGTGATCTTTCAATGGGGTTAGCGATATCTTTGACAACATTCAGAAGCTCATGGGCGATTTTTTTCTTGCCGACCGGATCTTTCGGATCATGCCGCGAGAAAGCATCCTCGAAGAAATAATCCAAAATCCGTCGGGCTCCCTCAATGGACTTTTTCCAGCTTTCCGGATTTTCCCGCACAACTTCCGCTGCGTCCTTCCCTTTGTCTAACAGGACTATTCTAGCATCCAAGTCGTCCTGAAGACAAACCCGGAGGCTTCTTTTGACTGCTTCCTGGCCGGCTGTGTCCATATCAAAGCTGATTTTGGCGCTTTCGGCGTAGCGCTTCATGGTTTTGGCCTGCTCGGGCGTCAGTGCCGTTCCGGATACGGCGATGGTGTTTGGAAATCCGGCCTGGTGAGAAGCGATTACGTCCATATTGCCTTCCACTATAATTGTTTCTCCCCGCTTTTTAATCTCCGTCTTTGCCAGATTGAGTCCGTACAAAATCTTGCTTTTATCATAAAGAATCGTCTGGGGTGTATTTATATACTTAGCCGTTTTTTCATTCCCTCCCGGGGCGACTCGCGCCGAAAATCCAACCACCCGCCCCATCACGTCCTGAATCGGAAACATTATCCGGTCGCGGAAGCGGTCGTAATAATCAGTGTTTTGGATTTTGAAATTTGGATTTTGGACTTGATTTGGATTTTTCTCCACAAGCAGTCCTGTTTTATTTATTTCACCCGGTTTATATCCGCGCTTTGTCAGAAATTCCAATAGGTTCCTCCATCCCTCGGGAGCGTATCCTAACCGAAATTTCCTGATCGTTTCGCCGTTCAATCCCCGCTCTCGCAAATATCCCAAAATTTTTTCTTTTCCCCTTCCTTCCCAAAGATTTTTTTCATACCACTTGGTCGCCAGTTCCAAAATTTCGTAAAGCCTCTTCTTTTCCGATGTTTTTTCCCTTAGTTCAACCCGACCCGTTTTTTTCAATTCGACTCCCGCTTTTTGAGCCAGTTGCTCCAGAGCTTCCCGGAAGCCGATGCCCTCCATCTCCATGACGAAAGTGAAAATATCCCCTCCTTTACCGCAGCCAAAACAGTGAAAACTGCGACGCTCTTCGCTCACCATAAAAGAGGGGGTCTTTTCGTTATGAAAAGGACAGAGAGCCTTCCAACTGCTCCCTGCTTTTTGAAGCCGTATATACTCGCCAATGAGCTCCACCACGCTCAAGCGATTTTTTATTTCCTCGACGTCAGACATTGAAACTCACATGACATGAAACATATAACATGAAGCAAACCAGTTCCATGCTTCATTTTCTACGCCATCAGGCATTCCTTGGCCACGATCCCGTATAGGTCGTTGAGCTCCTTAGCAATTCTCCTGATATCCTTCGCGCTTGCTTCGACGGCGACAGTGACCATGGCCGTGCAGTTCTCAAAGCATTGCCTTTGTACGTTCACTCCAAGACGAGCCATAATCAAATGGCCGTTTTCGGTGAGAATCCGGTTTACTTCGGGCGCATTGGTCTGCCGGTCCTTGACGAGAATGGTAATGGCGGCCAGATGAAGTTTTTCTTTTGTATTTGCCATACTCTAACTCTAGCGGAAAAAAAGAAAATCTTCAACTGAAGCCTAGCTCTTCCAGAGACTGTGCAAATTGCAGTATTCGCGGGCGGTGATGCTTTCGCCGGAAATACAGAATTCAACTTGCGGTGCGTCCCCGGGTTTCAAAAATTCGCGGTATACT
>CAZFIH010000057.1:0-4845 GCA_964519445.1 uncultured Bdellovibrionales bacterium | reverse complement strand
AAACGGGGCTTTGCTGTTCAATTATAGCAAAAGAAATTATTTTGTCCAATCACCCAAAAAAATTTTATGAAACTGCATTACATAAGACAGTCCTTGATAAAAATTTCGATTTAGTCCCCAGTTGTTTCAAGATGCTGGATTATGTAAAAAAACGAAATTGACAAGGCAAAAGAAAATAAGCCTATCTCGATATCCCAAAAATAATGGTCAAAAAGACAAATAAAAAGGTAAGAAAGTATTATGCAATATATATGATAAGCTGTCAATTGTTGGGGATAATTTCTTTTCTCAATTATTCGTGAAAAAATAAGAAATATAAATAACATAAAGAGCGCGAAACCGACAAACCCCAATTCGCTAAACACAAGAAGATATATATTATGAACCGGCTGATGCATCCAACCTTCTATGGAGGGATATTTTTGAATAAATGAAAAAACAAACTGGCCAATCCCCAATCCCCAAATGGGATTGTTTTTTATGGTTGCATATGAAACATTTGTATAAAAATTTCTTTCGGAAAGAGATTGAGAAGAGAAAAAGGATGTGGAGTAAAATAAAACACATGAAACAAGAAATATTAACAGAATGATGGCTAATAGGACACATACATGCTTAGAAGAAAATTTTGGCATATAATGAGTTCTTTTTGCGGCAAATTTTATTGATAAAATTATAAGTATTCCCAAGAACAGACCGAGAAAAGCGGATCTTGAGAATGTGAAACATAGTCCTAGGAAAGTTAGAAATAAAGAGATCGCAAGAAACCACTTCAAGAAACGTGTTTTCAGGGTTTCACGTGAATCAGGTATTCCGGGGAAAAGATTTCTCTGTGGGGAAACAATTAGTAGGGATACAAGACAAATAGGAATGATCAAGAAGCCCGCCAGAACATTGGGATGAGGCGTAGTCCCATAAGCACGAATATGTTTCACTCCTAGTAAATGTATTTTAGCCACACCGGAAATGTTTGGTGAAACAATACTTTCACCTAAAAATTGAATCCCAACTGACCCGTTATTTATGAACTGCGCAATACCAACGGAGGATTGAAAAAGCCCCGATAGAATAATAAATAATATTGCTGTAATAAGCCATTTTTTGGGTCTTAGTTTTAGCGCTAAAATTGAAAAAAAGGCAAAAGTCCCGATAATAGTAGCTGCCCTGTAGACAGCAATCGGTTTATATGTTGCCCATGAAACAGATATAAGGACTAGCAAAACGAAAAAAATAAGCACAACGGTTTCACGTGTCATCCCGGATAAATATTTAAAGATACTTGACAAAACTAGTTTATTATATTCTAATAAATTATCTACCTTTCCATATTCATTAATTTGACGTATTATTATTTTTATTGTGAAAATAAATATTGTAAGTAAAACAATGATGTCAGCAAAGCTCAAATTGGAGGTAAGGTATTCAATAAAATAGCCTTTTTGAAATGAATAGGGCGTCAAAAAGACCTTTCTCAAATTTAACGGGAAAATTAGTAAAAAAAGTACGATAAGAATGCGCTCGCTATTTTCCCATAGGATACGCATATATCTTGTGAAACTGTTTCTCAAATGATTCATGTTACTGTTAAGTTTATCATGAGATGAAGATTGACTGCTATCTGAAATGCGCATATTATTATTGATGTATTGAAATCAAAAATGTTTTGCGAAACAAACAAAATCGCATGAGGGCCGATAGCTCAGTTGGCAGAGCACTACAATGGCATTGTAGGGGTCAGGGGTTCAAATCCCCTTCGGTCCACAGGATGAAAAAGAAAAAATTCCAGCGGTGCGTTGAGAATTTCACGTGTGAAACATGCGGATTTGAAGTAGGAGGCAATGGTTATACTGACCATTGCCCGAATTGTTTGTGGGGGAAACACGTTGACGTGAATCCCGGAGATCGGAGAGCGAATTGCGGCGGAATGATGGAGCCGGTGAAGGCAGAAGTAAAAAACAAGGGATATCTTTTATATTATATATGTAAAAGGTGCGGACACAAATATAGAGTGAAATCAGCTCCAAACGACAAAACAGGCAAGATTATGAAATTGATAAACAAGTCTTCCTCTGTGGTATAGCTCAATATTCACCTAAACCTTCTATCGTCCCCATAGTTCAATGGATAGAACAAGGGACTCCTAAGCCCTGGATGTAGGTTCGATTCCTACTGGGGACACTAGACGAGTTAAGTGAATACGACACGGTTACTTGCCTGCCTTCAGGCAGGCGTCCCAAGAAAAGGGTTGCAGATTCGACTCCTGCCGAGGGTACATAAATGAGCTTCTTTCAAAGCTTGTTTTTTGTTGGTAGAATAAGATTGATAATCGACATGGCAAAATCAGCTAAGAAATCAAATATGACAACAGCTACTCTCATAATGGCAGTTTTGGCGGCCGGTCTTTATGCCCTTAGTTATTGGAAGGGACAAGGCCAGCACACAGAAGGACTGAAGCTGGCGGTCAGAATGGTGATTGAAATTCTGCCGCTTCTTGTTTTTGCTTTTATCGTTGCCGGATTGGTCCAGGTGCTCGTTCCTCACGAAGCCATATCCCGCTGGATCGGAAGCGAATCCGGTCTTCGCGGAATACTGCTTGGCACTTTGGCTGGCGGCCTAACGCCCGGCGGTCCCTATGTGAGTTTGCCAATTGTCGCGGGGCTTATGAAATCCGGTGCGGGAGTTGGGACCCTGGTGGCTTTTCTTACGGCTTGGTCTCTTTGGGCTGTAGCTCGTCTTCCGATGGAAGTGGGGCTTCTCGGGTGGAAATTTACCGCGGTTCGTCTCATTAGTACTTTCATTTTTCCGCCGATTGCCGGCTATATTGCCCAAACTTTTTTCGCTCGCTGGGTTTAAGTCATAATTTCATAAGACCAACTAAATGCAGAAGAAATTGAAAGTTTATGTAATTTGCGGAGGAAAATCCGCCGAGCACGAGGTTTCGCTTCGATCGGCGCACAGCATCGTAAACGCCTTGGACAAGAAGAAACACACAGTGGCAGTGATTGGAATTGAAAAAGACGGGCGCTGGTATCTTTACCACGGGTGGGATTTCGCCCTGCACATTGAGGATCCCAAAAGAACTTGTCTCAATCCGGAGAAGAGGGAAGAAGCAGCTATCGTACCCTCCGGCACGGGAGCAAAAGTTGTGGGACTCAAGCACGGAGTAATTTTCGGAAAAGCCGACGTCGTGTTCCCGGTTCTTCACGGACCTTTTGGCGAGGATGGGACAGTCCAGGGGCTTCTTAAATTAGCCGACGCGCCTTTTGTCGGCCCCAGCGTGTTGGGATCCGCCGTGGGAATGGACAAAGAAATTACCAAGCGAATCCTGCGGGACAACAAAATTGCAGTAGCCCCTTTTTTTGTTTTTTGCCGAACGGAGCTAAAAAACATTCGATACAGGAAAGTGAAAAAAAATCTGGGGCCGGTTGTTTTCGTGAAGCCGGCCAACCTTGGTTCGTCGGTTGGTATTTCCAAAGCTAAAAACGAAAAGGAATTCAAAACGGCGGTTAAAGAAGCTTTCAAGTTTGATGATAAGATACTCATTGAAAAAGCGATTCGGGGACGCGAAATCGAATGTTCCGTTCTGGGGAATGAAAAGCCGATTGCTTCCCATCCGGGAGAAATAATCCCCAACGATGAATTTTATTCCTACGCGGCCAAGTATATCAACGAGGACGGAGCGACGTTGAATATACAGGCCAGCCTTCGAAAACAGGAAGTGAAGATGGTGCAGGATTTGGCTATCCGAACCTACCAGTCGCTTTGTCTCGAAGGCATGACAAGGGTGGATTTTTTTCTTACCCCAAACAGGAAACTTATCGTGAACGAGGTGAATACCATTCCCGGTTTCACCGTGATCAGCCTTTATCCCAAGATGATGGAGTCCCGCGGCTTCAAATTTCCCAAGCTTGTCGGCCGGCTGATTGAACTCGCGATTGAGCGGTGGAAAAGAGAAAAAAAATTGGAGACAAATATAGAAATGTGATTTTTGTTTAGTGAATTGGATATTGAAAAAGCGCCGACTGTGGTTGTCAGCGCTTTTTTTCGTTATCGCGAAATTATTTGCTCCATAGATCCTTCCAGAATACTCTTGGCGCCATTTCGACATCCGGCAGCTTAATGTGGAGCAATTCCAGCAACCGCTCGATCGGACTTTGTGGCCCCTTTTCTTCACCATCTTCATTTCGATCCTGCTCTTTCTCCTTATATTTCAAATTCTCCAACTCTTCTTCATCCGAAGAATCCTCGTCTTTATCGGGAGATAAATCAGCGACGTCTTTTTTGGTTTCGTCTGAATTTTCGAGAGAAAATCTCATGACACTCATGTCTCCGTAGAAACGCCTACGCATTTCATGGATGCCTTTTTCATCATCTATTCTTTTTGGAAAACCGTTTTTAGAGAAAAATACGGCGTAGTAGCAGGTCTCCGGATCATATTCCAGGGAGTCCCATCCGTTGTCGATGTCTCTTGTTTCGCCGAGGTGCTGCAGGACATATTTTATCGAAGGCCTGTAGGAAAGTTTGGGAGGAACGATTACCAGTTCATTTTTTTCGCAGTCGTTGCGCATGAATTTTGCCGCTTGCTCCAGATGCCACCACGACTGCCCCTCAATTGATTTGAGTATCTCCGCGTCGCGCGGCTTCGTTATCGAGGTCTGCGAAGCGGCGAGTTCCGAAAACCATGCCTTGAGGCTGTAGATGTTCAGAACTGCCGGAATGAGAAGCAAGGCAATGACGACAAGCATTTTTTTCGGCCCTCGGATTTTGAAAAGAAAGGAAGAGATGATTATCCCGTACATAACAAAAAAAAGCGGTGCAACGACCAAAAAATGGCGCGGGTCGAGT
>CAZFIH010000056.1:0-4902 GCA_964519445.1 uncultured Bdellovibrionales bacterium | reverse complement strand
CCGCCAGACGATTTCCTTTTTATCCCACTCGAGGGGAGAGAGCCGAGGGCAACAAACATCCATCATATTAATAACCAATAATCAAATTCCAAATAACAAATAAGATCCAATGATTAATTTCAAAATTACCAAAACTATTTTGATTTTTCAATAATTGACGAAAATATTTTCTTTAACTCAATAGCTTCTCGAAATAGGTCATCCCCTTCTTTCTTGAATTTATTGTCATTCGTTTCAACAATCAATCTTAGCCAATAGGCACATTCTTTTGATTCTTTCCTGCATATCTTAATCCGCATAATAAAATCCTTTTTACTGAAAGCCTCATTAGCTTCTATGTAATTCGCTCCAACAGAACCCGAAGCCCTTATTACTTGTTTAACATACTCAATATTTGAAATTGTCTTTGGCAATTTCTTACAGAAGAAACAGACACGCTTGGCAAATTGATAGGTTCGCTCTTCTAAATCGAATTTTTTGTTTGTTTCTGTCATTCGAATTTCGAGATTGGAATTTATTTGTTATTTGGTGCTTGCAATTTGGAATTTTACCTACAGGCTCACAAACCTGACCGGCAAAACCTTCCTATATTCTCCCGCGACCATCAGCGAATCCGACTCGTGGATATAGATCGGCTGGTGGAATTTGTTTGTTGAACTCGGGAACAGTCCGATCACTCCATTGCCAAGCCTGCGATAGTACTTGATAGTCGCCATTCCGTTCACGACCGCCACCACAATTTTTCCGTCATAATCGAACCCGTTGTCCTTTTTTTCAAAAATCACGTAATCGCCGTCGTTTATGTCTTCCTTGTTCATCGAATCGCCAAGAGTTTTCACCGCGAAAAGTTTGGCCTTGGCGCTGGACCGGAGCAGGCTTTCCGAAATTTGAAGATAGCCGTCCACGTTATCCTCCGCGAATGCCAGCGCCTCCCCGGCCGATGCCAGGCCATAAACCGGAACGCGAAGCACGCCCTCCAGCCCCGCCGGCAAATTCTCGTTTTCGACAAGGTAAACCTTCCGCATCACGTCCCGCTTCACGAGGTCTTTTTTCTCAAGCGCTTCGATGACTTGGGATACTTTTTTCACCGATTCATCCATCCCCTTCTTCTGCAGATATTTCGCGATTTTGTAAGTGGTCGGATTCCCCCGTCCGCCGTCAACAATCTCGCGAATGGTCTCCAAAACCATCTGCTGTTTTTGGGTTAAACTCTTTTCCATATTTGATTACATTACGAGTTATGCGTTTCGCGTTGCGCGACACACTATCACTATATCACTATCTCCATTTCCCTGTCAACCCCATTGGAAATATTGGAGCTGCCGGGATAAATGCTTTTATAAATTTCTAACGGGGTCAAGTGCGGACAGCCAAAAAAGAAAACAAAAAAACCGCCTTTGGCGGCTTTGAGGTAATGCTTATACAAGCCAAATCTCAACCCGTTAAATATGTTTTTATTTTCAAGGTTCGGCCTTGAGGAATTCCAACCCCGAGGTCACGTCGAGGGAAGGAAAGGAAAAGGCCGAACCTTAGAAAATTAATTCACTATCAGCCAGTTGAACTCTATATCTTTCCCCTCGACCGGCTCGTTTATTTTCACCTAGCGGTTTTTTTCCGTCCCCCGCTTTTTTTCTTCCAGACCGCGTGCAGGGGGAAAAATTCGAAATAGTCATCCTCGTCGAACCAGGCGCATTTGAAATTGTAGAGGCGAAGCGTCGTCTGCCGCGAGAGAGCGAGAGCGTAGAGCGTCAGCTGGTCGATCGGCTTTTCCTTCCGGGCGCTCGGCTTGTAGTCGAGAATGTGGATCATCCCGTTTCTCATCTGGAGAAGATCGATGTGGCCGGTGAGGACGTCTTCTTCCTTTTCCAAAATCAGCGGGACTTCGAAATTGAGGACGTTTCGGTAGTGAAGGATGTCGTCCCGGTCGAGAAGGACAGGCACCTCGCGGGCGATGGTCACCGAATCGCACGAAAGCATGAACTCCTGGAGCCTGGCGTGCCTTTCCTTGTTGTTGGCAACGGCCTGCGTCACGAAGCGGGCCGCCTCGCTCGCCCGGCTGTCTTTGCGGCTCACCCGCACCTCGTCGAGATTGAAGATGTTCCGGAATTCCGACGAGCGCGTCCGGGAATCCCGAAAGATCCGGTGGGGGCATTCGGCGATGACAAGTTCCAGAAAATCGGCGGCCGGCGAAAGCTTGAAGTTTTTGTAGTCCTCGTCCATCAGAAGTTTCGCCTTCCCCCGATGGTATCCGAAGTCGTAGATTTGCCCGTGAAAAAGGCGGCTTTCGTGGACGATCTCGGAAAGCTTGGTCTCGCCCGCCAAAATTTTCTTTTCAAGAAACTCGCGCATCCGCAGAAACGGCAGGCGTTCCCGATACTCCCCGACCCAGTTTTCAATCGTCTGCGGGGAAACGGAAAGCCCGAAATCCTTTTTGATCTTTTCGGAAATTTCGGCCGGGCTCATGAAGCGCGAAAACAGAATGAGGCTTTTGAGGATCACGAAAACCGGAAAGGTTTTTCCCCGCGTGACGAGCGGAGTGAACCTTTTCCGGCAGTGGTTGCAAAAATATATCTGGACGGTCTCGAGTTTCTTTTTTCTCTGCCCGAATTTCACGACATCCCCTCCCCGGCAATAGGGACAGGCGTTCACCGGCCTTATTTCGCTCGAGTTTTGCGAAGTCATGTCTTCCCGCGAAAAAAATTATCGTTTCGCGCCGATCCGCTCCCAGGCTTTTTTGAGGTTGAGGATTTTCCGCCTTGAAACCTGGTATTTCTTGAGAATCCCCAGAACCGCCTCGCGGAATCCCGCTTCGTCCACGACGGCGGACAAAAAATCGATCTTGGCGATGAGGTTGCTCACGAGCTGGGAGGATTTTTCAAGCTTGGCGAAAGCGAGGGGCCGGTTGGTGAACTTGTCTCCGAAGCTTTCGGCGACGAGACGGGGAATATGCCCCGAAAGGAGGCGCAATTTTTCCATTTCACGTTTCAATTTTTCGTTCTTGCGGTATTTCTCCGGGACTTTCAGGCTGAAGATATCGGCGGCGAGCTGGGTGGTGTTTTTGTATACGTCGAGGTCGCGGAAAGACTTCACAGGAGAACGCACCCGAAAGCTTTTGGAATCCGGCTTTCGGGAATAGTATTTTTTGCGAAAAAAAGTCATGGCGATACCTCTCTAATTTTTCCGAAAGTCGCATCCGGGTTTCCAAACCACTTCCGGAAATTTTTCCAAAAACGGGCAAAAACGGCTTTTCGAGCTTTATATAAAACGAAATTCAGCGGCGAATAAATTTTCCAGCTTTCTTATCGGTAAATTCGGCCTTCATCACCCATATTCTGGAAAATCCGCCTCTCGAGTTTGGGGAATGTATCCGCGTGCTAAATCCCGTTTCAGGTTATTTATAAAGTCCGTACGGCTCCGCGGGACAGGCTCGGCCGAAAAACATTTTTCAGGATTCGGGAGGCGAAAATCAGGGGTTCAGGTTCAGGTTTTGCCACTCCGTTCCGTCACAGCCGTAGAACAGATTGTCGGTGGTGTTGAAGTAGATGCTCCCTTCCGCGCTCTCGTCGCAGGCCGGCGGGGTTTCGAACCGGCCGACGCGCAGGAGCTCTTCCGCTTCGATGTTTTTCGCCTTCACTTCTTCCGCTTCCAGATCGCCGTCGAGTTCAAAGATCGCCCGCCCGCCTTCTTCTCTCATGAGCAGGTTTTCGCCGAGGGCTTCGAGGCTTTCCGGAAGCTCGAAATCCGATGAGGGCAGGGATGAGTCGCTCGCGCCCAGCACTTTTCCTTCCAGCTCTTCGATCCGCGCTTCGTGGTTCTCAAGCCGGTCAATGATGAGCGAATCGGTGTCGGCGAGTTCGGCAATATTTTCGGAAAGGGCCGCGAGGAGTTCGCCGCGGTCAGCGCCGTTTTCCTCTATTCGGCCTATTTTCGCCTCAATATCGTCGAATTTCGAGCTGACGAGCGCCAATTTGCCATTGGTCGCCTCCTGCAGTTCTTCGAGGCTCTCGGCTTGGCTCGATATTTCCAGATTGAGGCTTCCGATCATGGTGTCCCGTTCATTCGCCGAGGAGGCGAGCTCTTTGACCGCTTCGACGAGAAGCGGAGAGAGTTTGTCGTAGTGGACGCCGAGGTAGTTTTTCCCGTCGGGGCCCTTGATGTCGAAAGTGAGTTCGGACATGACGGCCGCCACGTCCTGGGCAATGACTCCGACCGCCCGGCCCCCGCCGATATCTTTGTTTTTCCAGTCGAAAGTGACGCCTCTGATTCCCCGCACGACGGCGAGGGCGTCGGGGATGGTTTCGATGTTTTTCTTGAGGCGGATGTCGGAGGACTGGACGCCGATATCGCCGTTCGCGGAGTTGTAGTAGACGGCGATGTCGCCGTCACCGGTCCAAGTATCCATTCTTATTCTGCCATTAACGTGCATTTTTTGCAAGGGACTCGTCGTTCCGATGCCGATGTTGCCGTTTTTATCTATTAACATTATCGGGTTGGCATTATGACGCCAACTAAATAAAGTTTTTGCACTTAAATTTGAACGAGTGGCATTAAGAGGGTCGGCACTGTTATCAGGAATTTCCGCCACATTATAATCAATGGCTCCAACATAAGAGCCTGTTTCTGTATCATTTGTCGCATTAACTAAACCAGCAAAAGCCAAACCTGACCTATTGTCATCATTATTGAAGCCGTAAAACATTGGAAGGAATTTGCTATTGGCGGTCGTAAAATTACCGATACCAAACGTTGAATAAGTTGATTCACCCGTTGAAGCTTTAAAAAGATTTTCTCTCGCAGAAGCAGCGGCGGCAGTATGTATATGTAGTGGAGCCAACGGCCCCGTCGTTCCGATGCCGACGTTGCCGTTATCTAAAATAACCATCGCCTCTGTCCCGTTGTGCG
>CAZFIH010000055.1:0-5086 GCA_964519445.1 uncultured Bdellovibrionales bacterium | reverse complement strand
GCAATATTATTGTCGATTGTACTTGCCTCGCAAATTCTTGATTATTCTTGATTTTGGCGGTTGTTTGGGATAGGCTAGGTTGTATCGAAGGGTGCGTGAGCGGCTTAAACGGCAGTCCTGGAAAGACCGTATGTCGAAAGGCATCGAGGTCCGCCCCGCACAAAAAGTTTCAGGTGGGATGGCTGAGTGGACGAAAGCGCCAGTTTGGAGTACTGGTGTGTCCGAAAGGGCACCGAGAGTTCGAATCTCTCTCCCACCGCAATAATAATTTATGTAACATCTAATTTTGTGCGGGGTGAAAATCCCTCTCCTTCCGAAAAATAAATTTTTGTCTGGTTTGATAGTTTTACCGATCGAACGACGCACCCGCTCTTTAATGGGACTTATTCAAAATGATCAATATAGAAAATAAATCATCAGAACCACGGCAGAGTAAACGAAATTGCATAAGAAGACGCGCCAAGGACGCGATTGCAAGTCAAATAATAAATAGGAATTTCTATGACTATCTGATAAGGTTTAACTTGCGGGAAGAGGATATGAAAGGAAAAGCAATTTTGGATGCTGGGGCGGGTGAAGCTAATTTTGCAAAGCAAGCAAGAATGAAAGGAATTGATGTCACGGCTCTCGACGCGGTGTATGGCATCAAAGAAGGCCGGGAAAGATTTAGGAATACCAGAATAGAAGGTTATTTGCCCGATGCGGTTGCTGGAATAGCGGAGGAACTGCCTTTTAAAGATGAAAAATTTGATATTATTACCTATCTTTTGTCTTCTTTTACGTATGCAAGGAACAGGGAAGATATTGAAAAAGGAATAAAAGAGGGATTGCGGGTCTTGAAAAAAGGTGGACGTATGCTCATTTATCCTTTTTGGAAACCGGATTTCAAAAATACAATTTTATTTGCAAAGAAAAAAGGAGAAGGAATCAGTCTTTCTTTTCAGAAAATTTTGGAGGAATTAGAAAATACTGGAGAAGTAAAATGTGAGATAAAAAAACCATTAAAGCCAGCTAAAGACGAAAAAGATTTTTATTATATGGAAATTACTAAACTCTAAAGAACTATCGAAAATATTCGCAAGTTATGAGTTGCCAGTATGCGACAGATTAAAAGAACAATCGTATCGGCGCTGATTTTTTCAAAAGACGGGAAGCTTCTTATGGGAAGAAAAGATCCGAAAAAAGGCGGAGTTTATCCCGACTGCTGGCACATTCCCGGTGGAGGGGTTGATGAAGGCGAATCAATAGAGCAAGCTCTTGAGCGGGAGATCAAAGAAGAAGTCGGCATTGATATTGCCCAATATAGTCCAGTTTCGATTCCGGAAAAAGGTTCCGGAGTTGCCGAGAAAACTTTGCCATCGGGCGAGGAAGTTCTATGCAAAATGGAGTTCAATATTTTCAGGGTTGATATAAAAGACAAAATCGCAAGCGAGATAAAAGTTAGTTTAAGTGACGACCTAATCGAATTTCGCTGGTTTGACCTCAAAGAATTACCCAACGTCAAACAAATCCCCGGCGGGAAAGAATATTTTCAAAAGATCGGGTTGATTCCAGAGTGAATAAAACATATATCTGATGTAATTATGCCTTTAGTAGAGCCACATTTTTTGTCACTTGTGCCCATAAAAGCGGAATTTATGTTTGATAGTACCGGCTTAATATTTGGTACATCGTTCTTATTTGAAAAAAATGATGATTTATTTCTCGTCTCAAACTGGCATACTTTTTCTGGAAGAGATCCCAATACTAATAAACCATTATCTGCTACAGGAGGGATTCCGAATAAAGTAAAGTGTCGTCTAATTCTTGATAATAAACTCTTGAAGTGGGAGGATCACGTATTTAATCTTGTTGATAGTGGCAATAAGTCACTTTGGTTCCAACACCCCAGAAATGGCAATAACGTTGATGTAGCTGTATTGCCAATTGAATTATCCAAACAGTTCAAGCGATTAGCAATCAACCAATACAAGTTTACAGATATGCGCATTGAGGTATCTCAAGACGTGTTTATTTTAGGTTTTCCCCTTGGTATTTCTGGTAGAAGGGAATTGCCAATATGGAAGCGGGGCAGTATAGCTAGTGAGCCGGGTGGCAATTACCCTAGAATACTAGTAGACACAGCAACAAGAGAAGGAATGTCTGGTGCTCCGGTAATTATGAAATACAGAGGAACATACATATCAAATCCTGGAAATGCAATGTCAGCCGATGATTGGTTTGGTGAAGGAGAATTATTTTTAGGTGTGTACTCTGGCAGATTAGGAAAGGATGAATTTAAAGCACAACTGGGTATTGTCTGGAAAAAGGAAGTAATTGAAGAAATTATCAATGGAAAAGTATTGCCAAATTTTTAAAAAGTTATGATATGTTTAGTTGAACAGCTAACCCATGCAAGATTATCTATTGCTAATCGGAACAGTGACGTTGGTTCATATCCTCGCGGCGATGAGCCCCGGGCCGGATTTTGTGATGGCGGTTCGGAATTCGCTTACTTATTCCCGAAAAACCGGCATGTGGACGGCGGTTGGGTTCGGACTTGGAATCGGAGTGCATATCGCATATTGCGCCGCGGGGCTTGCGGTCATAATCTCCCAATCGATTCTCATTTTCAACACAATCAAGCTTTTGGGAGCCGGATATCTCATCTATATTGGACTGAAGTCTTTCTTTTCCAAATCCTCGCATGTTGAGATAAATCAGGAAGAAGAAAAAGAAGATATTTCGGCGATTGCGGCGGTCAAGATGGGATTTCTCACCAACATTTTGAATCCCAAGGCAACCCTTTTTTTCCTGGGACTTTTTACGCTCGTTATTTCTCCGGACGTTCCTAAGACTGTACTTATCGCGGTAAGTATTATAATGATTGTAAACACCGTCTTGTGGTTTATGCTTGTCGCGATATTTTTTGCGCAAAAAAGAGTGCGGTTGGTTTTTGAGCGCTTCCAGGACATTTTCTCCAAATTTTTCGGCGGACTTTTGATTATTCTTGGGATTAGAGTTGCGCTTTCGCAAAAATAATCCAAATATTTTATGGCCGACTATTATCTCGATGTCGTTGATGAGAACGACAAAGTCATCGGAAAAGAACTCAAAAGCAAAAAGCTCGGGAAAGGTTTCATTTCGAGAGTGATTGCGGTTTTCATTCTCGATTCCGAAAAAAAATTTTTGATGTGCCAGCGTGCTCCACACAAAGACGACGCGGGCGGGCTTTGGGATTTGGCGGTTTGCGGGAACGTGGAGAGCGGTGAAAATTATCAAGAAGCCGCGAAACGGGAAATGAAAGAAGAGCTGGGGATCGAATGCAATTTAAGGCACTTGGGGACTTTCTATGAGGAAGTTAAAGCAACCAAAGGCGGCATAATGAAAGTATTTTGCGGAATATTTTTAGGTCGCACGGACGATGAGCCGACTCTAAGCGATGAGTTGGAAGAGTGCAGGAAAATGAGTCTTGAGGAAATTGAATCCGAACTTCAATCTTCTCCGAAAAAATTCTGTAACGGCTTTCAAAATGATTTCAAGCTTGTCAGAGAAAAAATAAATAATGTTTTAGCAAAGTAGGGACGCCATTACGCCGTAGTAATTTTTATGAACAAGAAAAGATGGACTCAAAAAGTGACCAAAGAAAGCGCCGCTCTGGATCTTGAAGAAGGGGTTTTCACGTGGGACGATCCGCAAAAAATTGCCAAGTCGCTCAAAAAATCGGCGCTTGAAAGCAAGCGGCGAAAAGCCAAACCCTTCCAGTCAGCAATGTCCATGCTCAATTTCTATGTCAATCGGGCGGGAAAAGGTCTCGATCCGAAGCAAAAGATAGTTTTGGAAAAAGCAAAAAATGAGCTACGCCAAGTATTCAACCGGAAATAATCTCATTTTATGGGACATAAGCGCAAAATATTTCAGGGGAACTTGAACGAAGATCTGAAAGAAAATCCGAAGCGGCGAGGCTGGTTCATGGGGAATTTCCTTAATAAAAATTCTTCTCTTCGCACCGGCAACGTGGAGATAAAATGGGGCAGGCACAAAAAAGGCGAATCTGGAAAAGAACCGGCAAGATGCGCCGGCTATTCGCTTGCAATATTGATTTATGGCAAGTTTGTGACTGAATTTCCTGATAAAAATCAGGAAGCCGTGCTTGAAAAGGAGGGCGACTTTGTTTTTCATGAAAAGGGAGTGAATCACAGCTGGAGAGCGGAAGAAGACTGCCTTCTTTTGACTGCCAGATGGCCGTCACGGAAAAAAAGATAATAATATCCACTGAAGCTCGCTTATTTTTTTAGAAATGATATAAATAATTTGATATGAAAAACTTGAAAGAATCAAAAATGGGAAATGTTATTGTTGCGAATCCAGAGAAACTAAAAGAAATAAAGGAGAAATTTACAGAGAGCGGGCCGGAGAAAATGCACGTCGCGGCTGATTTTGACAACACCCTTACTTATAATTCCGTCGACGGCGAGAAAGTTCCTTCGATTATTTCCATTTTGCGTGACGGAAGTTATCTTACGCCCGATTACGCTTCAAAAGCGCACGCACTCTACGAAAAATACGCTCCGTTCGAAAATGATACCAGTTTTTCTTCAGAAGAAAGAAAACAGAAAATGGAAGAATGGTGGATGATGCACATCGAACTTCTTCTTCGCTCGGGTCTGAAGCGAAAAGACATTGAAAGCGTGGTTGAATCAGGAAAATTACGGTTGCGAAAAGGCGCGGAAGATTTTTTCGCTACTCTCAAGAATAATAATATCCCCATCATCATCATTTCTTCAAGCGGACTGGGGAAAGACGCCATCGAAGTTTTTCTTTCAAACCGGAATTTGCTTTCGGAAAACGTGCATATAGTCTCCAATTCTTTTTCTTGGAACAAAGATGGGAAGGCAATCGACTATAAAAAACCGATTATCCACTCTCTCAATAAAGATGAGACCACGCTCAAGAATTTCCCGTTTTTTGAAAAAGTATCTTCACGGAAAAATGTTCTTCTCCTCGGTGACAGTTTGGGAGATGCCAAAATGGCGGAGGGATTCGATTACGATGCTGTCTTGAAAATCTGTTTCGCGAGCAAAGATGTTGAAAATAATTTGAATGA
>CAZFIH010000054.1:0-5435 GCA_964519445.1 uncultured Bdellovibrionales bacterium | reverse complement strand
TGAAATGTTAAAAATACTAACTAGCTAATACGACAAATGTCTGTGTACAAAACAGCCATACTACCAAATAATACGCCAAAATTAGCTTTATATTTCAAGAAAATCCATGCCCATCGAATCCGAGCCGGGAAAATTGAAGGAAAGAAAATTATTAAGATGATAACCTGATAATCTTCCCCTCCCCGCCTTGCCGGCGAGGTAGGTTGCCAAGGAGGGGATAAGAGGGGTGGTACGCTTATTGCAAAAAATGCAAAACCCCTTCTCTAACTCCTCCCCCTTGGCAGGGGAGGAGGATTTGGAAGAAATTTTATGAACAACAAACCCCGGGTGCGGTTTGCGCCCAGCCCAACAGGGTATCTGCACATCGGAGGCCTGCGAACGGCGCTCTACAATTATCTCTATGCCAAACGGCATAAGGGGGATTATTATCTTCGCATCGAGGATACTGACCGGAAAAGGGTGGTGCCGGACGCGATCGGGAAGCTGACGGAATCGCTTCAGTGGGCGGGAATCAAACACAGCGAGGGCGTTATGTTTGACGAAAGCGGGGAGATAAGGGAAATAGGGGATTATGGGCCGTACATCCAATCGAAAAGGTTAAAGATTTATCAGGAGTACGCGCGTAAACTTGTAGAAATGGGGAAAGCCTACTACTGCTTCTGCACGGGGGAGAGGCTTGAAAAACTGCGCGAAGAGCAAAAAAAGAAAAAAATCGCTCCGGCCTACGACAAGCTATGCCTTCGGCAAGTTCCGGGAGTTGAAGCCGAGAAAAGAATAAAACAAGGCGAAAAATATGTCATTCGTTTCGACGTTCCGGAGACAGGGGAGACCTCCTTTCTCGACGCGGTGCGGGGAAAAATCAAAGTCGCGAACAAAAATCTGGATGACTTCGTGATTTTGAAGTCGGACGGTTATCCCACCTACCATCTGGCGCACGTCGTGGATGATCACCTCATGAAAACAAGTTTGGTCTTGAGAGGGGAGGAGTGGCTTCCTAGCGCGCCGAAACACATAATGCTTTTCCGGGCCTTTGGCTGGGAAATACCCGAATACGGACATCTCTGTGTCATCTTGAGCAAAGATACAAAGCAAAAGCTATCCAAACGGGACGGAGACGTGAGCGTCGAGGATTTCAAAAAGAAAGGATATCTTCCGGAAGCAGTCGTCAACTTCATTGCCCTCCTGGGCTGGAATCCGAAGACAGAGAAAGAATTGTTTACGCTCGAGGAATTGGAACAAGAGTTCGACATTTCCAAGCTGAACAAGGCCGGAGCTATTTTTGACACAGAAAAACTGGACTGGATGAACGGGGTTTATATCCGGAAGAAAAACGTTTCCGAACTGGCGGAACTCTGCCGCCCTTATCTTGAGAGATTTTACGGGAATATCGAAAAAAAATATCTCGAAAAAGTTGTGACGGTAGAGCAGGAGCGGATGCGAAAACTGGCGGATATAGCCGAGGGAGCCGATTTTTATTTCAAAGAGCCAAAATTCGAAAAAAACCTTTTATATTGGAAAAAAATGAGCCCGGAAGAATTGCGCTTGTCACTGGAACGGTCTTTGGGTATATTGAGAAAGGTAGATTCCAAAGACTGGCAAATCGAAAAAATAAAAAATCAGTTAATGGAAGAAGCCGATCCGAAGAACAGGGGAGCGCTTCTTTGGCCGCTTCGGGCGGCGCTTTCAGGAGCCGACAAAAGCGCTTCGCCCTTTGAAATCGCTTGGGTGATTGGAAAAAAAGAAAGCATTCAAAGGGTTCAGAAAGCGATAGAATTGCTTTCAAATCGTGTTTAGCTTCATATCAATTCAAAATGCAAAAATCAAAATTCAAAATGACCCGCCCGCTTTGGCTTCGCCATTTCAAGATTAATATCCTTTCAATATGAGGGAAATTTTAGAATATACAAAATTTCAAATGGTCAAAGCGAAGTCGGGCACGGCAATAAAGAATGTAAAAATATTTCTTTGCCTTCTGGGGATAGTTTTTGTTATTGGTTCAGCCAATAGAATTATTGCCCAAAACGCTGCAGATGAAGCCGCTCAAGAGGAGATCAAAGATAAGCAGGAACAAATCGAAGACTTGCAGAAAAAAGCGGAGACCTACCGCAACATGATTGAAATGCAGCAGAGCAAAGAACAGACTCTCGAGAACCAGATCAATCTCATGGAAATCCAGATCAAGGCCTTTGAAAACGACATCGTCGAGCTGCAGAAAGAAATTGACGAAACCGCTCAAGAGATAGGAACCAAAAAGGATCAGATTGGCGAGAAAGAGACGAATATCAAAGAGCAAAAGAAGATTTTGGGGGAACTGATCCAGGCCTACTACGAGGACGATCAGGACACCTTGATGGAGATTATTCTTCGAAACAAGAACTTTTCCGAATTTTTAGGACACACAGAATATATTTCCCAGACCAGCGCCAAAGTGGATGAAATCCTGGCGGCCATCAACGACGCCAAAAACCAGCTGGAAAGCGAGAAAAAAGAACTGGAACGAATCAATGATGAGCAAAGAGAAAAAAGGGGACAGATGAACGAAAAAAAAGTGTATCTGGACAGCGAACAATCTTCCAAGGAGCAATTGCTGGTTCAGACGCAGGGTGAGGAGCAGAAATACCAGGAACTGCTCTCAAGGGTGGAACAGCAGAAGCAGGAATTGCTGGGTGATATCGGCGCTTTGAGCGAAGAGAAAAGTTCCGAGTTGGCTGCGGTTGAAGCGACGCTCAAGAGGCCGAAGTCGGGACTGGCATCCACAAAATGGTATTTTTCCCAGCGCGACTCGCGGTGGGGAAATCAGCATATCGGGTTTTCAAACTCGCTTATGAAAAACTACGGCTGTGCCGTGACTGCGGTCGCGATGGTCCTTCGCCATCACGGCGTGAGCATTGATCCGGGAAAACTCGCCAAAGCGCCGATTTTCTATCATGACCTCATCGTCTGGCCCCAGCAATGGCAGGGCGTGGAGCTTGCTTCCTCAACCGGTCACGGAAACATAAGCTGGGATACGATCGACAAAGAACTCAAGAAAGACAATCCGGTCATCGTTTTCGTGAAAGCCACGAGAAGGGGAGCGGGGCACTATGTTGTCATTCATGGAAAGGATAAAAACGGAGATTATGTCGTCCACGATCCATACTGGGGCGCCAACATATATCTCGACAGCACGCGGGCGCTCGTTAGCGCGCTATATAACAGCGGGACCAATATTGATCAGATGATAATTTATCATAAATAATGCCGAGAAAACATGAGCAATCAGAAATGGACAGTTAATAAGATCAGAGACGGATTTGAAAAATTCTACGAGTTGCACTCGCGCTATCCTACGGCGCACGATATTGATGATTTTCATTTATTACCATCTTCAAGACAAATTCAAAGAAAATTCGGTGGATTAACGAATTTAAGAAAAGTGATTGGTTTAGAAATAGTTAATTACGGCAGAGGAAAGGATTAGAGTGATATAAAGAGAACTAAACATGTGCTATGTCGTTAAATGAACGATGTGCGACATAGTATATCAGCCTCGACCCCTTCTCCTCCCCCTTAAAAATCAGTAAAAACAAATATTTCAGAGAAAGCAAAAAGTAAAATATTATTGCGCTTCAAAAGCCCCCTGCTCTTGCCGGGGGCTTTGCCGTATGCAGTATAAAAAAGCAAATTATTTTTTTCCTTTTTTCATTTTTCCGGATTTGACCGTTTTCGGCTTCTTCTTCGATTGATAGTCCGCGATTGCCCGCTTCAGGGCGTCAGAGGCCAAATTTGAGCAGTGCATCTTCATGGGCGGAAGGCCTTCAAGACTTTCCGCGATATCGCCGCGGCTGATTCTTTGCGCTTCCGGGAGCGGTTTTCCTTTGGCAAGTTCGGTCACCATGGAAGACGTCGCGATAGCGGCGGCGCAGCCCAGAGTCTCGAATTTGATGTCGGAAATTTTTTCGTGTCCCAATTTGTCCCGAGCGACTTTGATGTAAACCGTCATGATGTCGCCGCAAGCGGGATTTCCGACAATGCCAACCCCGTCCGGATTTTTCATCCGGCCCTGGTTTTTGGGGTTGGTGAAATGTTTTAGGACGAGATCTGAATACATAGTTGTGATTCTAATCTGCTAATAAATTCCAATCAACGAATTACGAATTCGCAGATTAGCATTTATTCGTTGATTCGCACAATATCTTATTTGCCGGCGATTTTGCGGAGGCGCGCGACATTATCCTTGAGAGCGGTCACGGTAAAATCGATCTCCCGTTTGGTTGTATATCTTCCCAAAGTGACACGCAGGCTCCCGTGGCTTTCTTCGTCAGAAAGGCCGACAGCTGAAAGAACATGCGAGGGGTGAAGATCCCCTGATGAACAGGCGCTTCCGGTGGAAACAGCCACTCCGTCAAGATCCAATCCCAGAAGAATACCTTCTCCTTCGGCGCCTTTCACTGTCAAATTAATATTGTTGGGGAGCCTTTTTATTTTCGAGCCGTTCAATTTCACTCCCTTGGTTTCTTTCATGATCCGGGAAAGCAAATAATCCCGCAGCTTTTTTGTTTGGGAAAAATTCTTCTTTCTTTCTTTTTCCGCGAGCTCGAGAGCTTCTCCCAAGCCGACTATCCCCGGAACGTTGAGTGTTCCGGCCCGGAGGCCTGATTCATGCCCTCCTCCGTCCTGAATTCGCTCAATCGGCGTGTTTTTTCGAACATAAAGGCATCCCACGCCCTTCGGACCGTAGATTTTGTGGGCCGAGGCGGTGAGAAGATCAACTTTCAGGCGTTCCGCGTTGCAGTCGAGATAATTGACGGCTTGGGCGGCGTCGGTATGAAAGAGGATTTTTGAACTTCCTGTTTTTTGGCGGCTTTCATTGATTTTTTTCAATATTTTTCCGATTTCACCAATCGGCTGGATGGTTCCAATTTCGTTGTTGGCGTACATTATGGAGACAAGCAAAGTATTTTCTCTGATCCCTTTTTTTACGTCGCTGGCTTTTATCACGCCGTCTTTGGGGACGGGCAAATAGGTCACTTCCGCCGTTCCTCTTTTTTCCAGCATGCGGCAGGTTTCAAGCACGCAGGAATGTTCAATCGAGGTGGTGGCTATATGAGGTTTTGTTTTTTCGTTTTGAGAAAGGCGGGCCAGAACGGTCCCCTTGATGGCCATATTATTGCTTTCCGTCGCTCCGGAAGTGAAAAATATTTCCTCCGGTTCGCAACCGAAAAAAGAAGCCGTCTGTTTTCGGGATTTTTCCACTCCCTCGCCCGCCTCCCGGCCGAAAGAATGCATCGACATCGGATTGCCGAATTTTTGCGAGAAATAGGGCTTCATCGCGGCAAAAACCCGCGGATCAAGCGGGGTGGTGGAGGCGTAATCAAGATAAATTCCCTTTTTCTTTGCCATACTACTGTAATACTATCCCCTGTCGCGGATTCTTGCAAGGCAATGAATCACTT
>CAZFIH010000053.1:0-5491 GCA_964519445.1 uncultured Bdellovibrionales bacterium | reverse complement strand
AACGCGCCGGAGGAGGAACGTACCAATCTACGTTACTTGAACCGCGACAACATTTCAATTTTTCTGAACATTTTAAAAGGCAGACCTTAGTCTGCCTTTCGAGAAATAAAGTTTTTCTTTTAGCTCGTCTATTATTCACGGCGCCACCTTGTATCTTTCACCCCTCATAACGGTGATCAATAAGGAGTCGCCGCCCCTTTCTAGGTAATTACGATCAATCGAGGGCGGGATGCCATATTGTTCCGCGATCTGCGAAACTTCATATTCGCTCATTCTGGCTGGCCGCATTTCAACCGGCAGAAGCATCCAAGCTTCCCCGGCCTTATACAGGAAAAGTCCTTCCTCCTCCCTGGCCTCGAAAACATGGTAGAACAAATCCTCCTTACCTTGGTATTGGATCGCGGAGCGATTGGCCTCGTTCAGACAATCCGGGCAGATCCAGTGGAGACCTTTTGACTCGTCATCGTATCCTCCCGAAACCTGGTCCGGCATCCAGGTTTTCTTGTGGATGAAGACAAGCTGGAGTCCGTCCGAAGGAACGATATGCTCGGAGAACGAGCACCAAGCCTGACCTCCGTTGGTCATATTTTTCATAAGGAGCGCGTATCTTGCGTCTTCGTAATTCTGCATTTGCTCCTTTAGGGAAAGCTCGGCATCCCTCAGATCTTTTCTCTTGATTTCAACAGTAGAAAGAAAATTCAGAATCTCTTTGGCTCTGACGACCAATTCTCCCCAGTCGAACCTGGAAAGTGCCTGATCTATATCCATTTCAGGTATTTTCTGTGCCATTTATGGCGTCCCCCTTTCGGAATAAATTGTGCAGGAATACTATATCAGAATTTCATAAGTTGCAAGAATAGCAAAATCTGGTTTTCCCGCCCGCCAACGCGCCGGGGAGGAGTAACATTCTAATATACATTACATAAATCGCTTCCCGCATTTGCTTGACATGCAAGCAACATGTTGGTATTTTCATACGAATATAAATTAGGGAGGATTTGGTCCCTTAAAAAAATTCAGAGAGGAGAAAACAGATATGTTGGTAAAAGAGGTGAAAAACCTTATCAGAGATTTCGTGAGAAACAGGGTTGGGGCTCTCGAGCAGGTTTTAGGCAGTCTTCACCTTCCTCCGTCGAACAGGCATGAACAGGACATGGAAGCATACAAGACAATGTACCGCCTTTTTTCCCGATTCATCGACTTGGCAAGTGAAAATCCCGTGCGATCCTTGATGCCAACCCATGAAATCCTTTGCCGCAACACGGATGATTTTCTGAACAATCTCAAGCTGCCAGAATCGATGAATGTCAACGATACCAGATTAGAGGGAGCGGACGGGCTGGCTTTCTACGCTTTGTTCCACATCTTTGGTTTCTTCATCAACTATAGAGATATGAAGGGGAACTTTTCCTATTATCCGATGCTGCCCATGGAGGAAATGAACATCCGGGAATTCAAAAATCTTTTGCGAAATTTTGTTGAGCCGAAAGAACGAGCCTACAAATTGACCTGGACCCTGAATATCGAAAACCCTCCGGGCAAAGTAAAGTATACGGAAGCTTGCCATATGTATCTGCTTCGCCTGTATCATCTTGCCCTCTATGAGTACCTGGGAAAAGAACAACCAGACGAAGAACCGTCACTGGAAACAATCCGGGAGGAAACCAAGAATCTGATTTCCTGGATTTCTTGGGCAGATTTCCATCGATTCGAGAACATCGTTACGTCGGATAAAAAAGGAGCGGCCTTGGTAGCCATGTATGAAATTATTCTAAGTTTCTACAGCCTGCCGAAGCCCGAACCTCCGGGAATTATCCAAAACATTCTAAATGGACTTGGCGTTAAATGATTTGCCAAGCAACAAACAACAAAGAAGGCATGCGGTTTCTCATGCCTTCTTTTCTTTTTTTCAAGCACGAAAATTTCCCCCGCCCGCCGACGCGCCGGGGAGGAGTAACGCATCATGACTGTCCGCCTCTGGCGGAGTACGTTACTCATCAAACCTCTCGCAGTGGAGCAATGAAATGTAAGAAATCAAGAAGGACGGAGTATAATATAAAGAGAAGACGCTAAATAATAAAAAGAATTCTATGGTCCAAAAAATATCACTGGTTGCGGTTTCGGTTGCGGCTCTTTTGATTCTCGCCGGATGCACACACGAGCAAAACACCGAGATGCAGTCCGAGTCGACACCTATGCCGGTTATTCAAAACCAGCCAGCCCAGACGGAGATGACGGATGAGCTTCAAACCGGCTACATCGGCGTGTCCGTTCAGGAGGCTAAACAGCTCATCGATGAAAATCCCGAACTCATCGTAATCGATGTTTCTCCGAACTACGCCCAGGGGCACCTTCCCGGAGCCGTCAACTATTACGTTGGCGACGGTTCGCTCGACCGAGCCATCCCGAATCTCGACATGAACGCCATGTATCTCGTCTATTGCCACGTTGACAGCGCAGCCATTCTCGGCGCCCAGAAGCTGGTTGACGCCGGATTCATGAATGTCTACCGCCTGGAAGGGAATTATAAAGCTTGGGTCGACGCCGGCTACCCGGTTGAAAAATAAAACCTTTCCCTGCGGCGATTTAAGAAATATTTCAGATTTCGAATCGAAAAACACGCCCGATGCGAGCGTGTTTTTCAAGCTATAAGCGCTGTTATAGCGCTTGAAATTTCGTCGCTCGTCCCAAGTGAAAGTTAACTCTCGCTTGCGGACTCGCTAGAAATTATAAGAAACTCTTAATTGAGAATCCTTATTCGGCGCGTTTGACTTTGACCGCGTTCTGGCCTTTCGGGCTGTCCGCGACTTCAAACTCAACCTTGTCGCCTTCCTTCAGCTCGTTGAATTCAACCCCTTGCAGTTCGTTGGCGTGGAAAAAAAGATCTTTTTCCTCACCATCGACGGTGATGAATCCAAATTGCCGGTCGGTCAGCTTTTTGATTGTTCCTTGTGACATTTTTGTTGACTATTATTAGATTCGGGATAGAAACGATGCAAAATTGAGTTCGACGACGCTTCGATTGCACGCTCTATTACTATATAACCATAGCTCTTTTGGTATTTTTGTCAAATAATCGGCCGTATTGAAAGGCGGGTATCCAATAATTACCTAACTAAGAAACATTCGTTCTCGCGACAATCTAATATTCCTGCTCTCGTTCCAGAGCTTTTCGGGTCAGCGGGCCGACGTATCCGGTCTGGGGAATATTGTGCCGGCCTTGAAACGTCTTAATGGCCTGTTCGGTGGACATTCCATAGCGTCCCGTGATTCGACCGCCATCAAGAAGTCCCAGCTGGTTCAAAGCCGTCTGGACATTGCGGATTCCCGTTGAGGTCATTGTGTCGAAGTCGCCGGCCCGGAATTTGTACGCTACGCCTGTTATATTTATTCGTTTCTCCGCTACTTCCGCGTCCGCATCCGGATTGGTGACCCGGACTTTCCTCTCGCTTTTGGTTTTGACATCCGTCAGTTTTTTATAGCAAAACTTGGCAGTCATTTTTTTGGTCGACTCTCTGTTCACTTCATGCGCCTCTTTCCCGCCGATTCTGACATCCACCCCCCTGTCAAACCGCCGGCCCTTAAGCTTGAGTTTCAGCTTTACCGGACAGTGGGCGCTTTTCGTTTCATAAAGATAGGCTTCCCATGACGTGACTTTAGCCTTGTCGGCTGACTCGGACAAAGTGAACGTTGTGAAGTGAGCCGCGGTGAATGTCACCGTATCGGTATCTTGGTCATAGACAAAATTGGAAACGATTCCTTCATTGTCCTCCTCGCCGTCCACGAGAATTTCCGGATCGTTGTACTCGGGGACATTGTACATCGTGAGCGTAGCACCGAGCGCCTTGAAGTCCTCGACCAAATCCGAATCAAGGCCGATTTCCCCCTCGTTCATTTCCATGGCGGTCCGGAAGTTTTCCATAAAGTTCATGAAGTCATAGGACATGAAGTCGATGGTAGCGGAAAACTCGATTTTCCCGTAGCCGACGCGATGGAAATACAAACCTTCAACCGTATGCCAATTATCGGCGGAAAAAAGATTGGTTTGCACTCCCTCGGCCGACATCCCGGACGTCATCTCGTCGTCCATCTGGGCGAGCTGATTGCAGATAGTGTTGGCTTCAGCGGCTGCTTCATCAACGGGCATACCTTCACTCTCGAAAATGGCGGTGGCCGAAGATACGCAGTTGGCCGTATCGTTGGGACTGGTCATGTCGCTCATCACGTTCCAAAAAAGATCGTCCTCATCGGGCAGGCCTCCCGGTCCGTCGGCTTGGGCGACTTGACTGCCAAATGCCAAAAAACCCGCGGCTAAAAGAAGAAATAGAGCCTTATTTTTCATATTTTTGTTTTTGCTTAAAGAAAGTTGCCGTAAATTTGCTTTTATTATAGCATATTCGGACTGAATTGAAAAGATTCGGCCAATATAAAGAACATTATTTCCCAATTTCAGACCCTAATCTTTTCCAAACGAAAAAAATATAGTGAAATTCAAGCTCATTTTTCGTGATGTCCGAGATTCTATATCAAAAAAACCACACCAAAAAAATCTACGCTCCGGCAATCGAACTCGCATACATCCCGATGTAGTACGGCCAGAGGATAAGAGCCAGCACTCCCTGCCAGAAAGCGAGTTTCAAAAATCCGATGGTGAAGAGCCACCCCGCGAACCGGGAGAATACGGCGGAGCTGTTATTTTCTATTATTATCCTTTCCATATAAGTGAACAATACTGCAATCAAAAATTTGCAAATAATTTTCGTAATAAAAATTTTTTGCGGTATGCGCACTTATACATTACCGGAAACCATGCTAGGCTGATGCCATGAATAAACAAGTTAAAATATTTCTTATTCTCATCTTCGTCATCGCCGGAGTGGCGATTTTATTATTCGTCTTTTATAAACCAGTACCGGAAGCTGTCAAAAACAGTCAGCTGACCCCAACTGGCACAGAAAGTAAAGCACGAATAGATATCGAAAAAGAAGAGCCGAACCCCATGGCGATTGAAGCTCTTCGCGAGCGGGAATTCCGCGGCGGGGATTTTCAGATCGAGGAAGAGCTTCCCAACGGATCGAATTACCGCCAGTATGTTGCGTCTTACCAGTCGGAAGGACTCAAGATTTACGGCTTGCTGACGGTTCCTTTCGGGCAAAAGCCGGAAGGCGGATGGCCGGCTATTGTTTTTGTCCACGGCTACATTCCGCCCAAGCAATATTCGACCACCGGAAATTATCCGACTTACCAGGCCACGCTCGCCCGCGCGGGTTTTGTCACTTTCAAGCCCGACCTGCGAGGGCACGGCAATTCCGAAGGGGAAGCGGTGGGCGCCCATTTTTCGGAAAAGTATTTGGTTGATACATTGCATGCCACAGCTTATCTCAAAAAATATTCCGAGGTCAATCCGGAGCGCATCGGCTACTGGGGACATTCGAACGGCGGTGAGATTGGCTTGCGAATGGCGGTAATTTCTCCCGATATCAAAGCTTAG
>CAZFIH010000052.1:0-5833 GCA_964519445.1 uncultured Bdellovibrionales bacterium | reverse complement strand
CGCGCAAGACGTGTTTTTATTTGGGCTCCGGGGGCCGGACTCGAACCCCGGCAGTAATCCGCTCGAAGCGGATACTACAGGGCAAGCCGACAACCAAAAATAAAAGCCAACTGCGGCATAAGGGGCAAATAAAAAAAGCCCAAAGCTCCGAGGGTCGGACTCGAACCGACAACCAATTGGTTAACAGCCAACTGCTCTACCATTGAGCTACCTCGGAGCTTTAGGCTCTATACCTGATATACCAAGAACCTAACTTGAATTTTTTAGGCACCTCGGGATTATAGGAAAATTTTTCCTGTTTGGCAAGATAAGGAACGTTCGGTTATAATGATAAAAATTTTTCCCTTTCGTCGCCCGTTATAATCAATATAACTCAAACACAAAATTTATGAAACAAAAGCCCCGCTACAAGAGAATTTTGCTCAAGCTTTCCGGCGAAGCCATGAAAGGAAAACGCGAATTCGGCATTGACCCCGAATTCATTTCGTATCTGGCTTCCGAAATCATGGAAATCCACAAATTGGGAACCCGGGTTGCTATCGTCACGGGCGGCGGAAACATTTTTCGCGGCGTGGCCGGAAGCCGCGAGGGGCTCGACGAAGCCACCGCCCAC
This sequence comes from uncultured Bdellovibrionales bacterium, assembly GCA_964519445.1. Taxonomy (GTDB): domain Bacteria; phylum Patescibacteriota; class Minisyncoccia; order Moranbacterales; family UBA11712; genus CAZFIH01. Next base: position 5,220 of record CAZFIH010000052.1, on the reverse strand, counting down.
TATATGGGGATGCTCGCCACCATCTTCAACGCCATGGCTCTTTCAGACGCGCTTGAAAAAAAGGGCGCCGTCGTGAGACTTCAGACAGCCATTGAAATGAAGCAGATTTCCGAAATGTTCATCCGCAAAAAGGCTCTGCGTCACATGGAAAAAGGGCGCATCGTCGTTCTGGGAGGCGGAACCGGGCTCCCTTTTATCACCACCGACACCACGGCCGCTCTCCGAGGGCTGGAACTCGGCTGTGAGGCTGTCTTCAAGGGAACAAAAGTAGACGGGGTGTATTCCGATGATCCGGAGAAAAACCGGCGAGCCAAAAAATTTGACGTCCTCCCCTTCCAGACCGCTTTTCAGAATGAAAAAATAAACGTGATCGACAAATCAGCTATTGAACTGGCCATGAAAAATAATCTTCATATCGTTGTATTTAATATATATAAGAAAGGAGCCCTCAAAAAGGCTCTTCTTGGCAAAAAGATCGGAACTGTCATTAAATAAACAGTCATAAATCAATTCTCTATGCATGAAATCTTTCGAAAGAGAAAATCTACGCGCCGTTTTGAAGCAAAGGAAATTGAGCAGGAAAAACTGGACGATATTCTGGAGGCGGCTGAATCGGCCCCCTCGGCCGGAAACTTGAGAGCCCGGGATGTTAGGGTTGTCACTGACGAAGGAACGAAAGAAAAATTAGCTGAATCTGCCTTTGGACAAGATTTCATCGCCGCAGCGCCGCTTGTTCTCGTCTTTTCCGCTCTTCCCGAACAGTCGGCTCAAAAATACGGCCAGCGAGGAAGAAATCTATATGCCTCCCAAGACGCTACTCTTGCCGCCAGCTTTGCCTGGCTCCAAGCGGTGATGCTTGGCCTATCCGGCTGCTGGGTGGGTGGATTTGACACCAGCGGCGTAAAGGAAGTTCTTGATCTGGACGGAGAAAGAATTCCAATCGCTATACTGCCCTTGGGATATTCAAAGCACTAAAAAAGAAAATATGAAAATCAGGAGCCCTATTTTTTCTCATAACGGCATTATCCCGGTAAAATACTCCTGCGATGAAGAGGGCGCCAGCCCTCCTCTTCAAATTTCAGAAATGCCGGCCGAAGCCAAAAGTCTCGCTTTGATTGTTGACGATCCAGACGCGCCTGCGACCGGAGGCTTTGTCCATTGGGTGGCTTTCAATATTGATCCTTCGGTGAATACAATTGAAGAGAACAGCGCGCCGCCTGGCGCCGTCGAGGGAATGAACAGTTTCGGAAAAGCTGGTTATGTTTCCCCTTGCCCCCCGTCAGGCACCCACCGCTATCAATTCAAACTCTACGCGCTGGATACCATGCTGAAGCTGGATTCTTCCGCTGGACGGGAAGATGTTGAACGGGCGATGGAAGGCCACATTTTGTCCGAGGCATTGCTTGTCGGATTATATAAAAGGCAGTGAAACATCTCAAAATGAAAATCCACGGCCGGGTTCAGGGCGTTTTTTTTCGCGCCGAAACAAAAAGAAAAGCTGATGAACTGGGATTGGCCGGTTTTGCGCGAAACGAACCGGACGGAACAGTCTGCGTCGAAGCGGAGGGTGATGAAAAAAACTTGAAAAAATTCCTAGATTGGTGCCGAACCGGACCGGATCTGGCGGAAGTGGAAAAAGTGGATGCGGAGTTTTCAGTCAAATTCAATAACTATCGAAAATTCGAAATCAGATACTAAAAAATTTCGTCGGATTTATTTGCCTCGATGATTAGCAGAGCGGATTGATCACCTGGAATAGTTTTCGAGACCTGCATAAGTATGCTATTATAAATGCAATTCAAAAGAGTAAAATAAAACTCATTTCAGATCGAGAGGAGGTGACCAATGGACCCTTACGATTACAATTACCAGTACCAGTATTCAGGCGACGTTCCACCGGAGGCTGCCGGAGCGGCAGTAGCAATTTTTGGTGGAATGTTTTTGTTTCTGCTGATATTAGTTATCGCCATCTACGTCATCATGGCGCTTTCACTAATGAGGATTGCCTGGCGCACCGGAACTCCCAACGGCTGGTTCGCCTGGATTCCGATTTTGAATCTCGTTCTCATGATCCAGATCGCCCAAAGACCGATGTGGTGGCTTATTTTCTTCCTTGTCCCCCTTCTTAATCTTGTCGGGATCGTTCTGGCTTTTGTCCTCTGGGTGGATATTGCCAAGCGGCTTGGAAAATCTCCCGTCTTCGGAATTCTGGCCGCTCTTATTCCGATAATCTTCGCCCCCTATCTGGCTTTTTCCGGAAGCGATCAGCCGGCCGCTCCCCAGGCACCGCGACAGTAAGAATTTTTTCCAACACAGCCCCGACCTAATGTCCGGGGCTGTGTTTTTGTCCAGCTCATGATAAAATAGAAAAACTCCAGGATAAGTCGCCGTAATAATAAAGGCAAGCTTTTCCGCGATGAAAAAAATTATCACTATTTCAGCAATTGCCGTAATCCTTCTGACCGGAGGCGGGCTATTTTTGTGGGCACAGCATTCACAGACCTTACCGTCCCAGGCCGATATTGGAAATTCGGTAGACCCCATTGCACTGGATTCCTTTCGGGGAATTTTGACAGCTGACTATGAAAAGCCGGCCAATATGGAAAAGCAGGAATTGTCAGGATCTTCTCCTGTGGATAATATTGCCGAAGATCCTGTTGCCGGCTCAACGGACGCCTCCGAACTCACTTTCGCCGTCCTGGGAGATACCCAGTCTTTTGAAGCGGGAAATGCCGAAGGAAATTTTCAAAAAGTAGTTTCCCAAATCAAGGAACACGACCCGGATCTAGCAATATCAGTAGGCGATCTTATCAGCAACTGCGAGGGAAACAACGAAAGCCGGGAAAAATACAGTGATTGGAAAAACACGCTAGGATCACTCGCTTCAAAATCCTACGCCGTTCAGGGAAATCACGACCGATCCGGAGACGGCTCCGACTGCGACAAGATTTGGCAGGAAGCTTTCAATTTTCCAACCAACGGCCCAAGCGGCTTTTCGGAACTTGCTTTTTCGCTGGATTTTCAAAATTCCCATTTTGTGTTTTTGGACAGCGAAAAACCGGAAGAACACATCGTGAACAGCACACAGCGAAAATGGCTAGAGACTGATTTAACAAACACAAGAAAGGAAAATATATTTGCAGTTTTTCATGAACCGGCCTACCCGGTGAGCGACAAAAGAGAAGACAGTTTGGACGCGGATCCAAGCCAAAGAAACGCCCTCTGGGAAATTCTAGACCGGCACAAGGTGACGGCTGTCTTCAGCGGACATGAACACATAACGAGCCGGCGAAAAATCACAGACCAAGTTTCATCGGTCGCCAAAAACAGCATTTATCAGTTTGTTTTTGGAAATACCGATTCTTTCAATCACGACCTTCCTGCCGCCGGTGTGGCGGAATACGCCGCTCAAGGGCAAGGAAAATACGGCCTCGTGAAAGTGAAAGGAAAAGAAATAACCGTTGAAACATACGACGCCGACGAGGGACTGCTCGACACTTTCACTTTTTCAAAGTAGTGAATCATAGTTTTCGTATTTTTTTTGTACTAGTTTAGCAGTTAATAGAAACTCCATGGTATCGCAATTCGCCTATACGCAACTGGGGCCGCTGCCGGCAGTGGCAATTATGGGAATACTCACCATTCTTTTTCTCTTTTCCACCGCCCTTGTCGGCCTTTTAAGCTTCAAGGGATACACCGTCATTCCTTTCAAATGGCATCCGCGGCTGGCCGCAACGACAATCACACTGGCCATAATTCACGCTTTTTTGGCGCTGTCGGTATATTTAAACTATTAATTCATCTGTGTATGCCTTAAGCCAGGCCGGCGGCAGTCCGGTCATTATTCGATTATCGGCTTTGCGGACGAAATATCCCTTTAGGTTATATTGTAATAAGAAGCAAGTGAAATAAGCCTTAAGATGGCACTAAATATTTATAATTTATCTTATGGAAGAAAAACAAATCGAGGAAAAGACGGAGGAGAAAATGCCCTCCGGAAATAACAGCATACTCATCTGGGTGGCATTAATTGTTGTAGCTGTGATTATCGGAGCCGCTCTTTTGCTCCGAGGCGGCAACGAAAGTGACCTTCAACAAGCGCCGATAACGACTCCTTTGGAAGAAACAGGAGATGCAACGGAAGGGACTGAACCGGACGAACCGATGGAAGAACAAGACGCCGTGGTTTTCGATATCACGGGCAGGCCTTTCGAATTTTCGGTAAAAGAAATCCGGGTGAATAAAGGTGACCGGGTGCGGATAGATTTCACCTCCGCGCAAGGAATGCACAACTGGACGATTGATGAATTCAATGCCGCCACCGGGACGCTCCAGGCGGGCCAGAGCGATTCAGTGGAGTTTGTAGCCGACGAAGCCGGATCATTTGAATACTACTGCAGCGTTGCCAATCACCGCCAGCTGGGAATGGTCGGGGATTTGATTGTTGAATAAATTATAAGATTACAAACTATGCCAAAAGTACCCGACACTCAAGAAAACATGGAAAAATGCATATGCGGCCGCTGTCCGACATATCTTCAGGCGGATTGTCCGAAGGAAAAAAAGGAAGGGCTCTATTGCTCGAAAGGAAAATCTGCCTGCGACCTCAACCAGATTACCTGCCTCTGCGGATCCTGTCCGGTTTATGAAAAGTATGAGCTGGAAGGGGGATATTATTGCCTCCGAGGCGCGGAAGAATAGAACTGCGGAGCCGGCTGAAAAAAATTACGTAACGAGTTGCGTAATTTTTTTATTTGATATTACAACATAAACCAGACAATACTTTTCAGATAATGTAAAGATTTCGCTATTTAATGCAATAAACACGTCTTTCGTCCGTATTAAAAAATAGACAATTAACGAAATAATATGGCTAACCAAGAAAGCGCAGACAATCAGAACCCGAACGCTGAAAAATCCTGGGGGGAAATAGTCGGAGATCTCGTCTTTGGGTTTGCCAATTTTGCCCAGAATTTCGCCGAGAGTGCGCTCGAACGTCAAAAAGAAAAAGCCATTCGAAAACTAACGGCTTTCATTCTCCTTTTTTCTGCCGCTCTTTTTATTTTGAACGGCGTTTCCCTCTGGATCAATGATATTTTAAATTTGAGAACCTGGGCAGGCTACTTACTGGTCGGCTTAATTCTATTCATGCTCGGGCTTATCTATCCGAAAGCCCCGTGAAAATATTTGCATAATAATTATTAATTTAATCAAATGAAA
>CAZFIH010000051.1:0-6110 GCA_964519445.1 uncultured Bdellovibrionales bacterium | reverse complement strand
TTGAACCCGGATATGTTTTCAAAAAATCTTTTGGAAAAGAAAATTTGTCTTTGGAAAACTTGAATTCATAGGCAAATAGTTTTCCTTCCCGCTCTTCAATCCAGTCAATTTCTTTTTGCTCCCAAGTTCGCCAGAAATAATTGTTGGCGGATATTTTTCGGTATTCCTGCGTTTTGAGCCTCTCCGCGACAAGAAAATTTTCCCACAATTTCCCGATGTCATCGCGGAGTTCCAGCTCATTGAAATTAGAAATGGTAGCATTCCTTACTCCGTTATCGAGGAAATAGTATTTGCTTTTTTTGGTGATTTCTTTTCTCAAATTTTTTGAAAATCCGCGCAAATTGAAAATTATGAAAGATTTTTCCAAAAGATCGAGGTATCTGGCCACGGTTTTATAATCCAGCCCCAATTTGTGTCCGATTTCTGTCAGAGAAACTTCGCTGCCGACCTGAAAGGCGAGCAAGCGCAGAAGATTCAAGAGAATCTTGGATCCTTTGACGCGCTCAAGCTCCAGGATATCTTTCAGGAGATATGAATTGATAATTTCTTCCAGAACGTCTCTCTTTTCCTGTTTCGTAGCGGCGACGACGGCTTCGGGATAGCTGCCGAAAATAAGCCGCTCCGCCAGTTGTTCTTTGAGTTCGTGAAAATTGTACATTTCGGCCAGTTCCAATTGAGCGAGAGGAAAAAGCGTGATGGTCCTTTTTCTGCCGGTAAGCGGTTCTCCAACCTGGCCGGCCAGCTCGAAAGACGATGATCCCGTGGCGATGATTCTCATTTTCGGGAGTTGATCGACAATGATTTTGAGGCCCCGTCCGACATTGGGAATTCTTTGCGCTTCATCTATGGCAATCAGATCATAGCCCGAAGCATATTCTAATATTTTTGAAAAATCTTGCGAGCCGAGAATTTCCTGAATTTTGATGTTGTCGCCGGAATCAAGCTTGTATTTCAATTTTGTGCGTGCCAAAAAATCGCGGAGTAAGGTGGTTTTGCCGGCCTGGCGCGATCCGTACAAAACAAGGACTTTTCCGGGTTTCAGATATTTCTCCAGATTTTGATAGAAGCGGGGAAGTTTCATATCTCCAGTATATCAAAACTCGGGTAAATTGTCAAATTTCGAGGATTACTAATCCTTGTAATAATATTATTTCAAGGATATTATTTATTTTATGCTTTATATAAAGTATTTTTCATTCAATGCCTTCCAATTTGACAACAAGCGCCGGGGGGCTATTCTAAGGGAAGGAATAATAAATTAGCGAAAAATTATGGAAAAAGAAAAACCATATAGCCGGGTGGCAGAAAAAAGAAAAGTCATACCTATCGGGACGAGGGTAAGGGTCCATGTCCCGGAAGAAGACACAAACAATGGCTTATTTCATGAAGAGGTCGGGACAGTAGTGGAGCACATGTTCGAACAAGACCACCCATATGCTGTCGAATTTGATGATCCGGTGGTGAATAAATCGGCTGGGGGGTCGAGGTCTTCGGTTTGGTCAGGATGAATTGGAGATTTTAAGCGAACCTAGCAAAAATAAATAAAAGATTCCGGGTTTTTTAGAAAAAGAACGCTAACCTAACAGTTAAGATAATAATTCACTATCGCTATAAGAGCTGAACCATTATGGAGGGGTTTTTCACTCCTCCGTCACCCGTTCAATCTCTTCCATTGAAGTGATTCCTTCGAGAACTTTCAGGATTCCGTCCTGGGTCATGGTTATCATTCCCTGTTTCACTGCCAGATCCTCCACTTCTGAAGCGGTGGCGCCCCGGTTGATGGCCTCTTCTATTTCTTTTGTAACATCAAGCACTTCACTAATCGTCGTTCTTCCCTTGTATCCGATGCTGTTGCACTTCGGACAGCTTTGCGCTTCGTAAATGTAATCTATTTTTTTAGGAATCTCGACTCCCGATCGTGGTGATATTGTTTTGAGAATTTCCTCGATTCGTTTCTTGTTTCCGGAACTAATTTTTACTTTCTTTTTGCAATCCGGACAAAGGACACGGACCAGCCTTTGGGCCACGAATGCGTTTACGGCGGAAGCGATATCATTTGAACTCACCCCCATATTGGCCAGTCGCTGAATCGAGCCGGCGGCGTTGTTGGTGTGAAGGGTAGAAAGAACCAGATGTCCCGTCAGGGCGGCTTGGACGGAAATTTGAGCGGTCTCCTCATCCCGGATTTCGCCGACCATCAGGATATCCGGATTTTGGCGCAGAAGCGAGCGGAGCGCCTTGGGAAAAGTATAGTCCTTCTTCTTATTGGTTTGGGTTTGGAGGATCCCTTTGAAGCGATACTCTATTGGGTCTTCGACGGTAATTATTTTTACACCGGGTTTGTTAAGAAGGGAAATAAGAGAATAAAGAGTAGTGGTTTTTCCGGAACCGGTAGGACCGGTATTGAGAATAATGCCGTTCGGCTTCTTTATTTCTCTCAATATTTTTTCGAGGTTCTGTTTTCTCATGCCCAGTTTTTCGAGCTCAAGGGCTTGGGCTGATTTATTGAGAAGCCGCATTACCACTGTTTCTCCGTATCCCCCCAGGATTATGGATACCCGGACGTCAATCTCCCTGTCGCTCAATTTTTCCAAAGCTCCTTTTTCTATTTCGACTCCAAAGCGGCTGTCTTTTACTCCCTGCTCAATGTCAGTCGCCTTGAAGCCTCCCAGGATTTTTATGTTTCCGATAATGTGGGGATATTCACTCATTGGAAATTGAGCCACGTCGTGGAGAATCCCGTCAATCCGATAGCGGATCTTCACCACATTTTCTTCGGGTTCGAGGTGAATATCGCCGGCCTCCAGCCAAAGGCCTCCACCGATGATGCAGCGAAGAGCTTTGTCGGGCGGCGAAGAAGCAATCAATTTGCCAAGGACGGAAAGATCTTTTTTTGTGGCAAGGATTTCTTTTTCATCCTCTTTAGTTATGATTACGGAGCGCAGCAGCAACTGGCTGATGATTTTTTCATAAAGCTCTTCAAGAAATTTTCCCTCTCCGGTCACTCTTTGAACTTCCTCAATAGACGTGATTCCATCAAGAGCCTTGAGAATCCCGTCCTGCAGCATAGTTATCATGCCCGCTTCGAGAGAAAGAGAAAGGATTTTGGCTTCGGTGGCCATTTCAGTTATCGATTTGGCAATCTCCTCGTTGGCGGTGAAAATTTCAAAAATTCCGACGCGCCCTTTATATCCCAGGCTATTGCATTTGGGGCATCCCTTGGCGCGGTAAAAGTGTTTTATTTCCTTGGGCATGGAGAGCTTGGCTTTGGGAGAAATGACCGCCAGTATTTTTTCGATGCTTTCCACCGTCTCCCGGGCGGGAACGTACTTTTCCTTGCAGTTTTCGCACAGCCGGCGGACCAGTCGTTGGGCAATGACGGCGTTTACGGCTGCCGGAAGAAGCGACGGCTTAACCCCCATATCGATAAGACGGGGGATAGTCTCAATGGAATTGTTGGCGTGAATAGTGGAGAGAACCAGATGGCCGGTGAGAGAGGCGTGAACAGCGATGCCTGCTGTTTCATCATCGCGAATTTCCCCGACGAGGATTATGTCCGGGTCCTGACGGACAATGGAGCGAAGAGCGTTAGCGAATGTATAGCCGCTCGATTTGGAAACCTGGGTTTGGGAAATCCCCTTTATTTTGTATTCAATCGGGTCTTCCACGGTGATGGTTTTCACTTCCGGCGTATTGAGCTGGCTTATGACCGCGTAGAGAGTGGTCGTTTTTCCGGATCCGGTCGGTCCGGTGTTGAGAATCATGCCGTTGGGCTGATGCATGGCTTCGCGCAATTTGTCATAAGCCAGTCCCCGAAGGCCCAATTTGTCAAATTCAAGAGAGACAGCTTCCTGGTTGAGAAGGCGCATGACGATATTTTCGCCGAAATTTCCGGGAAGAATGGAAACGCGAACGTCAATTTCGCGTCCTTCCTGCTCAATCGTGAAGCGGCCGTCTTGGGCGATATCGCGGATGTTTATTTTCATTCCGGACATTACTTTTACCCGGGACAATATGTAGTGGTAGGACTGGATCGGAAGAACGGTAATGTTTTGGAGCACCCCGTCCAATCGGTAGCGAAGCCGTATTCCATTTTCTTGAGGCTCGAAGTGGATATCACTGGCCTCCATCTTGACGGCGCCGGCAACGACGATATTCAGCACTTTCGTGGTCGAAATTTCCGTTATTCTTTTCTTGAGCTCAATAACATCCTTGAGTTTTTTTTCAAATTCAGCCAAATCTTCTCCGGTGAGAGTCAAGCGAAGATCTTCAAGGCTTTCAAGAAGGGCAATATGCTTGTATTTTTCAACCGCCTTTTCAAATCCTGTCTTTGAACAAACGTAAATTTTTATTGAATAGCCCTCTTCTTTTTTGAGGCTATTTAGAAAACCAACAAGTTCCTCGTTTTGAGGATCTGTCGTGGCGATATTCACCCTTTTTCCCAAATGCTGAATCGAAACAGCCTGATATTTCAGAGCGTCTTCTTTTCTGATAGTGCGAAGCGTTTCCGGGTCGATGGGAAAAATATTGAGATCAATGTAGGGATAACCAAAAGCGCTCGCCAAAGCGGCGGCTTGCTGTTCCTCCGACTCGTGTTTCATTTTGGCCAGAATCCTCTTTACGTCCTCTTCGTGAGTGCCGTGAATGTCGTGAATGCTTTGGCTTGTGTTTCGGGGCATGCTTGCGCTTTTACGAAATACGAATTAAACGAAATACGAAACGTAGATTCAATTATTTTTTTGATAGCAGGCAATTATTTGTGAATTTTTTCGCAATTCGCTCTATTCGTAGTTCGTAATCGTATTCTATTTCATCCTATGCAAAAAAACAAACCAGTTATGGCAGCTGGTTCACGAAACTTTTTCGGTCTGTATCTTATCTTATTTTTTCTAGCAGCTCTTTTTCGGCCTCCAAAATATTTTTTTTCTTGAAAATAATTTCCAGATATCCGTTTTTAATATCTCCGCCAGCGTTTTTTTGGATATTTTTGAGGGATTCTGATTCCGAGTTTTTGATAAGGGCGATAGAACGGTCGAGCGATTCGGAATAGAGGACGGCAAAAAAACGGCCGGCTGAAAAATTGTCCTTTATTTTCTCAAGGATGACCGGCAGATCCGCCGGTTTGGAGCGGCTTTGGACAAAGTCTTCGAGCGTGACGAGAGACCAGGCCAGTTTTTTCTTTTCGTTCCAGTTGAGCCGGGCCATAACTCTTCCCCAAAGCTTCATGAAGGAAAAGGACTGTGTTTTCATGAGATGTCGGATAATCTCCTGCTGGTCGGCGCCTTTTTCAATTAGCCAGGAAGCGGCGAGAAAGGTCTGGGGAGTGGTCTTTCTGTTTTGAAAATTAGAGGTAGCGGAAATCAGGCCGGCAAGGAGACATTTGGCGGAGTCTTTTCCCATGAATTTTTCCCAATAGGCCTTGGAAAATTCAGTTATGATTTCTGATACTGAAGAGGCGGTAATGTCAACCAAGTTGATTTGGCCGAAATTCTCGTTTGTGCTGGTATTGTCGATGTTGACGATCGGAACCTCAAAGAAAAGGTCAGCGTTCTTTTCCCGGAGCTCCCCGAGGCTGTCAAGATTTTGGCAGCCGAGCACGACAAGAAGATCGTATTTGAATTTAGCCGGGATGAAAGAGAAGTCGCGCGGGTCAACAGTTTCTTTTTCGGGAGTGATGTATATTTGGAAAGAATCCAACTTGTCTTCGGTTCGAAAATCAATGATTTTGTTTTTGGTCGTGTCAAAAGAAAGGACAAAGTCTCGCGCCCCGACGATTTCTTTGGCGGTTTCTTCGGGGACCTTGAGAAAATTCAGTTTCTCTTTGGCGGAATTGCTGTCAAAAACAACTGGTTTCTTGCCCAGGTTTTTGAGGAGATGAGAAAATCCCCAGCTGGTGGAGATTGTATCGAGAGTTGCTTTCGACTTGGAAAGAATCAAGACGCTTTCCGCCGAGTCTATTTGATTTTTGATTTGATCTGGTATCGAGAGGGCCATTTTTTGTAATTTTGATCAAGGATAGTATTTCAAAATATCAGATAGATTTTGGAACGTCAAATTTTTGTACAAGATGAGTACATAGGTGACAAATCACTGAATTTCATGGGTGTCTG
>CAZFIH010000050.1:0-6198 GCA_964519445.1 uncultured Bdellovibrionales bacterium | reverse complement strand
ACAGCGAAAAATAAACACAAAATTTCAAGAGGAAATTCACGGTAAATGAATTTGTTTTTGTTTTTGCGGAAACCTCATCTTTCTCTCTCTTTTTTTATAAAGGGAGGAAGTTGAATATACAAATACATATGCTTTCAAAAATTTTCGGGAAATTATCAAAAGATATCGGAATTGACTTGGGAACGGCCAATACCCTCATTTATGTTCGCGAAAAAGGAATTGTCATCAACGAGCCGTCGGTCGTGGCCGTAAACCAGAAAACCGGGCAGATACTGGCAATCGGAGCGGAAGCCAAGAAAATGGTCGGAAAGACTCCTTCCCATATAGTTGCCACCAGGCCGCTCGTTGACGGAGTAGTGAGCGACTTTGAGGTGACCGAGCAGATGCTCCGCTATTTCATCGAGAAAGTGCATCGGGAAAGTTCGGCTCTCCTGCCCCGTCCGCAAGTCGTCATCGGGATTCCTTCCGGCGTCACGGAAGTCGAAAAAAGAGCCGTGGTCGACGCGGCGGTAAACGCCGGGGCCAGAAAAGCTTTTCTCGTTGACGAGCCGATGGCGGCCGCGGTCGGAGCGCGGCTTCCCGTCCAGGAAGCTTCCGGGAATATGATTGTTGATATAGGCGGGGGCACGACGGAGATCGCGGTGATATCTCTGGGCGGAGTGGTAGTTTGCCGAAGCCTGCGGATCGCCGGAGACGAGATGAATGAGGATATTATTCGCTACGCGAGGGACGAGTTCAATCTGCTCTTGGGCGAAAAAACAGCCGAAGACATCAAGATTGCCATTGGGAGCGCTTATGAACTGGATGAGGCTCTTGAGATGCCGATGCGGGGAAGGGATCTGGTGACCGGTCTTCCCAAAGAGGTGGTCGTGAACGACTCCCAAATCAGAGAAGCTATTTTTCGATCGGTCAGGATCATTATAAACAACATCAAATCAAGCATTGAGGAAACGCCCCCGGAACTTTTGAGCGATATCATGCAAAAAGGGATCATTCTCGCCGGGGGAGGAAGCTTGATCAGGGGGGTGGACAAGCTCGTTTCGGAGCAAACAGACATACCGACTCGCATAATGGACGATCCTCTTACCGCTGTTGCCCGCGGCACGGGAATAATTCTTGAGCATATTGACGAGCTGAAAGACGTGCTCACGGAAACGCAGTATGACAAGGTGTCCTTTTAACACGATGCGAATCCGCCAATAAATGCCAATCAACTAATTGCGAATAAAATTTATTTGCGGATTAAAAAGAAATTAAAAAGAAAAGTCATTGACAACACGGGTCATTGGAAAGCCTATCCAAAAGGCTAAGGGCCAATGACGGTTCCGGCAGCCAATGACAAATGCAACAAACGACCAATGGCATCCTTTATATCCAAAAAAAATACAAAGATAATCCTGACAATAGTTATGCTAGTCGTGATTATCTTCGTTTCCGCCCGCGGAGGAAGCAATCCTGTCAAAGGAGCAGTGCTTGGAGTTTCCAGTCCCTTCCTCAAGACGTTTCGTGTTTTTTCGGGAGGAGCAGCCGGTTTTTTCGGTTTCCTCGGATCGATTGGAGACTTGAAGGAGGAAAACGAAAATCTGATCAAAGAAAATCAGGAAATTATGGCCGAAAATATTCGCCTGAAGGATGTCAAAAAAGAGAACGAAAAATTGAGAAGCGAGCTCGACCTTCTGCCCAGGGAGAAATACGACCTTGAAGCCAGCTTTATCATCGCTCAAGATCAGCGGAATCCCGGAAGCCGGATGATTATCGACAAAGGAAAGGACAATGGCCTGAAACCGGGCCTGCCTCTCGTGGTTTCAAAAAGCACGCTCGTTGGCAGAATTTCGGAAGTATTTTCTTCAACAGCCATAATCAGCCTTGTCACCGATCCTTCAAGCGCAGTCAACGCGGAGGTATCGGACAGCGGAGCAAAAGGAATCCTGAAAGGGGAATACGGAACCGGATTGAAACTGGATATGATCTCTCAGTCAGAAATAGTAAAAGAAGGAGACAGCGTCATAACATCCGGACTGGGAGAAGGAATGCCGCGGGGGCTTTTCATAGGCAAAGTCGATAAAGTGTTTCAGTCGGAGGACAAGCTTTTCCAGCAGGCAACAATCCTGCCGGCGGCGAACTTGTCCGATCTTAGAGTGGTTTTTGCGATAAAGAATTTTTAATCCCGGAACTTTTTCGAAAAAGAAACAGCAGCATGAAAAATTTTTTTCTTTTCGTATTCTGTTTTTTGGTTGTTGCATTTCAGGTTTCGGTCTTGGGAAACTTTTTCGGCCAGAATCAGGCTCCGGACCTGGTGCTGGGATTCGCCATGACGCTTATTCTGTCAAAAAAATTCGAGGATACGATTGTATGGCTTGTTGTTCTCGGGATACTTGTTGATTCTTTTTCCCGGACATATTTGGGAACGACGTCTCTTGTTCTGATTGCGCTGGCATTGCTCTTCGTTCGCTTGCTGCGTTTTGCTGAAATAAGATCCCGGCGCACAATGTTCTTCGTTCTTTTTGGGGTCATCATATTTTTTTCCAAGACTATGTTTGATGTTTTTTCGTATGTATTTTTCAGCCTTACGTCCTATTTCGGCAAGGGTGAGCCCGTACTGCTTCCCGTTTCCTTGAGCGGAGATTATTTCCTAAAAATATTACTCACCGTTTGTTCGGCCTACGCCATTTACTATGTATACAGAAAGTCGGAAAGAGCCTTGTTTATTGAGCCGGTGAAAGTCGGCAGGTAATTTTAAATATATGTTCAGCCGGTATTTCAACAAAAAAAGGAAAAACCGAAGCGTGGAAATTGAAGACGTGATGCGGGAAACGAAAGGCGGAGAGATTCGCCGATCCCCGGACAAACCCGCTGTCCGCCGGGAAACGCGGTTTCTCAAGATATTCGTTGTTGCGCTTTTTTTTCTTTTAGCCGCGAGAGTTTTTTATTTGCAAGCGGTAAGGGGGGTTTATTATTCGGATATGGCGCGGGAAAATCGAATCCGGGGGGTTATCGTGAAAGCGCCGCGCGGCCTCATTTTTGACAGGAACGGAAAAAAACTGGTTCAAAATGTTCCCAGCTTCGACCTCATAGCCATTCCGGCGGATTTGCCCAAAAACGCCGGCGAGAGAAAAACGGAAGCGGAAGCGCTTGCCGGCGTATTCGGGATGAACGAATCAAATATTAGCGCTATCGTCGAGTCACAGGACTTCAATTCCTTGAACCCGGTTCTTGTCAGGGAAAATGTTGGAAAAGAGGAGGCCCTTGTGTTCCTGGAAAAAAAAGAAAGCTTCAAAGGGTTCATGCTGGATAAAACCGCCGTGCGCCAGTATGAAAGGGGGGAATGCTTTGCTCCGGTCATTGGCTATAGCGGCAAAATAACAAGGGAAGAGCTGAAAAAATACCCGGATTATTTGATGACCGATTCAGTAGGAAAAACCGGTCTCGAAAAAAAATACGAAAAATATCTCCATGGAGAGCATGGCAGGCAGGAAGTCGAAGTGGATTCGGCGGGAAATATCAAGAAGAATTACGGCCTTCGCAGTCCCGTGAATGGAAGCGATCTTGTTTTGGGAATTGACTATGACTTGCAGGTGAAATTGTTCGAAGCTCTCGAGCGGAATGCCGAAGAGTCAGAAACAAGAAAGGCGGCAGCCGTGGCGATTGATCCGAGAAACGGGGAAATTCTGGCCTTAGTGAGTCTTCCCGGCTATGACAACAATATTTTTTCAACGGATCTGTCCAGCGAGGAATACAGGAAAGTTATTAGCGACGATGACAAGCCAATGTTCAACAGAGCTGTTTCCGGAGAATATCCTCCCGGATCGACCTTCAAGCCGCTTGTCGCCGCAGCCGCTTTGGAGGAAGGGACAATAACTGCCAACACTACGGTGAATTGCACCGGAGGGATTCATATTGGAAGCTGGAATTTTCCGGACTGGAAAACTCACGGACTGACGGACGTAAGAAAAGCGATTGCCGAGAGTTGCGATGTGTTTTTTTATTCGGTTGGCGGAGGCTGGGGAGATATTGCCGGACTGGGGATAGAAAAAATTTCAGAATACGCGAAACTGTTTGGTTTCGGAAAGAAAACCGGAATAGATATACCGGGAGAAAAAGAAGGGTTGATGCCGGACAAAAACTGGAAACTGGAAAGTGTCGGTGAAAGATGGTACATCGGGGATGACTACCATTCCGCGATCGGGCAAGGTTTTATTGGGGTGACACCCGTTCAGCTTGCTTCGTATACGGCGGCGATTGCCAATGAAGGAAAGATTATTACTCCGCATATCGTGAGAAAAGTAAAAAGCATCGATGGCGAAGAAAAAGAAATAATTGTCGAGGAGAACATAATCAAAAATATAGATAAAAATAATTTTCACGTGGTGAGAGAAGGAATGAAGGAGACAATTTCTTCAGCGGGCGGAACAGCCAGAAGCCTGAACAGTCTTCCGGTGGAAGTGGCCGGAAAGACGGGTACATCGCAGTTCGGCGTGGAAGAAAAAACCCACTCATGGTTCATGTCATTCGCGCCGTATGAAAACCCGGAGATTGCAATGGTCGTTTTGGTTGAAGGGGGAGGAGAAGAATACTCAAAGGCAGTGCCGGTGACAAGGGAAGTGTATGAGTGGTATTTCGGAGATAGATAAAAACATAAAATTTATGGTTTTTGCAAAACTCAACTGTGGATAACTCAAAAAATGAAAAATATTTTGCCAAAATTATTAGCGAATAATAATGAAAGAAAATGAAAAATTATATTTGATAAAAAATAAGATAAGGTAAAATTATATAAAATATTATCCGATATTGACTTAACCTAAAATATAAAATCCGATATCGGATTTTTTTTATATATAAATTAAAAAAATAAATAATCGAAAAGTGAATATTAGCTTGGGATATACAGCGAAAAAAGAAAAAAATGCATAAAATTTCTATTCAAAAATTATCTAAAAAATATTATAATTTATTAAAGGCTATAAAATTGATAAATCTATTATATAAAAGATTAATCAAGCGTGTTAAAGGCAAATAAATCACAACCCATTAAGCGCGAAAATACTGGTGATCTGTTTAGGCAGAACGGATTTGCCGACCGTCAAAAAGAGAAAAGAGAAGGAATGCAAAATGAAAATTATATTCCATTGTCGGAAGCATCAAAATTTTCGAAATACAGAAAAGGATATCTCGTGATCCAGGCAAGAAAAGGAAACCTGAAATCAAAAAAATTGAGCGGCCACTGGTACACGAAAAAAGAGTGGATTGAAGAATTTGAAATATTATCAAAAAGAAAAAGGGATGATACGAGAAAAAAATTATCAGAAAGATTGGCCGGGGCGCGGGATGAAAAAATATTAAACAAGGGGTTTAATTTTGAGATGAAAAGAGCTGAAGAAATTCCAGAAAGAGAAGAATTGATGGAACTTTCAACGGCGGCGAGGGAATCCGATTATAGAAAAGGATATCTGGTGATTCAGGCCAGAGCGGGAAAATTGAAAGCCAAAAAGATAGACGGCAAGTGGATTACTTCAAAAAAATGGTTGAAAGAATTCGAAGAAAAAAAGAAAAGGGAAAAGGAAGAAAAGTACAAGTTGCTGTCGGATAAATTGGGCGACATAAGAAAAAAAAGAAACTGGGGCTCGGCTAAAGTGAAAATTTGGAGATTCGCGGAACAGGCGGCAATAGTGGTTTTGGTATTTTTCGCGATAAATTTCATGAAAGCCGGAATTGGAAAAGCGGAAGGAATCAAAGAAATATTTCTGGAGAGATTTTTATCATCGTACAACAAGAGAGTTGAGGTGATCACGGAGAGCATTGGCAGTTGGAATGAAAATATATCTGAAAAATTCAAAAGATTGGAAATTAGTGAAAGTATAATCGGGAAAATAAGAAAGAATATCAGGAAAAAGAAAAAAGAAAAAGAGTATGAAGAAAAATATGGCCTGGAGCTCGAAGGAGACGACGATGAAAAAGAAAAATTCATCGGAGGGGAAGGCGGGGTGGTGATCGGTGAGATAAAGGAGGAAATTGGAAAAGTTATGGCGGAAACGACCGGTCCAATCATCGAAAACATCGGTGACATTGAAATCGACGCCTACGTTCTCGACGAAAACAACCGGGAGCTGGAGAACGGAGAATACGACGTTCGATTCTCTCTGTACAGCGTGGACCGCGAAGAAACAGATCCGTATCCGTCGGACACCGATTCAGCCA
>CAZFIH010000049.1:0-6427 GCA_964519445.1 uncultured Bdellovibrionales bacterium | reverse complement strand
GTCAAGGCGGAGGAAGTTGTCGCGGGGGCTTACTCGGTAAAAAATGAAGACGATGAAGCGGAAACCGTCGGTACGGCCAAGATTTTTCCGCGTCTCGTTGATGAAAACGGGGACGGAATAAACGATGTATCCGGCGACCCGATGCTTCCGGACGCGGATGGAGACGGCATAAATGATGAGTCCGGAAAGCCGATCATTGAGAGCGACGGGAAATCAATCCTGATTGAGACCAAAGCCGTTTCCAGAAAAGCGAAAATATTCGTCACCCCCAGCCGGCCGGTTAAGATTGGTGTTACCGAAATAAAGGACGGTGAAGGCTTCCGGGTGGAAGTGGAGGAGGAAGTGACCAAAGAATTGGAAATTGACTGGTTTATCGTGGAGGAAAAATAGCCTTGACAGCTTTTGGCTATAATCTATAATAAAGCACGTCAATTGAATAATGTTTTCGGTGCTCGACCACGGGTGCTTTTTAAATAAGTATTATCAATGATTCGATGACAAAAATTCTCACCCCCGACGGCCTGAAAAAAATAAAGGAAGAACTCAAAACGCGAAAAACCGAAACGCGCCAGAAGATTGCCGGGATTATAAAGGAAGCCAAAGAGCAGGGAGATCTCTCTGAAAACGCTGAATACACGGAAGCCAAGCGCCAGCAGGCGGACAACGAGAGGCGGATTATGGAGCTGGAAAATCAATTGCGCACTTCCGAAGTGGCCAGTTTTATCGAAGGCTCAAAGGCTGTTCAGATGGGATCAAAAGTAAAAGTGAAATTCAACGGAGAAGAGCAGGAATTTGAAATCGTCGGATCCAACGAAGCCGACCCGATGAGCCGCAAAATTTCCAACGAATCGCCGATCGGAAAAGCCCTGATGGGGAAAAGTTCCGGCGATAAAGCAAAAGTGGAGACTCCCAGCGGGGAAAAGGAGTACCAGATTTTGGAAGTGAAATAGGCATTTATCGAGCAAGGTTAAGTTCACGCTGACCTTGTTTTTTTTATGCGAAAAAGATAGAATAAAATTAATGCAAAATGCAAATCTCAAAATGCAAAATGGCAATGTAAAATTCAAAATGTCCGCGAAATTCATATTATAAATTTTATATTATGCTTTCTGAAATCAGGGATGTAAAACTAAAGAAGCTGGAAACTTTACGCCAAGCCGGCATGGATCCGTATCCCGAAAAAACGGAGCGTTCGATCGGGAATAAGGAGGCTCTCGAGAAATTTGAAACTCTGCAAGAAAAAGAATTGGTTTTGGCGGGTCGGGTGAAATCTCTCCGTCCTATGGGCGGATCGGCTTTCGCGCACATTGAAGATGAGTCGGGAAAGATTCAGTTGTTTTTGAATAAGGATAATTTGGTCAATGATAAATTTGATCTATTCCTTAATGCTGTTGAATTGGGAGATTTCATCGAGGCTAAAGGAAAATTGTTCAAAACCAAGACAGGGGAAATCACGCTTCAGGTGACTGGCTGGAAAATGCTCTCCAAGAGTTTGGCTCCCATGCCGACGGAATATTTCGGGATCAAAGATACGGAAAAACTTCTCCGGCGTCGTTACTTGGATCTCATGATGAACAGCGAAACACGAGAACTTTTTCGTAAGAAAAATTTGTTTTGGCAAACAGTCAGGAATTTTTTGGTATCAGAAGGTTTTCTGGAAGTGCAGACGCCGGTATTGGAAAATATTCCGGGCGGAGCGGACGCGGAGCCGTTTGTCACGCATCACAATACCTTGGACAGGGATTTCTTTTTGCGCATTTCCCTGGAGCTGGCGCTGAAAAGACTTTTGGTCGGCGGATACGAAAAAGTTTTTGAGATCGGGCGGGTGTTCCGCAATGAGGGCGTTGACCGCGAGCATTTGCAGGAATTTGAGTATACGGAATTCTATGCCGCTTATTGGGATATGAAAAAAGGCATGGAATTCACGGAAAAGCTTTTCAAAGAAATAGTCGCTAAAATAACGGGAGAAAATGAAACGGAATTTGAAAAAAATAAAATAGATTGGAGCAGAAAGTTTCCCGTGATTGATTATTTCAAAGAATTCAAAAAAGCCACTGGTCTGGATCTCAATGAGGATAACAGCTTGGATATTTTGAAAAGAAAAGCGAAGGAATTGGGCATAAAGTATGAAAGAGGATACGGAAGAGGCCGAATAATCGATACGATATACAAAAAAACTGTGCGGCAAAATCTCATCCAACCTTGTTTTTTGACGGGACATCCCCTTGAAGTTTCTCCTCTGGCCAAAAAAGACCCCGGAAATCCGAAAAAAGTTTTGCGTTTTCAGATCATCGCCGGCAAAGTTGAACTTTGCAACGCTTTTGCCGAACTCAATGACCCCATTGATCAGAGAAAAAGACTCGAGGAGCAAATGAAAGCGCGCGAGGCGGGAGACAAGGAAGCGCAGATGCTCGATGAGGATTTTGTGGAAGCGCTGGAATATGGAATGCCGCCGGCTTTCGGCCTTGGCATGAGCGAACGATTGTTCGCGTTTCTCACGAACAAATCTGTCCGAGAAACGGTGATTTTCCCGCCGATGAGAGAGAAGTAAAAAAAGCACAAACTATACAAAATTACAAAATACCAAACAAAACACAAACATTACAAATAACAAAAAAAGTTTCTTGTGAAGTTTGGAAGTTGTAATTTGTTTGGAATTTTGTCGCTTTGTGTTTTTGTAATTTTCTAATAATATGCTCGACATCAAATACATCCGTGAAAACAAGGAGGAAGTGAAAAAGAGTTGCCAATTGCGCAATATCCGCTGTGATATCGACCGGCTTTTGGAATTGGATGAGAAGAGGCGAGAACTAATATCCGAAATCGATGGCCTGAAGAACGAAAAAAACAAACTGAACGAAGAGATAAAATCAGCCAGCGACAAATCGGCGATTATCGAGAAAGGCAAAGAGGTGAAAGAAGAACTGGAAAAACTGGAACCGAAGTTCGAGAAAGTGGAGAAAGAATACAAAGATCTGCTCTGGCAAGTGCCGAATATCATTTCTCCTGATACTCCCCGCGGAAGGGACGAATCAGGAAATAAAGTCCTTCGCCAATGGGGAGAAATTCCGAAATTCGATTTCCGGCCCAAAGAGCACTGGGAACTTGGAAAAAAATTGGACATTATCGATATGGAACGATCCGCGAAAGTAAGCGGGAGCCGGTTTAATTATCTCAAAGGCGCCGCGGCTCTTCTTGAGTTTGCTTTGATTCAGCATTGCTTCTCCGTTCTGACGGATGAAAAAATATTGAGCGAGATCATTAAAGAAAGATATTCAGACGTCACTTCAAAACCGTTTATTCCAATCGTCCCGCCGGTTCTCATCAAGCCGGAGACGATGAGCCGGATGGCGAGGCTTGAACCGAAAGAAGAACGCTATCATACCGACGCCGATGACTTGTATCTTGTCGGAAGCGCCGAGCACACTCTGGGGCCGATGTTTATGGATGAAGCATTGAAGGAAGAAGATTTGCCGGTTCGGTTCATTGGTTTTTCAACCGCCTTTCGCCGTGAAGCAGGATCATACGGGAAAGACACGAAGGGAATTTTGCGGGTTCATCAGTTCGACAAACTGGAGATTGAATCCTTCACGGTCTCTGAAAAATCGCTGGCTGAACAGGATTTCATTGTGGCGATTCAGGAATATTTGATGAAGTCTCTCAATTTATCCTATCAGGTAGTTGCGATTTGCACGGGGGATATGGGTGGACCGGATTATCGCCAAATTGATATTGAAACCTGGCTTCCCGGCCAAAACCGGTACCGGGAAACTCATACATCAGATTTGATGAATGACTACCAGTCGCGAAGACTGGGCACGAAAGTAAAAAGAAAGGACGGAAAAACGGAATACGTCCACATGAATGACGCGACTGCCTTCGCGATAGGCCGGACTATCATCGCTATTCTCGAAAACTACCAGCAGGCTGACGGGTCGGTCGTGATCCCGGAAGTTCTCCAAAAATACATGCCGGGGAATATGGAAAAAATAACTCCCAAAGCTTAGCTTTGGAAGCGGAAGTTGTATAAATCCTGGAATTTAACTCCAGGGTTTTTATTTAGTCAGCCGAATGCCGCGCGCCGGGTCGCGGTGGGTACAGCCGGTGCCGGAAGACCACTATCTTCAGGACAATGTTATGAACAAAACGCCGATAACCATAATCACGACTCCGGCCAGTCTTTCTTTTAGCCCCTTTTCCTTGAAAATGAAATAACCGAACAAGACGCTCATTATGGCACTGGTTCTTTTTATGGAAATGACATACGCGACGAGAGTCAGGTTAATAGCCGTCATCTGAAATATCAGCGCGAGGGCACTGAAAAGTCCGATTGGAACCAATACTTTGTAATTCTCTGATATCTGATGCAAGTTTTTTCGCGATTTGTAAATCACAACAGGAAGCATCACTGAAGCTATGAATATGCCTATCGAGATAACCCAGAAAATGGGTGAAGAACTCTGGACACCGATTTTATCTATATTGGAAGTGATGCTCCAAATGAAAGCGACCAAGAGCATCAGTCTCGGCCCTTTTTCTTTCAGGAGCGATCGAAAGGGCGCAAGAAATCCTTCGCGCCTTTGTTTAATATTCAAAGTATAGGAACCGATGACAATAAGAAGAATTCCAATCAAACCGGAAAGATTGGGAAATTCTCCGACTATAAGCGGCGAAGTTATCAGAAGAAACAGGGGAGTGAAGGTGATCATCGGAATGGCAATCGACAAATCGGAATGTTTGATGGCCTTCACGTAGAGGATTATCGTCAGGAGATTGAGCAATCCTCCCAAAATCAGAGCCCCAAAAAAGTTGACTTTTATGACCGGAATATCGATAAAAAACAAAAGTGGAAGCAAGAAAGGGAGAGCAAAAAACACCAACGCCCACGCAATGATGTATTCGTCGATATTTTTCAGGCTTTTCTTGCTGAAAACGTCTTTCAAAGATTCGAAAAAAGCCGTCAGAAATGAAAATAAAAACCAAACCATAAATAGCTCAACGGTTACCCCTAAAGGCTTATACAATATACCCAAGAAGTTTTATTTGCTATTCCATGATCCTGATACTATGCGCCAGATTGCAGCAGGTACAGCCGGCGCCGGGATGGAGGCCGAAACGCAGTTTCAAGCTTACAGGACTGCTTTTAGAAGAATTCAAAATGGTTTTTTCGGTCCGGTCGTCGAGATACGGAACTTCGTCGCCGTAGTCCATCCCGACTATCCTGAAGTTTTTCAAGCATCCCAAATTGAACAAGTATAAATTGCCGGATTTTTTATTTACCGAGTTGCCTTCTTTGATTCCTGCCTCAATGCTTTTTCGAAAGTTGATATCCTCGAAATCCGTTATGGCGAAATAAGCCGTGTTCACATTTTCACCAAAAACTTCTTCTTCCCGCGTTTCCAGGTATCCAGTGACTTCCGTGTCAAATTCAGATCCGCCGAAAATGTCGTATTCATTTTCGCTTTTTTCAAGACCGTTTTTTTGTTTCTGGGCGTTTTCCAACGCGGCTTGCTCGGCTTGCCTGGCCGCCGCGGACAGCGCTTCGCTCAATTCATTGCTTGATGAGTTAGCTGGTGATTTCGGTTCTTTTTTTGACTTTTGCCAGAAATATAATCCCGCTCCTGCAATAAGAAGTGCTGTTATAATAAATCCAATAATTATCAGTGGTTTGTTCATTTTGTTTTGTTGAATAGTTACTTTGCATGCCTGATTCAAGCAGCGTTTTTTATCATTTCCGCAGGCTGCTATTTCCTGTAGCATACGACTCCAATGCCGGCCCACTGGCCCCATGACCGGATATCTTTCGGATCGATTAGTTCTTTGTGCTTGTGCCGTTTTTTTATTTTTTCCCAAAGCCTTTCTACCTGGACTTCCGGTAATTGGGGATGATGGACGATGTCATGGAGCGCTATTATCCCGTTCTTTTTGACTAACGGTGAATAGAGGTCCCAATCTCTTTTTACGCCTTTATATGTATGGTCGCCATCGATCATCAAAAAGTCAATTTCTTTTCCCTTGAGCAATTTGATAAGCTCATTTTTAGTTTTCGCGAGATGGGAATTTTTTCTCAGAAAATGAAGTTTCTGATTTTTTTTGCCGTATTTTTTGAACTTTTTCGTTTCCGCGGGGTTGTATCCTCCTCCGAACGGGCCGTTCGGAAGGTCGAGACTTATGATAGTAGCGTTCGGTTCAGCGATTTTGCACCAGGCAAAAAAGGTGCCGCCTTTAGCGGTTCCTATCTCGACTACTGTTCGCAACCTGCGTTTTTTCAGCAAACCAATCAATGCTGATAACTCTTTGACTTTTTGAAGGGCTCCTTTGTCTCCGGCTATTTTGGCTAGTCGTTTTGCGTTCATAATATTAATTCAGCGCCTAAATTTAATTTTACGCTTTTTTTATAATTTTTTGCCAGCACTTAACGTTTGCG
>CAZFIH010000048.1:0-6590 GCA_964519445.1 uncultured Bdellovibrionales bacterium | reverse complement strand
CCCAAGGGTTTGGCTGTTCGCCAATTAAAGCGGTACGCGAGCTGGGTTCAGACCGTCGTGAGACAGGTTGGTCTCTATCTGCCGTAGGCGCCGTTGCTTGAGAGGAGTCTTTCCTAGTACGAGAGGACCGGAAAGAACGAACCTCTGGTGTACCAGTTGTTCCTGCCAAGGGCACTGCTGGGTAGCTATGTTCGGAAGGGATAACCGCTGAAAGCATCTAAGCGGGAAGCCCACCTCAAGATAAGGCAACTAGCGTTCGTATCACACTGCGCGTGATACTCGCGAATTCAAAATGTAAAAATCAAAATTCAAAATTTTGGTGTCGCTTCGCGACGAAACATTTTATATAAAAATGTCGCGAGCGTAGCGAGTTCCTTAATTTTGCATTTTGTATTTTGAACTTTGAATTTAAGCGAGGTATCGAGCGTAGCGAGATACGAGCGCAATGGCTTCCTGGGAGATGACCAGGTTGATAGGCTCCAGGTGTAAGTGCGGCAACGCATTGAGCCGAGGAGTACTAATAAGCCAAAGAGTTTACCCTGTTAAATTATGCAATATTTGACGGGAATAGTTCGTCGCAAAAATGACCAGCAATTAAGAATCACTAATCAATTTCATCCAGAGCAGTCGGTGCTTCTAGCGTGAGGGGTACACCCGATCCCTTTCCGAACTCGGAAGTTAAGCCTCACAGCGCTGATGGTAGCCGCAAGGCAAGAGTAAGTCAGTGCCGACTACTTTGGATGAAATCAAAAAAATCCCTTTGTACAGAAGCAGGTTTGCAACAGAACCTCGCTCCTGTTTTTTATAAATGATAACACTACTGTTATACAGATAACGGTAGTGTTTTTAGAAAAACCAAAATCCTTAATCGTTTTCTATATCAAACCCCACCTGCCCCTCGAAACTGGGGACGGATTTTGTCCAGAAAGGGAAGAATTTGACGTCGATTGATTCTATTTCCGGGAACCTGGAAAAGCGCTCCCGGAGGGCCGCTTCGTTGTATCCGGCGATTGATTTTTTGTCGAATATTTTGCTCGGAAGCTTCGGGGAAAGAACAGCCGGAATGATGACTTTTACCTCCGCTTTTCCGTCGGCTCCGCTCAAGTCGCTTAGCTCGTATCTGATTTCATTTTCGTCAACCGCGGAAACTTCCTGATCGGATCCGACTTGCTGCTCAAATTTGGCGACAGCGGTTTCTCGCAGATCCTTTTCATTGAAAGCGATAGAAGACACTTTTCCGCGGACGAACATCTCAAGACTTTCTCTTTCTTCTTTCGGTTTGGCGTTCGTTCTCGATTCAAGGATCTCTACTTGGGTGAGGGCGGGGGAAAGCCTGGCTCCTTCCGAAACTTGGGCCGACATTTTTTGAATTTCCTGTTTTCCCAAATTTTCGGCCGCGGACTGCCTTGCCCGGTTGATATCCTCTTCGGCGACAACTTTCACGTCGATTTCCCCGCCGGAAAAAGGTTGATCGTTTTGAGCCCAGAATCTTTGGCGGTTGGCCTGGCTCATTCGCAGGAAATAGAATTTTCCGGGAGGAATATTTCCTCCCGGTCCTTTTCTCGTAGCCGTGAGCGCGGCGGTGACTTCGCCTCCGGCCGGTACCGTGACGGCAGTGTCAAGAATAAAAACTTTTCGGACTTGTCCGGCGGTCGCTTGGGGGGATTCTCCCTGAATAAGCTGGGTCCCTTTTTGAAAGGAAAAATCTCTGCTCCAGACATTTTTTATTTTCACGGTTCCCTCGGCGAAATCGTTTCTTTTTTCAGTGGATATGCCGGTGATTTGGGAAGTTATTTCTCCTTCGTTTTCGACTATTCTTCCCGGCAAAACGGCGCTGGCGATGTCAGGCTTGAGCGCACGGGTATCGATCGTAAGATTGACGACGCTTTCTTTTTTCTCTATCTTCGGATGAATAACAATAGTTGCTCGCGTTGTGACGAGGCTTATGACCAGAAGAGCGCCGGCAATCATCAAAATTGTGAAAAGCCAGAAAAGTTTTCGCGAAGGAGAATTGTCGTAGCTTCCGAGATGCATAGCTTATGTATGGAATAGGGAAATAGGGCAAAGGCTGTAAGACTGGTTATAAGCCATAAGCAGCATGGCTCGTTACTTGTGAAATGTGACATATGACTTATGGTTTGAACCACTGCCTTTGACATTTGCTTCCCGCAACTCTTTTTTGAATTACTTTGCTATATTCAAAACTTCATTTATCTTTGCAGCTATTTCTTTGCCGTATTCAATCCGGTATGGCGTTTCCAAGTGGCTTCGGCCGGCTGAATTGTTGTTTTCGAGCTCCAGATATATTCGGGAATTACCTTTTGGAGCCTGACTCAATATGTCTGAAACTTTGCGCAGGAGATCGGAACTGGTTTTTCGGGGAAGCTTTATGAATATTTTTCTGTGATTCATTTCGCGCTCATCGTTTGTTTTCCGGGCCGATTCGAGTGACTCGTATTTCTCGATTTCATCTCGATTCACGATCCGGATCTCGTCGGCAATAACTTTCATGGACGCGTCTTTGTCCGAAACGCGGCCGGTGACGAGAATGATGTTCCCTTCCTCAATCAATCCTGCGTATTGATCGAGAGTTTTGGGAAAAACGATCACTTCAATTTTTTGCCCGCCGGCGTCATCAATAGCGACAAAGCACATGGTTTTTTGGGTCTTGAGAAATATTTTTTTTATATTTTCTATTATACCGCCTATGGTCACGGTTTGTCCCACCAAGCTTTCGTCGATTTGAGTAACCGGAGTAGAAACTTGCTTGAAAAAATCAGCGTATTCAGCAAGAGGATTATCGCTCAAATAAAGACCAAGAAGTTCTTTTTCCCAGGTGAGGCGCTGCATTTTTTCCGCCGGCTCGGATGGAGCAAGCTTGATTTCCGGCATTTCGATCTCGGCTCCGCTAGCTCCGAAAAGACTTACCTGATTTGAATCTTTCTGGCGCTGGTATTCTTTCGAGTAGCTCAAAATTTGCTCAATGCTCGTGAGCAGTTGGTTGCGCTCGCCTAGATCATCCAGGGCTCCGCTTTTAGCGAGGCTCTCCAGGGATTTCTTGTTCAAATCTTTCGTCCGGATCCGTTCTATGAAATCGGTAAGATTTTTGTATTTTCCATTTCGCTTGCGCTCATCGACAATTTCCTTGGCCACGTTCTTGCCGACGTTTTTTATCGCGCCGAGACCAAAGCGGATTTTTTCCGTTTCTTTTGGCTTGCGGATAGCCGCGAATGTGACAAAGCTCTCATTGACGCTGGGAGGAAGAACGTCTATGCCCATGCTGCGGGATTCTTCAGTTTCGATGGCAATCCGGTCGGTATCGTTCTGGTCGGAAGTGAGGAGAGCCGCCATGAATTCAGTCGGAAAGCGGGCCTTGAGGTAGGCGGTTTGGTAGCCGATAAGAGCGTAGCACGCAGCGTGAGAGCGGTTGAATCCGTAACCGGCGAACGGCTCAATGAAAGCAAATACTTTTTCCGCTATTTTGCGGTCAATGCCGCTTTCCACGCAGCCGTCAATAAATTTTATCTTCTCCTCGCGGATGAGTTCCGGAATCTTTTTTCCTACCGCTTTTCTCATTATGTCGGCTTCAGACAGGGAGAAGCCGGCCAGGGCCTGTGATATTTGCATGACTTGCTCCTGATAAACCGCCACCCCGTATGTGTTTTTGAGAATCGGCTCCAGCTTTGGATGGATATAGGAAATTTTCTTTCGTCCGTGCTTTCGGGCGATGAAATCGGGTATCCAGTCCATCGGCCCCGGACGATAAAGGGCGACCATGGCGATGATATCTTCGAAATTCGTCGGTTTGAGCTGCCTCAAGTATCTTTTCATTCCACCCGATTCAAGTTGGAACACGCCAGTAGTGAGCGCCTGCCGCAAAAGTTCGAAGGTTTTTCCATCATCAAGCGGGATATCATCAATTTTTATTTTTTCCCCTTTTGTTTTTTCAACGATCTTCAAAGTATGCTGGATGATGGTCAAATTCTTGAGCCCCAGAAAGTCCATCTTCAGGAGACCGATTTTTTCCACGTAACTGGACTTGGTTGAAGCGGAGTATTGCGTGACGACGTCCCGTTCGTTTCCGGAAACGAACTGAAGCGGGGTGTAGTTCACAACCGGCTCGGGCGTGATGACCACGCCGCAAGCGTGCATCGAAGCATGACGACAGACTCCTTCGAGACGCGATGCGCTGTCGAGTAGTTTTTTGGCGGCCGGATCAGTGCTATAAGAGCTGGAAACTTCAGGAACCCCGGCAATTGTGTCTTTGATTGACATGTTCATCGGAATGAGTTTGGCCATTTGGTCGCAGAAACTATAGGGATATCCCAGTGCCCGCCCGGCGTCTCGAATCGCGGCCCGAGCGGCCATGGTTCCAAAGGTGATTATTTGGGCGACGTGGTCCTGTCCGTATTTTTCACGCACGTAATCCAAGACTTCATCGCGGCGAGCGTCGGCAAAATCCATGTCGACGTCCGGCATGGATACTCTTTCCGGATTCAGGAATCGCTCAAAAAGAAGATTGTATTTGATGGGGTCGATATTGGTTATGCCTGTAAGATACGACACGAAACTGCCGGCAGCCGAGCCTCTGCCCGGACCAACGACGATTTCGCGGTTTTTTGCCCAGTTAATGGCGTCTTGGACAATCAGGAAGTAGGCCGCGTATCCCGTTTTTTCGATGACGGAAAGCTCATATTCCAGCCTTTCCCGGTGTTCCCGGGAAATTTTGCTTCCGAATTTATTTTCCAACCCTTTTTCACATAATTCCCGCAAATACGATTCAGCCGTATAGCCTGCTGGAACTTCGTAGGTGGGGAGCTTTGTGTTTCCTGTTTCTATTTCCAGATCGCAAGCGTCAGCAATCTTGCCCGTGTTTTCAACGGCTTCCGGCACATGCGAAAAATGGGCCAGCATTTCCTGGGGGCTTTTCATATAGAGATCGAATTGGGTCATGTTGAGGCGGTTCGTTTCGCTCACTTTCCGGTTGGTCTGAATGCAAAGAAGGATATCCTGGAAATTCTTGTCCTCGGGGAAAACATAGTGAAGGTCGGTCGTGGCAACCAGAGAAATTCCAGTTTTCCGGCTGATTTCAATGAGAGCGTCATTGGCAATTTTTTGGTTTTCAAAGCGGGAATGCTCCTGAAGCTCCAGATAGAAATTTCCTTTTCCGAATATATCTTCGTATTCAAGGACGACTTTCTCGGCTTGTTCAAGCCGGCCGCTTACGGCGAGGGAGGGAATTTCACCTTCAATGCAAGCGGAGAGGCCAATCAGCCCTTCAGAGTGTTTCCGCAGGATTTCCTTGTCTACGCGCGGCTTGTAGTAGAAGCCTTCAAGATGGGCGATAGTCACCAGTCTCATCAGGTTTTTGTATCCGGTGTTGTTTTTGGCCAGAAGCACCAGATGATGGCGGACGTCGTCAATTTTAGACCGCTTGTTTTTTCTGCCGTTCGGCGCGACGTACATTTCGCAGCCGATGATGGGTTTGATGCCGCGGGCTTTGGCCTTTTCGTGGAATTCCACGGCGCCGTAAAGAACTCCGTGGTCGGTGAGAGCCAAAGCCTCCATTCCAAGCTCCTTGGCGCGGTCAAGAAGCTCGTCGATTTTCGCGAGTCCGTCGAGGAGTGAATAGTGCGAATGGACGTGAAGATGGACAAATCCAGGTTTGTTTGTGCTTTTTTTTGACATATACAAAAACTCTCCAATTCCCCTTTGAAGATTGTTTTTTATTTCATATCAATTATAACTCAATATTCGATTAGGGAAAAGGTGACGGAGATGCTTTGTATATAATGCGAAATACACTATAATTCGGAGTATGATTCTTCCAACTCTCGATCTCGAAAAAAAATACTGGGGCGACGGTGTGAGGATCGTCGTGGGGATTGACGAAGCCGGGCGGGGGCCGCTGGCCGGGCCGGTGGTGGCCGGAGCTGTGTTCATTGTCTCGGATAATCTGGAAAAAATGACAAAGGAAAAAGAAATTAGTCTCATTCGCGATTCGAAAACCCTATCTTCAAAACAAAGAGAAAAAGCCTATGAGCTAATCGTAAATAATTTTCCCTGTGGGGTCGGTTTGTCAAGTCATGAGACGATAGACAGAACGAATATTCTGCAAGCGTCGTTTTTGGCCATGAAAAAAGCCATTTTCGATTTGAAGCGCAAGATTTCTTGTGATGCGGATCTGCTGCTCGTTGACGGGAGATCGGTTATTCCGAATATTTCGCTCAAGCAAAAGAACATTATAAACGGGGATCGCGACATTTTCTCGATTTCAGCGGCTTCAATCATTGCCAAGGTGACGCGCGACCGGATGATGCTCGAGTTTCACGAAAAATTTCCGGAGTACTCTTTTGACCGTCACAAAGGATACGGAACAAAATTGCATTTCGAAATGATCGACCGGCACGGGATATGCGAGATACACAGGAAGAGCTTCGCCAAATCAAAATTGCGCGATTAGCAACTAGTAATTTCGCTCATTGCATTCGCTGAAATACGGATGGCATAATCCTGATTTCAGATAACCATTTACAAAGGAAATTCAAGAATTTAGAGCCCCTTTTTAAGAATTGAGAGTGAAAACTTCA
>CAZFIH010000047.1:0-6777 GCA_964519445.1 uncultured Bdellovibrionales bacterium | reverse complement strand
TACTCTTTGAGCATTTCAGCGATTCTTCCCAGTTCTCCCTCCATGAAAATGTCCCCCTTTTATTTTTATTCATAGAAGCATATTCGATTTTTTACCGGATGTCAAGATTGAGCGGTAAACCATTATTTTGATTTGTAGTGCCAAAATTTTCACCTTACTAAAAGATCCTTATATTATCGAGGGACAGTAGAATATATAAGAATATTTTTCTTCATTTTTTCAGGATATTTTGACAATCAGCTGTTTCATGATAAGATATTCTCAACAAATATCAGAACTCATAAGGAGGTGGCCCTTGGATTACGTTCCTGTAATTTTGGTGGAAAGAGGAGTAATACGAATTCCAACAGGATTGTATGTGTCCCGCGAAGTGGCTATTCCCTTCGTGGGCTCAAATAAGAGCGTTATTTTAATAGTTCATCCAAAGTACTTTTTAAACCATTATTCTTCTCCCGATCCGCAGCAAATCAGATTGCGTGCATTCGGCGTTGACTTGCCGCGTACAAACACTTTCGCCGATGAAAAATTCTTCGCTTGGCTTAAAAAAGAACTGGAGATCGGCAAAGTCACCGCTCTCAAGAGAAAGGAGGAAAGGCTGATTGCCACAGTCGACTATAAAAAAATGATCGACAATGGCGATGATATAAGCCACATCATCAAAAAAGACGATGAGTATTATATCATCGAAGAAGTTTTGCTTTTTTTTGACGCAAACCCTCTCCGCCGCAATAAAGCGGCCTAGTCTGAGGCCATGGCCACCGCAAGAAAAAATCGGGGCCGCTCGGGACAGCAACGTCTCCCTCGCGGCCTTTTTTTATTGCTAATCGATTACAAAATATATCCGTGCATGGAAACACTACCGTTATACAGATAACAGTAGTGTTTCCATGCCAATCAAATCTGAATATTGGAAATTGAAGGGCCGGAAATTTATTTCAGCTCCGGTTTTCTTCTCTTCTGAAAATAGAAAAAATAGTGAGTCACGAAAATTATCCCGACCGCAACCAGCCACCACCAGGCGCCTTGGCACTGGTACTGCTGAAAATAAAGATACGCCAATATAGTCGCTCCTATCGGGATGACGCAAGTCCGCAAAAATTTTTCGATTTTCATTTTCATTGCTTTAATCCTTCTTTATTTTCACCGGTTCAACGGCTCCGCTTTGCCGCAAAAGCGACCAGTGGACCGTGGCAAGATAGATTATCCCCGCCGCGATCCAGCCCCACCAAGGCAATGTTTGGCAAACGCCGTTCGTCCATGCGCCCAGCACCTGCCCTTCCTGATCCTCTCCGGCCGCTTCGGCGGCCGGAATTATGCCAGCCTCGCTCTCAACAAGCGATGTCGGCGCGCCGGCGCCATACTGATCGTAGAAATAATACAGATAATAGTACTCCCCTTCTTCTTCGGCCAAATCAGGTTTGTCGACGTCAATTGTGATGCCCGCTTCATTGGAAATTATTTTGTTCCCGAGATCGTCGTATCCCCAGGCGACGGACGTATGCCGATAGTCGCCGGCGGGCGAGCCCGGATTGACGACGATTTTATAGCTGATCGTCGCTGTTTTTCCCGAATCCAGTTTGCCGACGTCCCATTCATACGCCCCCGCCCCGCCTTCTTTGTTTTGAATTTTGTCCTGAACCACAACGTCGTTCAGAACTTTTCCGGTATTGTTTCTGACTTTGATGGTGTGCTCGTTCACTTTCCCGATCTCCACTTTCTTTTTGTCGGCTTTTCGTGATGCTGACAGATTGACGTTCACCGATTCAACGCCGGCGGATCCCTCTCCGCCTGTTCCGTCGTCGCCCTCCTCGATTTTCACGTCATAAATTGTCACTTGATCAGAGGCAGAATTGTTGGAAAGCTCCACTTCCTTGGTATATGTCCCGACCAGCGCCCGGCTTTCAAGAACGCCGGCGTCGCTGGAAATACCGCTTGAAACGGAAACCCGCACATCGAAAGACTTTGCCTCGCCGGGCTTCATTCCGGAAAAGTTCCAGACGCAGTTCCCTGAAGAACAGCTGGAACTGGCGCCGCTTGTGTCGCCCAAATACTCCACTCCTTCCGGAAGATCAAGCCCGACATTCAAATCATCCGATCCGGCCCCGCCCTCGTTTGCGACAGAAAGGCTGTAGGAATACGAATCGCCCGCTTTTGCCCGATCAACGCTCGCGCCTAAATCGACTGCCAAATCGGGATAGGCGAATTCAACATTCCCGTTCCAGCTTCCGAAAATGTTCACCACCGCGAACATCCAATTGTTTCCGATGAAGTTGTTGTTGACCAGGTTATACACTTTGGAGCTGGCGTAAGCGTTTCCTGTTTTGATTTGCGCCGAACCGCCTTCCGACTCTATCTCGTTCCCGCCCGTGTTGGCGGAAGTCGCGACGTTGTTTTCGATATTAGCGTCATTTTTGATGAATATCTTCGTGAACCAGCTGACAAAACCTTCTTCCGAATCAAATTCCTCTTCGAAATCAAAACTGAAAACAGTGTCATAAGCGCCGGTTTCCTCGCTCCAGTTGACGATGTTTCCGGCCCAGCTTCCCATATTGTTGATGGCGAGGAAGAACCAGTTGTCGGCAATGACCGTGGAATTGACCTGATTGACGACTGTATTGTCCGCCACGGCGTCGCCTGTTTCAATCGAGGAGCTTCCGCCTTCGGAGTCAATTTCGTTTTCTCCGGTCGTGGCGGAAGTTTCGATATTGTTTTCAATATCCGTCTCATTTTCAACCTCAACCACATAGTTTTCCGGCTGGCTCCCGTTCGCGGGCACGGTTAGAAGCCCCTCTCCCGGAACAATCAGGTCGCCCACCCAATTTCCGAAAACATTGATGACGGTGAAAAGCCAGTTCGATCCGATGATGGTGTTGTTGACTATGTTCACGACATTAGCCGCGGCGACGGCGTCTCCGGTCGTGATGGACGAGCTGGAATTCTCTTTTTCATTGTCGATCTCGTTTTCACCCGTATTGGCGATTGTCGCCACGTCATTTTCGATGTCGGCTTCGTTCTCGACCGAAATTTCCACCGCGTCGAAAGCGGACTGGTTTTCTCCTTTCAAATTTTTTCCATTTTCGAGGAGCGAATTGAAAGAATCGAGAAGATTGATGTCGCCTTCATAGTCGCCATAAATATTCTCGACTGATTCCATTCCGTTCGAACCGACAACCGTCGTGTTGACTTCGTTCACCACGTCTGACACTGCCGCGGCGTCTCCGGTGTCAATTTGCGCTTCGGCTTGAGCTTCGTTTTCGGTTTCTGACGCCGTTTCCTCCCCAAGAATATCTTTTTCGCTGTCGCTGTTTTCTTCACCGTCCGGATCATCCTTTTCCTCTTCTCCGCCGGCTTCATCTTCTTCGGAACATTGCTCACCTTCGGTTTTTTGATCGTCGCACGCGGCATCCGTCGCGCTGTCCCCGGTTCCGGCTCTTGGCTCGCGAACCGGCCGCTCTTGATCCAAATTCAATTCATTTCTTCCTGTATTGGCCTCTGTTTCAACTTCGTTGTCAATGTCGGCATCATTTTCAATTTCAATCCTCGCTTTGAGGCAGATCTTGATATCCCCGCAGGATTCCTTCTTTTTGCATTTGTCGCCGTCGTCTTCATCATCCAATTCATCGAACAGACCGTCCAAATCGCAATTTTTCCAGATATTTTTGGGATCTTCCTGTTTTTCTTTATCTTTATCGCTTTCATCTTTGACGTCGGAGCTTTCAGCGCTTTCGGCGTTTGCATCTTTTTTATCCGTATTTTCATCTTCGCTTCCTGTTTCATTATTATTGCTTTCGCTTTCAGTATTTTCTTCGTTATTTTCTTTGTCGGTCTTTTCATCATTCTGATTTGATTCATTTGAGCTTTCTGAATCGCTTTCTTTTTCCTTCGTTTGCTCCTCTTTCGGAGGCGCCGGCGGATTTTCTTCGGCTCGGGCGACGCTCATCGGCCAGGCAAACTGAAAAGCCGCCAGTTCAATCGCGAGAACCAGATGAAAAATTATATTCAATTTATTTCTTTTCCTCGGCATTTGAGATTACCTGAAAATTGAACCTATTCCCTCCCAAATGTTTCTGAATGTATTTGAAACTCTTTCTGCTATGCTCGCGATGAAACCTTTGTTCTCATTTTTATCCGCTTCTTCCTCCTCGTCCGCATCGTCCTCCATCTCCGCGCTATTTGCGCCGATGCTCACATCGACACTCGCCTTCGCCCCGTCCTCACTGACTTCTTTCCGGATATTTATATCCCCCTCCGGATTTTCTTCATGAACTTCGGCTTCCGCTTTCTTTCCGTTGGCTTCCGCTTCGACTTTCGCGTCAATTTTCGCCTCGCCGTCCCCGGAAACTTTCGTTTCCACCTTGGAACCGGCTTTGGCGTCTCCGGTCGTGATATTTTCGGATCCGGAATTCCCGCCGGTATTGGCGCTCGAGCTGACGTTGTTTTCGATAACTGTTTTGGCTGACGCATTCATTCCGCCAATCATGAAGATCAAAATCAATAAGATATAACTTTTATGATTCTTATAATATTTATGGGTCATTTTCCTCCTTGTTTTTTAATATTTCGCCGCCGCCTCTGGCGGGATATTTCGTAATTTTTTCAAGGCGCCGGAAGGCGGCTCATTTCTCCCGGTAAATCGGGACGAAAGTCTTGCCGCCCTCCGCCTTGAACGCAACATCTTAGTAGATGTTTACCTTTGATCCTGTGACGCTTGTGTGAACCTCATTCTGTGCCATCGCGTCTCCTGTCATAATCTTGGCTTTACCGCTTTTAATTATGATCTTGTTGTCACCTGTGTCAGCCTTAGCTTCGACGTCGTTATTAACATATCCGTAAGTGTCGGCATCGACTTTAACTTCTCCCTTATAAGGCATATTCACATCTACTTCGCTTCCTTTGATGCTGGTTGCAACCATAAAGTTATCAGCCATTGCTCCACCAGTTTCAATTTTAGCCTTCCCATACCAATAAGAGTGGCTATAAATTGTATTGTCTCCTGTGTCAGCCTTAGCTTCGACGTTATTCTTCACCTTAACTTTTGTGTCAGCATCAACTTTCACTTCCGGACAACATTGCTGTTGAAACGGAAAGCAGCATGAATTAAAATAATTCGTGCTAGCAAAAGTCGCTGAAGCAGCTAATGCGAAAGCGGCGACGAAGATCACTGCGATTATCATTTTCTTTTTCATTTCATTTTCACCTCGCTTTCTATTTCAAGTTTTATAGTTTGCTCCCCTTCTTTTCCTCTCTAAAGAGTAAGCCTAGGCGGCAAGAGAAGAGAAGCTTCGACCTTTCAGGATGTTTACGAACTGCGAAATGTATACGAACATTTCGTGAACAACCTGCAACGCCGAAACTTGGTATCGTTCACTACTGCTATTGGCACGGAAACTTGAACGATTTTCAAAAAACAAAAAGAAGGCTTCCTCCTCGCGCGCTCAACCGATTGTAAAAACCTCCTTTTATGTTTGTTTTCGGATTTTGCTCTTCTTGCCTTGAAAAATACTACAATAAGAAACGCCGATTATTTCAAAACAAAAAAAAGCCAGCTCCAAATCGCTATCCGCTAGCGCGCAAGAGTCGGCCTTCTTCGAATTTTCTCCCTAAAAAAATCCGCATCCCCAGTATATGAAAATCAATTTTTGGCGACAACAAAAAACAAGCCTGCCCTCCCTGACGAAACTTATTTTGATTTGCTGTTTTTTATTTTTCCTCCAGTCTCATTGTATAAAATGCGCGCGGAGTTGCCTAGCCTGAAATTGTGGATAAGTGTGCGGAGTTTCCGGTTTTGTGGTGTAATAAATTTTTTCCATACAAAATTGCGAATCTGTAAACCGAACCTTTTTGCTCATCGCTTGCGAATTGATTTATATTTCAATACGTATATTATTAACGTTAAAGGCATGAAGAATCCGCGAACAAAAAACATTCTTTATTTCTCAATTATTTCAATTCTCTTGTTTGCTCTGGCACTGGCCGTTTTTTTATACAGGAATCAAATCTTTTCCGGAAACACGATTGAAATTTTTTCAAAAACCGACGATGTGCCCGGTGATCGCGGAGAAGAAACAGCCACGCCTGCGGCGTCGGGACCGCCGGAAATTTCCGGCTGGGTCGCCTGGTGGAAAGAAGAAGAAGGATTTGCCGTGGCCGAAAAATATTCCTCGCGAATCAGCCAGCTTTCGCCGGCCTGGCTCAAATTGGACAAGAATGGCAACCTCGCCGAAACGGGGAAGATGGACAAAGCAACCCTGGTTCAAAAAATAAATAGCTGGGATATTGAACTTTATCCGCTTATCGCAACCGACATGACGGACGAGGAATTGGCTGAATTCATAAGCGACGAAGAAAATCTCTCCCGGTTCGCGGAAGAAGTTGCAGAAAAACTGAAGCAATATGACGCCGACGGCCTGGATCTGGACATCGAAAATATCGGCGAGGAATATGAAGAAGAATTTTCCAAGCTGATCATAGAATTGAGCCGGGAACTGAATAAAAATAATCTGAAATTCATCGTCACCGTCCAGGCCCAAACCGGAAAAGACGACTGGAAAGGGCTCAAAGGCCAGAATCTGAAGCTAATCGGCCGCTACGCCGATGAAGTTCGCGTCATGGCCTACGACCGGCACGGCGATTTTTCCGAACCCGGACCGGTGACTCCCTTCGAGTGGTACGAAGACGTAATCAATTTCAGTCTGGAAAACATACCCTTGGAAAAAATTGTCATCAGTCTTCCTACCTACGGGTATATCTGGAATGATGACGGCAGCGTCGACAGCT
>CAZFIH010000046.1:6232-6779 GCA_964519445.1 uncultured Bdellovibrionales bacterium | reverse complement strand
ACCCAATTCTCTCATGCCTCTTTGATAATTTCGGATTTGTCGTTTCGTAATATCGCAAGAATTTATTTCGATTGTTTGAAAGCGTCCGTGGCTTTATAGGAGTGGTCTTTGTTTGTGTGATAAGTTTTGCAACAGGGTTTATATCAAAACCAATGCTCTCGTGCCCGAGTAATTTTGCCTCAACAAGGGTTGTGCCGCACCCCCCGAATGGGTCGCAAAC
This sequence comes from uncultured Bdellovibrionales bacterium, assembly GCA_964519445.1. GTDB lineage: Bacteria > Patescibacteriota > Minisyncoccia > Moranbacterales > UBA11712 > CAZFIH01. The sequence goes on along the minus strand of CAZFIH010000046.1, from coordinate 6,559 downwards.
AATCTGCATATTGTTTGGAGCATAATCCTCAATAAGTTTTTTGACAATTTGTGGAATAAACTTTGCAGGATAGCGATGATATGCATGAGTAAAGGCAGTTGTTTGCGACCTTCCGGCATCTCTAAAAGACCACGACTCAAGAGATTCTAAATTTAAAAAATCTTTTTCAATTGTTTTTGTTAGTAATTCCATAGGGTTATTAGTATTATACCATTTTTAAAATAATCAGTAAATTTTAAGGCGGCGCGCCAACTTCGTTGGTACGAAATTCGGCGGCGGCGGAAAAGCGAGGGCGGGCAAAAATTCCTTCGCCCAGACCCCCTTCCT
>CAZFIH010000046.1:0-6222 GCA_964519445.1 uncultured Bdellovibrionales bacterium | reverse complement strand
TTTTCTTTGAAAAAAGTTCGGATTTCGTTCAGAATACGGAGCACCATTTTTCAGGCTTATATAAAGCCTGTTTTTTGTTGCCCCGGACAGGATTCGAATCCTATTAAAATCTAACCGCAGCAGTATTGCCAAAGATGATTTTCGAGATGTATACTTATAAAAAGTTCATTTCACTTAAGGGGGCATTCTATGCATCCGATGGATAAAGTTATTGCGTCGCTGGCGGATTTATCTAGAATCTGCCAAGCCCAAAGAGAGGCTGGCGAAACAGTGGTTCTTACCAGCGGATGCTTCGATCTTTTACATGGCGGGCATCTAGAGTATATCTGCGACGCTGGTTATTTGGGCTATCTTGTGGTCGGTATTAATAGCGATGCGTTTGTCAGAAGGCTCAAGGGCAAGAATCGACCAATCCGTGATCAAAATGATCGGGCTTTCATAATGGCAGGTTTTTTCCCGGTTAGGCTAGTCTCCATTTTCAACTGTGACTACGAACTGATTAGAGCGGTCAGGCCGAATATCTATGTTGCATCGGCAACCTCTAATGTAAGAGTCTGGGAGGATAAGCAGCGCGTAGCCTTACTCGAGAAGGTGGGTGCTCGAATTGTCGAAATGGATTCTAAGAAAACAGACTCGACAACTGATATTATTCAGCGAGCTAGTATTTGACGAAATTAATTAACGGTCGCCCAGTAATAAGGGCGACCATCTCTTTTTGTGCGTATTCTTGATAAAAATAGAGCCAAATATAAACGCACCTTTTCAAACCAAGGCAGGTGCGTATTTTGTAGTAAGGATAAAGTCCTAGAATGTAGAGGATTGGCCGGTCACTATTGGCGAGTGCTTGTAAACCGCTTTCCCTACATGGATGGCAATGTCATGATTGTGCCCTCTAGGCACGTTGAGGGGACTGAGAGCATAAGCAAGGAAGAATGGCAAGAGTTTGGCACAGTGCTTGCGAAAACCCAGAAAATATTAGGAGAGATATTTAAGACTGATTCATTTAATATCGGATTAAATTTAGGACCGGAGTCTGGTTCTTCGATTCCGCACTTGCATTGGCAAGTAGTGCCGAGAAAATTCAAAAATATCACAGTCGTAAATACTTTTGCAGATCTCTATGTTGTGGCGATAACTCCCGAAGAAACAAAGAGGTTGATAGATAAAGCCACTGGCAAATAATTTCCTTGTTTATACTAACGTTGCTAGTTGCTTCGTTTGATTGATAACAATCACCGGATCGGGAAATATCTTCTCCCAATCCATGGTTCCCTCCAGAAGCGGGCAGGGAAAGCTCCGCCAAAGACGGACAAGCGTTCTGCCAAGCGAGCCCAAATAAAAACACGTCTTGCGCGTGCTTTTTCAGTTGATTAAATTACCGGACTACTCATACGGCAATCTCCCAAGTGAAGAATAGCGTTCGTTGAGGCCGTTCAGGAATTTCATGTCATCATCCGAAATTTCAAAGTCAAAGACCTTCAGGTTCTCCTCGAGGTGCGGTTTTTGATTGGCTTTCGGGATGGGAACGGTTCCGAGCTGGAGATTCCAGCGGATGAGAATCTGGGCCGGCGACTTTCCGTATTTTTCAGTCAATTGCCTCAAGTTCTCATCATCAAACCGCTTGGTTCTCGTGAGCGGGCTGTAAGCTTGAATGAGGATATTTTTATCTCGGCAGTAATTGAGCATTTTCTCACTATACCCGAAAGGGCTCCATTCAATCTGGTTCACGGCCGGCACTTCTCCGGTCGCCGAAATGAGTCGCTCCATCAGATCGATTGAGTAGTTGCTCACGCCAATGTCTTTGGCAAATCCCTCTTCCCTTGCCTGAATCAAACCTTTCCAAAGGTCTTCTCCGGCGCCGGCATAAGGAGGGCGGTGGATGAGGATGAGATCGGCGTAATCGAGCCCCATTTCTTTCACATATTCTCTCGCGGCCGGAAAAGCGTCATCGGTTTCTTCGACTTTGGTGACGATGTACAACTGCTCGCGCGGAATTTTTGTCCGGCTCAAGGCCTCACCGATTTCGGGCTGGGTTCCATAATCTGAAGAAGTGTCAACCATGGGATATCCCAGTTCGAGCGCGTGAAGCACGGTATCAGCCGTATCCCGGGTCAACTGCCAGGTTCCGAGCCCCACAACCGGGATCTCGCGCCCGGTTCGGAGTTTGATTTTTGATCGAATATTCATGGATTTTAGAATATAATAATCAGTCTTTAATTCTTTGTACAAGATTCACGTCTAAATTGTTTCTTTACTGTTTAAAGACGTAACTTTGCTAACTGACATTCGACGCCTGCTTATAATGAAAACGCTTCGCAATAATTTTAATTTGCTATTTGATGACCCCTTTTGATCTTATAAACAAATAGAAAGTTATGCACAACAATATCCTTATAAACTTGAGAATGTAAGGACGATGTATTATAATAAGATCATGGGTAAATTGAAGACAGCCAAACAAATGGAGCGGCATCTCAAGGGAATGGCGAATCACTATCGCATTGAAATATTGCTGCTAGTGGCTAATCGATCCGGCATAACACTTGAAGACATTATTAGGGCGCTTCGAGCAAACCCGAAAACGATAGGCGAGCATACTCGGCGGCTTTTTCAGGCGGGTCTCATAAACAAAAAATATCGGGGCAAATTCGTAGAGCATACATTGTCTCCTTATGGGAGGAAATTTGTTAGCTTTCTTCGATCGTTTCAGAAAGCAAAATAACATCCTTAAAAACTTGAGAATATAGGTATGACTATCTTTGGCGTGTCGTATATTAGCATAATTGTAAAAGTTAAATTTTGTATTTAAAAATATGGAAAACAAAAAAACAGCCGTGGTCACCGGAGCGGGAGCGGGAATTGGCAGAGGAATTGTTCTCACTCTTGCCAAAGAAGGATACAATCTTGTTTGCGCAGACCTGAACGAGGAAAATTGCCAAGAAACAGCCGCCGAGATTGAAAAACAGGGCGCGGAGGCGCTGGCCGTGAAATGCGATGTTTCAAGCGCCGCCGACGTAGCCCAGCTTTTTAGCCAAACGGCGGAAAAATTCGGGAAAGTCGACGTCTTGGTCAACAACGCCGGCATTTATCCTTTCGTCGAATTTGAAAAAATGGGAGAATCAGATTGGAACAAAGTGATAAACGTGAACCTCAAGAGCATTTTTCTCTGCTCCAAAGAAGCCGTGAAAACCATGCCTGAAGGCGGCCGGATAATAAATATTTCTTCCATCGCATCTGTCATTGGATTTTCCAGCTTGGTTCATTACTGCGCTTCAAAAGGCGGAGTGAATGGCTTCGTGAGGGCGCTCGCGCTTGAACTGGCTCCAAAGAATATAACAGTCAACGCCGTCGCGCCGGGCGCGATTGAAACGCCGGGAGCCCAAATGGACGAAGAAACCAAAAAGCAGACGGTATCCGCTATTCCTTTGGGACGAATCGGCCAGCCGGAGGATATCGCCAATGCCGTTCTTTTTCTAGCTTCCGAAAAAACCGGCTATGTCACCGGCCAGATGATTGTCGTTGACGGCGGCTGGACAGTTCAGTAAACTTTCTCGAAACTTATCGACGGGTCGGATTAGAAAAATGCTTTTCTTTGAATTTTCTTTCCCAGGCTTAAGAAAATATGACGAAAGACGCGGTTATATTAATACTTCTTCCGATTTTTGCGGTCGCGGCCTCTCTTGCCACTGATGCGGGCGTTATTCTTTCGATTGCGCTTTTTTTCGGCTTGCCTGCCTTTTGGGTATCCTGGCGCCTGAAGTCCTGGCTCAAGATCAAAAAAGCGGCTCTTTTTGCTCTCATCGTCACCATATTTGTCATGATCCTGATTGACTATTTCGTGATTCTCGACAACGGCTGGGCAACGCCGACGATCTTTCCGAGAATTTTCGGAATCATTCCGATTGAAGATTTGATTTGGGTATTTCTGGCAACTTATCTTATTATTATTTTTTATGAATATTTTTCCGACAGAGGCAAAGACCGGCTGATTGAAAAAAGAACATATTATCTCATTTATGTTTCCCTGGCCGCATCCGGAATATTTTTCATCGCCGAAGCTCTCGTCCCGGGAACAGTTGTGATCCCCTACGCGTTCTTCGTCGTCGGCGTATTATTTTTCATTATTCCCGCGATTATTATCGCCCTAAGGCATCCCAAACTGCTTCGAAAGTTTAGCCTCGCTGCCGTTTATTTTTTCTACGTGTCGCTCATGTTCGAGATTGTGGCCCTGAAACTCGGCCAATGGACTTTCCCCGGCGAGCATTATGTCGGCTGGGTGGAGCTTTTTGGCCAAGGAATGCCTTTTGAAGAATTCTTTTTCAATTTCATGCTGGGCGGAATTGGCGTGCTGGCGTTTTACGAGCTTTTCGATGATGATAGGAAATAATTTTAGAGCTATTTGTAAAAAAATACGGCTTTCAACGAAGAAGGCGATTTGATTATTCCAAAGGCATAGCTCTCGCGGCGAGCCATAAATCAAGCGCTAAACAAAGAATTTACCCGCCTCCAAAAGCGAAGGTTGTCCCGGCTTTCGCTCAAGGAATTTTCCTTATCGCCCAAAAATTCTTCCAGCTCCGCTACTTGGTCTTGGATCACGCTTTTCATTTCATCCGCCGGCGTCTGTTCCGCCAAATCACAGAGATAGGCGATTTTTTCGCGCATCTCTTCCAATTCTTCCTCGACTCTTTCAATAACTCTCCTGCTTGGGCCGATAATCAAATAAACGAAAATGTTTTTTCTGTTCGCCTTTTGGATATCCTGCTCTATTTTCGATTCCAGCGGCTTGATCTCGTCCATCGCTCCGGCAAGCAGTGTGTCCAATTCGCTCAATTCCATCCCTTGCCTTTCTTCCCCCGCGTCATCGTTGTCATTCTTATGTCGATCATACTCTTCTTCCGACGCGTCCCGCGGCTTGCTTTCCACTATTCTCAAGACAGACTTTACTTCCGCGTAATTTTCGGCCTGATCATAAGCCCTGACAATGATGACTGAGACTTCATTCACAGCCTCTTCCGGAACAAAGTAGTAATTTTCGCTTTGCTTTCCCCAATTGCGCAGAATATGGCCCTTTTTATCCAGGAGCTTAATTTTGTAATAGTCAATCTCTGTCTCCCTGTCGATAGCCTTGAATTCGATTTTTTCATCTTTTTGGATAGTCAGAATTTCAGGAAGGGAAACAGTGAAGATAGGTTTTTGGACGTCCAATCCAACAGGGCTGATGTATTTTGAAGAGTCAGAATTAAGCACGATTTGATTTTTTTTGTAGACAACTTTCGTCTTTTTCTCCACGGTGCCTTTTTTGAGATCAAAAACCAGATTGATAATTTCTCCCGGATGGGCGGTGACATCCGTCGACATCTTCAGGCTATTGTTTTGATAAATTTTTATTCTGTATTTGTTGTTGATCGCGTCATCGAAAGTCGCGCTGATGCCTGATTCCGTTTCAATCAAATCACCGGCTTTCGCACTGGTTTTGTTGCCGCCGCCGGCCCCCGTTTTTCCGAGAAGATACATCTTGGCGGAATATTCTCCGGGATTTTTGGCGCCTTTGATCTCGTAATGAATCAGTGTCCCTCCTCGCTTGAGAATCCAGTCTTTATCACGGGCGCCGTAACCCCACCAGGCATCAGCGCTAACAAAAACCGGCGCCAGCTGCAAAGCCAGAACCGCTGTGAAAATAATCCCAAATTTGCGGGCGGACATTATTTTCCCCATAAAAATAATCTTAGATCGCTTTATCGAATTATTTACGGGAATAATAGCAAAATATTCGGCTTTTCGCAATAGCTCCGCGCATTTTTTAGCAGGCAAAAGCGCAAAGAGTTTTCACGAAAGAGTTCGGCCATTTTTTACATTTGTGATCTCGAATTTGACAACTATAGATTTCCATGGAAGAACCCGATGCTCCTCTCGAAAGCCAAGCCGGAGTTTTGGGCGATGTTGTGGTCGTCGCCGGGATATTCGAAAAGGGTGACGGCTTTTCCGGATTTTTCAAGCTCTTCTTCGAGCCGGCGGGAGAGCTCGACGGGGACGCTGTCGTCCGCCGTTCCATGGTGAAGCTCGATCGGCGCATTTATATCAGACAAGTATATATAGGGATCGATTGTGCTCCAAAACTGCGGATTATCGCTCGGCAGTCCATATCGGCTGACCAGCGAATTTTCCCGAGCTCGCTTCAAAAAAGGGATTTTTTCGTTGTAAGTTTCGAGCATATCCTCATAG
>CAZFIH010000045.1:0-6785 GCA_964519445.1 uncultured Bdellovibrionales bacterium | reverse complement strand
ATTTAATTATCGGTTTTTATTATATGAAATTGATTATAGTGGAGTCTCCAACCAAAGCTCGGACCATATCCAAATTTCTCGGAAAGGGCTTCAAAGTTCAGTCTTCTTTGGGGCATGTCCGCGATCTCCCTAAGCGGGAAATGGGCATTGATATTGAAAATAATTTCCAGCCCAAATACGTCATCAACGCCAAAGCCCGGGAAAAAATAAAACCGCTAAAAGAGGAAACAAAGAAAGCCGAGCGGGTCATTCTGGCCACTGATGAGGATCGTGAGGGCGAAGCTATCGCCTGGCACCTCTCTGAAATCCTGAAACTGAACCCGGAGGAGAAGAATCGGATAATTTTTCATGAAATAACCAAAAAAGCTGTCGAGGAGGCTCTTGAGAGCCCGCGAATGATCGATAACCGGTTGGTTGACGCCCAGCAGGCCCGCCGGGTGCTCGACCGCCTGGTCGGCTACGAACTTTCTCCCCTCCTCTGGAAAAAAATTAAGCGGGGGCTTTCCGCCGGGCGAGTTCAGTCGATTGCGCTTCGCATCATTGTCGAACGCGAGCGAGAAATCGAAAAGTTCCAGAAGGAACCGTTTTGGACAATTTCTGCCGAGTTCAAGAAAAAGGAAGGCGGAAATACATTCGAGGCATTTCTGACACATCAAAACGAGAAAAAAATTGAAGAAATCATAACCCTCAAACTCTTTGCCGGGGAATACAGGACAAAAAAGACAGTTATAGACAGCGAAGAAAAGGCCCGGGAAATGAAAACCGACCTGGAAAAAGCCAGTTTCTCGGTTTGGGAGATTGCCAAAAAAGAAACCAAACGAACTCCTCCGGCCCCTTTCACCACGTCAACCCTTCAGCAAGCCGCTATCAATTCGCTCGGCTTTTCAGCCAAGCAGACCATGATGATTGCCCAGAAGCTCTATGAACAGGGGCACATAACCTATATGCGAACGGACAGCACCAGTTTGTCTCTTCCTTCAATGCTCTCCGCGAAAAAGACAATCGAAAAGCTTTTTGGAAAAAATTACTCTTTGGAAAGCCCGAGATTTTATAAAAGCCGGGCCAAGGGAGCCCAGGAGGCCCACGAAGCCATCCGCCCGACCTACCCGGAGAATGTCCCCGAGGAAATTGGGAAATCCTTGGACGGCAATCAGTCAAAACTCTATCGCCTGATTTGGCGAAGAACCATCGCCTGCCAAATGCAAGCCGCCGTTTTGAATTCCGTCAAGGTGATTATTTCCGGGAAAAGCGAGAAAAACAATTACACTCTCCAAGCGAACGGCTCCACTATTAAGTTTGACGGTTATTTGAAAATTTATGGCGATTCACCTCGTGCCACTTCTCCTGAAAAAAATTTACAAGATAAGAATGCTCCAGGCAATAATCAGTCAAAAGAAGCGGCGCGGGGCAAAATGCCAGTCGCGGAAAATATTCTCCCTCCTTTTTCAGAAAAAGAAGCTTTGGACCTATTGAAGGTCATTTCGGCGGAAAAAAGCACCACTCCCCCGCCCCGCTACACGGAAGCCTCGCTTGTCAAAGTTCTTGAAGAATACGGAATCGGCCGTCCTTCGACGTACGCGCCGACGATTTCCACCATCATAGAGCGCAATTACGTCGACAAAAATGAAGAGCGCCGCCTGATTCCGCTTGAAATAGGTTTTCTGGTAAATGATCTTCTTGCTGAACATTTCCCTAAAATCGTGGATATGCGCTTCACGGCCGAGCTGGAGGAAGATCTGGACAAGATCGCCGAAGGGAAAAAAGAATGGACGCCGGTGGTGAAAGAGTTTTACCAGCCTTTTCACGAAAATCTGGAAAGCAAATCAAAAGAAATAAAAAAAGAAAATATTCTCAAAAAACTCGATAAAAAGTGTCCTGAATGCGGAGGCGATCTGCTGGTGCGTTTCGGCCGCTACGGAAAATTCATTGCCTGCAACAATTTCCCAAACTGCAAATACACCGAAAAAACAGCTGAAGAGAAAAAAATCGAAGAGCAAAACGGCGGAGAAGTTTGCGGCAAGTGCGGCTCGCCGATGGTCGTGAAGCGCGGTAAATACGGTCCGTTCTTGGGATGCTCAAAATACCCCGAATGCAAAAATATCAAAAATATAAACACGGCGAAGTCAACCGGAGCGAAGTGTCCAAAATGTGAAAAGGGAGAAATCGTTGAACGGCGGTCCAGAAAAGGGCGTTTGTTCTACGGCTGTTCAACATATCCGAAGTGCGACTTTTCCTTGTGGAACCGCCCGACGGGAGAAAAATGCGAAAAATGCGGGAGCTTGATGGTACACGAGATAAAAGGCGGAGCCAAATGCTCCAACAAAGAATGCGGGTGATGTCCTTGCGAATTGCGAATTTCGTACGAATATACGAATCACGATTCATTCACAGTATACTTTAAATTTCAGCATTACGTGTAAACAAATTTATTCGTACATTCGTAATTGATTCATAATCCGCAGAGGATCCTCATGACGCTCGAAGAACTCTATACCCGCTACAAAAATCCCCTCAATCAGCGGCAGCGAACTTTGATTGCTGAGGCTTTTGAATTTGCCAAGCGAGCCCACGCCGGGCAAAAGAGAAAAACCGGAGGGGACTATTTTGAACACTCCGTTCAAACTGCCGCCATTCTGGCCGATATTGGAATGAGATCGAAAACGACGGCCGCGGCGCTTCTCCACGACGTTCCCGAGGATACGGACTATACTCTCTCCGATGTCCAGGAAAAATTCGGCGACGAAATAGCACGACTAGTTGACGGGATTACGAAACTGGGAAAATTCAAGCTCCGCGGAGACAAAAAAGAAGTCCAACTTGAGAACCTGCGAAAAATTTTCATCGCGATGGCCGAAGACATCCGGGTCGTCCTTATCAAATTGGCTGATCGGCTCCACAACATGCGCACTCTTCAAGCTCTCCCGGCTGACAAACAGGAAAGAATTGCCCGCGAAACCATGGAAATATTCGCCCCCATCGCCAACCGGCTGGGAATCGGAGAAATCAAGGGAGAACTAGAGGACCTTGCTTTCAAATTTCTCGACCCGAAGAACCACGAAATGGCCAAAAGGATGCTGGAAAAGGAATTCAAAGAGAGAAAGAAATACGTTGATATGGCAATTGAAGAGCTCAAAAAAGAACTGGCGGAAAACAAAATCAGGGTTATGGATATTCACGGCCGCGCCAAGCATATCTATCGATTTTTTCTGAAGCTTCAAAAGCACGACATGGACGTGGGCCGAGTCTACGACGTCATGGCAGTCCGGGTGATAGTTCCGGAGGTGACTGACTGCTATGAAGCTCTCGGCATCGTCCATAAAAAATATCGTCCGCTGGTGGGACGAATCAAAGATTACATTTCCCTGCCCAAGCCCAATGGCTACCGTTCTATTCATACCTCTGTTTTCGGACCGGAAGGAAATATAATCGAGATCCAAATACGCACTCCTCGAATGCACGACGAGGCTGAATTCGGTATCGCCGCTCATTGGATATACTCGTCCACCAAAACCTGGCGGGACTTTTTCCTTCGCCGCTATTCCCCGGAGGAAATTCCCGACCAGGAGATCAAGTGGGTCAAACAGCTCCGCGAATGGCAAAAAGATCTGGGAACTGACAATCTCGAATTCATTCAAGGGCTCAAGATCGATTTTTTTCAAAATCATATCTTCGCGTTCACGCCCAAGGGGGATATAATTGACCTGCCCGAAGAAGCCACTCCCATTGATTTTGCCTACGCCGTCCACAGCGAGATCGGAAGCCGTATGACAGGCGCCAAAGTGGATGGAAAACTGGTTCCTCTTGACTATGAAATTGGTAACGGCCAAGTCGTAGAAATTATCACCTCCAAAGAGAAAAAAACGCCCAATCAAGACTGGCTGCGCATTGCGAGGACTTCATACGCGAAATCCCGCATCCGCCAACAGCTTCGGAAAGCGGGTATCATAGTCGGAGCAATGCGGGAGGAAGAACGCTAGGGGAAATCCGATTTCGCGTTTTTAGGCTAGCTTGATATTTTTCTTGAAATATTTTCCAGCTCTTCATTTGAATAATAATCGATGATGATTTTTCCGCCGCCGCCGGATTTTTTTATCTGCACTTTGGTTCCCAAGGACTGGGCGATTTGCTCTTCTTTTTCCTTGAGCGCCGGATCCAGCGGAGCGCCGCCGATTCTTCTCTTATGCGTGGAAACCGTCACTTCGTGAACTTTGTCCTCGGCTTGGCGAACGGTCAGATTGTTTTTCAATATCATCTCGAAGAGAGCCCGCTGTTTTTCCGGATTTTCGACAGCCAGTATGGAACGGGCGTGTCCTTCGGTGATTTTTCCCTCGATGAGAGACCGCTGGATATCAACCGGAAGACCCAGAAGCCGCATCTTGTTGGCAACGGCGCTTCGGCTTTTTCCAACCCGTTCGGAAATATCCTCCTGCGTGAGATCGAATTCTTCCGATAGTTTTTTATAGGCTCGCGCTTCTTCGATAACGTTCAGGTCTTTGCGCTGGATATTTTCAATAAGAGCCAGTTCCAGCTTTTCTCTTTCTCCTTCTTTTTCCCGAATGATCACCGGAACGTTGGAAAGTCCCGCCATCCGCGCCGCCTTGAGCCGCCGTTCGCCGGCAATGAGCTCATATTGCTCCGGCGCTATTTTCGTGACGACGAGAGGCTGGATAACTCCGTGTTTTTTTATGGAATCAGCCAGATCCTTGAGTTCGCCCTCGGCAAAATCATGCCGCGGCTGCTGCGGATTGGCGGCGATTTTTTCAACCGGAAGCTCCAGGAAATCATCCTGCAAATCATGCGGAGCGGCTTTTGCGACTTCATGATGAGTATTCTTTTTTGTGTTTCCTATATTTTGCCTGTCCGCCGAAGCTTTGGCGGAGGCGGATTTTTGAGGAATGAGAGAGGCCAAACCCCTTCCCAATCCGTGATTATCGTTTGTCATTTTTTTCGCTTCCTGAAGATGTTTATCCTTTTGTATTATACCAAAAGATGAAATATAAAAAAAGCGAAACATCTGCTCCGCTTTATTTCTTCACTTTTGCCCTGCTTCTTTTCTTCTTGCAATGGTCGCACTTGCAACCGAACGGTTTGATGTGGTCGTTGAAATAATCGTCTCCATAATCATATGTAATCTCCTCCCCCGGCTCAATTTTCTTGAGAGCATAGATAAATATCCGCTTCTTTTTTATTTCAATCTCGCAATTCGGCCGGCAGGAGTGGTTTATGTAGCGGCTCAAGTTCGATCTCGCGCCTCCGTCGATAGTCCAGCGAGAGTTGATTTCGAAAAGGTAGCTGCTGTTCCGCTCGTCAGCCTCTTTTGTTGAAAGAAGCTTACCTGTATATTCAATGACAAAATCGCCCTTTTTGAAAGGAACTTCGGCGAAAAGGCCCAATCCGCTCGAGCCGCGTTTCAAGATGAATTTTCCATTTCTGGCTGTTTTTCCCATCTAAATAAATATAATCACGTGAAATAATAGAATTAATTTTTTTCGTTTCAATATTTCCCGTAGCACAATGAAAAAGGGCTCCGAATAGGATGCCCTAAAAGAAATACTTGGCGAGAGCTTAGGCTTCGGGAGTCACCCTTTGGGTTTGTAGATCCGTGAGACTATTTTACGGAATTCCTTTTATAAGTCAACCGATACAAAAATTATGCTTTTTATCTCTAGCGCAAAATATTCGAAATAATGTTTTCAAAAAGCTACTATAAATGAAATTTTTCCTCTCCTGCTTTTTCCATCCTCAAAACTTCCTGAGTGAGATTCTTATAGGCCCGTGCGCCGCGGGAAAAGAGGTCAAAATCAAATATTGATTTTCCAAAACTGGGCGCTTCGGCGAGACGGACGCTTCTTGGAACAATAGATTCAAAAACTCTTCCCGGAAAATGATCCTTGACTTCCCGTACAATCTGGTGACTCAAACGGTTGCGCCGGTCAAACATGGTGAGAAGCGCCCCCATCACCTTGAGGTCCGGCTGGAGATTGTCACGGACAAGATTAATAGTTTCAAGAAGCTGACTCAATCCCTCGAGCGCGAAATACTCGCACTGTACGGGGATGACCACTTCATCCGACGCCACGAGGCCGTTAATGGTAAGAGGGCCGAGGCTCGGCGGACTGTCGATTACTATATAATCATACTCTGTTCGGATATGGCGCAAAACGTTGTAGAGGCGGAACTCACGGTTCTCCATGTTCACAAGTTCAATTGTGGCTCCGGCCAGATCCCTGTTTGAAGGAAGAAGACTGTGGCCGAAAGCCTCGAGTTTCACAATATGAGGAGAAGGATGTTCATCAAGAATCAAACTGTGATAAAGACTTTTTTTGAGATTGCGGGGATCCACGCCCATGCCGCTTGTCGCATTAGCCTGCGGATCAAGATCGACGAGCAAAACAAACTTTCCGGCTTGAGCCAGCGAAGCGGACAAATTAACAGCCGTAGTGGTTTTTCCTACCCCACCCTTTTGATTGACGAGTGATACAATTTTTGCCATTACGCACTAAATTATACCATATTCGTTGACATCGAGCTACTATTTATCTAAAGTAATATAAGCCAAAAAATCGCCTCGGTGGCGGAATTGGCAGATTCACCCCGCATCAATTTTCTAGCAATTAATCATTTCTCATAATTAATTTCGCCTCGGTGGTCCCGCACAAATGCTTCGTATTATACGGGATAAACTCCACTGGCAGATTTAATTTAGTAGCTATTTACAAACAATTTACACGGGCGAGTGGTGAAACTGGCAGACACGCAGGATTCAAAATCCTGTGATAGCAATA
>CAZFIH010000044.1:0-6804 GCA_964519445.1 uncultured Bdellovibrionales bacterium | reverse complement strand
ACCCCCTGCACTAAATCGAATATTTCCCAAAATATTATAAAATCAGAGTTTAGTTTAATTAAAGAAATATGAACGTTTTCTATTTATATTTAGTGTAGGGCAAGCCTCCCAAATTTTAGTATATTTAAAGGAAAAAGATTGAATTGGTGCGGGGCGAGGCCCTTAAAAACAAAAAAGGCTTATATAAAAGCCAAAAAATATCTTATTTAAGCAAAAAAACTCTAAAAACTAATTTCTGTATCCTTGTTCAAAACTTCCTTTACATAAGCCTCTTCGCCATCTTTTTGAATCACGGTTATTTCAAAAGGAATTTCGCCGGAACCGGATTGTTTTTGAACCAGAATTTGATATGGATTTTCCTTGATTTCTTTGGGAAGATTATATTTCAAGGTGACTGTCTTTGTTTCGCCAACAGGGACAAAAATCATCATTCCGAAGACTTTTTTACCCAAATCATTTGAATACCGAACTTCATCTTTATTTCCTTCTGCTTCCGTAAGAAACGATCCTTCAGGCGCGTAAACTCGGAGCCAATCGCGATAATCGGTCGTCATCCAATCCTTGGTCCGGCAGGTGTGAGAATAGGTGATTTCCAATTCGGCTCTGGGGATATCCGAGCTCATATCAGCTTTATATTTCATTTCGCGCTCGATGCAGTGATCGCTTTTCAATGAATTCAGATTCGCGTCCACAGTCATCAAATAATCTCCGTCAAAGTCATCGATTCGTCCTCCCCAGCCGATGTTTTCAATTTCAGTTTGCAGCTCCTCGTCTTTGAAATATATCTGGATATCTTTTTGATTGAGATGTTTTTCCATGATTTTTGCCAGTTCCAACTGTTCGGAAAGATTGAAGTTGTGGATTTTGTCGATGAGGATTTCGGCCAAGTCTTTCATGATGCTTTTGCGGTCTGATTTTTCAATCCCCTGTTCATAGAACCCTTTTTCCACCTGATATTCCAATTGCAGAATGGCCGTCTGGTCGTTGTATATTCCCGGGTAATCGTCAATTTTCACCGGTCCGGTTATGGAAAGAATTGAATTGAGTATGTCCGTGTTTATCGCGATGACGCCTTCAAAATTTTCTTCTCCTCCGCCAAGATGATAGAAATACTCCGCATTTCGGGCGTTTTCGGAAAAATCAGGCGACCAATTGCTGTCGCGCATTTTCCACGATTGGCGCTTGAGGTATTGAGAAAGCGCGTAGGGCGGAGTCTCGGTTGCGGGAATCTGCTGGTCGAAACGCCCGGTGTCAATCACCTGAATATCAACAATCTTCCCCGCTTTTGTTTTCACGACTCCAAAAGAACCGATGAATCCGCCACCCGGCCGGAGTTCCATATCATTTTGAAAAAGCACGAGAAAGTTTTTCTCCTCGTCGGAGCCGGCCATTTTTTGGTATATCCCGGCCAGTGTCAAAATCTCATTTTTTCGTTCGGAACTCACGGGAAGAACTTTGGCCACTGGCTTCAGGTTTTCAATATTCCGGTATTTTACCTGAAGGAAAACATACCAGGAAAAGAGGAGAATAGTCGCCACCAACCAGAAAGCCACCCAAAACCGCCAGTCTTTCTGAAGGGCGGAAAAAGAAAATTTTTTGGATTTTTGTGAAATTTTATCCATAAAAAAGACCATTTCTTGAGAGCTAAGATTAGCAGGTTTTATGCCGGATAGTCAATTCGATTTTTCCGTATTGTTGACAATTGAGCGAAAAAGTACTAACATTGACGGCACATAAAATAGATAGTCGCCCTCGAAACAGCCGCGAAGCCATTATGCCCAATTTCAATCTGCGGCGAAGAAAGGAGGAAAAAATTGAATATTTGAGGGCAAATCAATAGAAACCGCTATTTCGCCCTGCTTCGAGCAATTTTCTCTAACCGGAGAATATTAAAAAACGCTCGCGGCAGGGCTTATTTTTTTCCTTAAATAAAGCTTTTTATTTTTTTAGACTTATTTATAAGCTATTTTTTTATACAGGAGGGGTTGACAATTTTCATCCCATCTGCTAGGATACGGGCACAATTTACGGATGTGCGATCAGTTCTTAACATCCAAAATCCCAACTCACCGAAGGAGGCAAGTTATGAAAGACCTGATGAGACCCATGCTCAACACTCGAAAAGATTATGCCAATTGCGCCCTGAATCTGTACAACGACCACGGCCACCCCGACCAGGCGCCCTACGACATCGAATAGCGGCCGCCGCCCCGGGGGCTGACCAGCGGACCGTCCGCTGGTCGTCAAGATGATTATTAACGGCAACAACCTGCCCGGCTGGGACCCGGCGGGCATCATGCGGCGGACATTGTTGAGATCCGCCGCGGCCCCGATCAGTTTGGGGCCCGCGTCTCGCCGGAATTGCCGGTGGGCAGGTTTTGCCCCGCGGATGCGGGTTCGGGTTTGAAGAAGCAGGCCTTTGGCCTGGTGCCCATCCATGAGGTCCTTTCTGGATTCCTCCCCCATCCGGCACCGGCGAAAGGCCGCTTAAGGGGAGAAGCCGATAGCAAGACCCGGCGGCCCGAACCGCAAAACTGCGGGCTTTGTGGAAGGAGAGGAGGGGGAACCGGCGATCCCTCCGCCCACATAATGTGGGTTAGAGAGCCGAGCCCTGGAGCATAGCTAGCTCTGGGGCTTTTTTATATTCAGCTAAAAAATGAACCAGTAATCTAGTTTATTGGTTCATGAAAATTCAAATGGATCAATCTGAAATATTTTTCTTATTTATTCGTAAATACTAATCGGGACCGCAATTTATACCGGCTTTATTTTAGGAAACCTAAAAAATGCTCTTTTTATGAAAGGAGGAAAGTCGGAACCGGAAGAGACGGGTGCGGTCCCGCCATTTTTTTACTCTTGACAAAAAGTAAAATACGTATAAAATTGAAAATGGAATCTGCGCTGTTTGGGGATGACTGATCTGCGGCGGACCGCAAACACCCAAAATGGAAGCACCTTTTGTTAAAATGGGATTAGTCCCTAATAAAACCACCAGTATCGCAAGAGACTAAGTCTAGCCGCACTAACGAATTTCACCTCCACGCCTCCAAGCACCGCAGATTCCAA
Source organism: uncultured Bdellovibrionales bacterium (assembly GCA_964519445.1). Lineage (GTDB taxonomy): Bacteria > Patescibacteriota > Minisyncoccia > Moranbacterales > UBA11712 > CAZFIH01. Next base: position 3,738 of record CAZFIH010000044.1, on the reverse strand, counting down.
ATTTGTACCTTCACCCAAAGCTGCTCGGCCTTGGTCCTGCCGAGCTCCTCTCCTAAGCCCTTCAGGCCCCCTCCCAAGATGCCTGAAGGGCTTTTTTTATTTGAAAAGTTTCCAATTCCACCTTTGAAAGAGATAACCTACTCCTCCCGTAGTAATAAGTAGAAAACCACAAATGTGGTTACCGCCTCTGGGGTGATTGAAATGTAATTTTGTGTTCGGTTGGGTGCTTTCGAAGAGGGGGAAGTAGTCAGCTGAGTGCTAGAAAATCGTCAATAGGATAGAATATCAGTAATATGGTGTAATTGATAAGAGGCGGTTTTTTTTGGTTAAATATGATTTTTCCGGCGCTATAAAGGCGTTTTTTTTGTTCGTGAATTCTTCGCCGCCAAATAAAATAGTTCAGTAAACTAGATTACCGAACCTCCGGCATATCAAAGATTACTTTGCGTTTTTTTAAATTATTTCCGCAGAGCCTCAATCGGCGAAAGTTTTGAGGCTTTCCAAGCCGGATAAATCCCAAAAATGATTCCCGTCGCCACGGAAAAAGCGACAGCCGCCAGGATAGATCCGATTGGAACCGAGAGTTGAAGCATAAATCCGGCTTGAGCAATAAGTATATTGAAAAAATATGTCAAAATAATCCCGAATAAAATCCCTGCCGCGCCGCCGATTAGAGTTACGATCACGGCTTCAAAAAGAAACTGGCGCAAAATCGCCGTGTTCGAAGCTCCAACGGCTTTTCGAAGTCCAATTTCCCGCGTCCTTTCGATGACGGCGACGTACATCACGTTCATTATTCCCACGCCCCCCACAACAAGGGAAATTGATGTAAGCGCCAGAAGCATATAATTAAGGGTTTTGAACACGCTTTCGAGTATGTCTCTGGCCTCTTCCGAGGTTGCTATAGTGAAATCTTCCTTGCCGGGATCCTTGATATCATGCCTTTCCCGAAGGATGTCGCGAATATCGAGTTTTGTTTCCTCAACTCGGGACATGTCTCCGATTTTGAAAGTAATAAACTGAATATAGTCGATTCCGAGCAATTTTTTGTTGAGGGTATTGGTTGGAACGTATATCAAACTGTCGAAATCAAAAAATCCCGCGGTGCCCCGTTCTTCCGCCACTCCGATAACCCGATAGTTCTGCCTTTTGATTTTCAGGTTTTTGCCGACCGCTTCGCCGCTTCCGAAAAAAGTATCCTTTAGTTTCGCGCCGATAACCGCGACTTGATCGGCGGAATCATTATCTCCTTCCGTGAAAAAATTTCCTTCGGCCAGACGCAACTGGCGGTCGATTTTCGTGGCATCCGGCAGATAGCCAAGTATCATCGTCCTCTTGCTTGTGTTTTTGTGCGTGACTATTTCCTGATCAAAGTTTCCGGCGTTCATAGCGGCGACATTCGGCAATTGGTCCGCGATCTCTTCCCCGTCTTCGATTTTGAGCGTTGTGATGGCAAGTCCGGTACTGCGGCCGGTGATATTCTCCGATGAATAATCGGACACTCCCGGCACCTTGGGCTCCACCTGGATATAGTCGCTTCCGAAAATATCAATTTGGCCCATTACGTAATTGCGAAGTCCCGCTCCGCCGGCCAGAACCATGATGACGGCTGTGATGCCAATCACGATACCCAAGACAGTCAAAGCGGTGCGCAGTTTGTTCTGTTGAAGATTGCGAAGAGCCAGCCGAAAAACCGTGTACCATTCGTGAGGGGATCGAACTGTCATGTGAAGGATGGATTGGGAAATATTTTTCAGTTTTTTATGATTTTTTGGCATGCTTTTTTAGCAGGCAATTTCATACGACTTCCCTATTTCCTTAAATCTGCTATTCGTAGCGCAGTGCTTCCACAACATTTAGAATCGCCGCCTTTCGGGCGGGATATATCCCGAAAAATATTCCGATGAGCGCTGAAATCGAAACTGCGAGAATTATGGAAGGAATCGTCACCACGAACGGCCAATTGTATCCCAATTTCTGGATAATGAGCGCCGCAAGACCGGAAATCAGAACGCCGGCGATTATGCCGATGGTTCCCCCGATCAAGGTTATGACTATCGATTCCATGAGGAATTGAGTCATAATCGTCGAATTTTTAGCTCCTACAGCCTTGCGTAATCCGACTTCCCGAATCCTTTCATTGACGGAAATTAGCATCGTATTCATGATCCCCACCCCGCCGACAACAAGCGATATCGCGGCAATGGCGGCCAGGAAATATTTAATGGCTCCCGTGACATTTTGGATAACTTCAACTCCCGCTCGCTGGTCGCGGACGGTAAAATCGTCTTCGGACGGATTGTCTATGTCGTGCCGCTCGCGAAGAGTGGCGGCTACATCGGTTTTGGCACGGTCAATATTTTCCTCACTGTCCACTTTTAGCCTGATATAGTTGAGATAATCAACTCCCAGCAAAATTTTTTGAGCCGTAAATATCGGTACATAAATAGTCGTATCCTGATTGGAGAAAGCGGTAGATCCGCGCTCCTCCAGGACTCCGATCGCATCAAAACTTTGGTTGCCTATTTTGATTCTTTTTCCCACGGGATCCTCAAACTCGCCGAAAATGTCATCGGCTACTTCTGAACCAAGAACAGCCACTCTAGCCAAACTTGTCTCCTCTTCCTCGGTAAAAAATCGTCCTTCAGCGACCTCCGTGTCTTCAACATCGGTATAGCTGGCTGTCGTGCCCTGAAATGTATAATTTTTGTCTACCCCTTGGTATTGAACGGAATTATTCCCGCTGATATATCCCGCGCCGGCGACGACATTCGGCACATTGTTTTTTTCGCGAAGCGCCTTCAGGTCTTCGTATTTCAGTGAGGTGTCAATGATTCCGAAAGCGCTCGCCGGCGGCTCATCTTCACCTCCGCCGCCCGGCAAAACGCCTATAAGATTCGATCCAACACCCCTCACCTGGTCGAGAATGAGTTCCTGGGCGCTCGTGCCGATAGCCATTATGATTATCACCGACGCGATTCCGATTATGATTCCCAAAATCGTCAAAAAAGAGCGGAATTTGGCCGCCAATAAATTCTTATAAGCTATCTCAACTGGATCACTGATTCTCATAAATCCTAATATCAAAACCCGAAATCCAAAACAAATCCAAATTCTCTAAATTCAAACGTCCAAAACGTTTTGAATTTTGAGGTTGTTTATAATTTTGGTTTTAGGGTTTTGGATTTCATTTCAATAGTTCTTCTTCCCCGTCTGCCATTCTTCTGTTTTTCACTTGATAGTCTTTCGTGACCCGGCCATCCAGCATTTCAATTATTCTTTTCGCGTGTTCGGACGTATAGGTTTCGTGAGTCACCATTACGATCGTATGGCCTTCGTCATTGAGTTCCTGAAGAATGCGCATGATCTGAAGCCCGTTCTTTGAATCAAGATTTCCCGTCGGCTCGTCAGCAAGAATCACTGTTGGCCGGTTGACGAGGGACCTCGCGATGGCCACCCTTTGCTGTTCGCCTCCGGACAGCTGGTTGGAAAGATTGCTGATTCGGTGTTCCAGATTCACCGCTTTGAGGGCCTCATGAACTCTGCCGCTTATAAACTTTTGTGATTCTCTCCGTTCGTCGTAAAGAAGAGGCAGTTCCACGTTTTCATAAACCGTCGTTCTGGGAAGAAGGTTGAAAGACTGAAAGACAAATCCTATTTTTCGGTTTCTTGTGAGCGCCAGTTCGTCGTCGCCCAATGTCTCAACGTTGCGGTCATCGAATGCATATTTTCCGCTTG
>CAZFIH010000043.1:0-7186 GCA_964519445.1 uncultured Bdellovibrionales bacterium | reverse complement strand
AATTGATAAATTCTTATCAGTAATATGTGTTAATTATGTTCGTGGACTTGAACAATGTTTCTTTACAAATGGTATCAAACGTGCTACTTTTTGATGCCGCAACTATTTCAAGGAGGGTGAGCGATGGAAAGAATAAAAAACATACTGGGCCTTCGGGTATATAACAACCATATCTTGGACAGGTTCCAAGTCGCGCTCATAAAAAGCCTTGAGCGAATAGCGGGCAAGGTTTTCGGTCCCGGAGGCATCTGTGTTGAGAAAGAAACTGATTCTGTTGAACGCCGGGCAGGAATGCTGGGAAATGAAAAGGAAAAAGCTTATCAAAAGGCCTTGCGCCTGCTGGCCGAGCTTGATCCGAAATATGAAAAATACCCCCCGAAAACAAGGAGGGCCCCACTGTACACTCCGGAGCCGCTGAAAAGGAAAATCCGCCTGGCTGTCTGTGTTGGGACGGGAAACAAAATTCCCGTCAAGGAGTTAGACCCGGTTTTGGTAAAAAATCTCCTCAAGGAGAAGGGGTACTCCTACCAGAGGAAGAAAGGAGAAATGGGCTGGTATTGCGACGGCCGGTTCATAGCGAAAACCTTTTCGACGCCTTGGAATATCTGGAACGGCACGAAGTCGTTGACAGAAAACTACTGGCAATCGACTTCTAGATTCGGGAGGTTTCTATGAATTGCGAGCGTTGCGGAGGATACGGCGAACTGGGCGAGTGTCCGCAATGCGGATGCGATCTGGAGATTTTTTTGGAGTACTATAATCCGGATTACAGCTTTATCATCAATTGTCCGGAAGTAGGCGATTTGGACCAAATCAATCTCCTTGAAGATTTCATTGAAAAATTGGGAGGGGAGCCAATTTTCTTGACAGAAAGACCAAAGATTATCGGTGACGTAATTTGCCTCAACGTGGCAATTGCAAAACTCGAAAGTGATACTTTTCAATCGTATCTTGAGTTTCGAGATAATACCGATACCTATGTGGTGTTCCAATGCGCCTGGTTCCCGTTCGAATATCCGATTCCTGGCCACGTTTCCATCTGGGTTGCAAAGGAGGATTTGGCCATTGTCCAAGAACATGGACTTCCAATTATTGATCTCTACGGGATCTCTAAGGAGAGTGGGATTTATTCTATTCAGTGAATATTCCGGGCGGGCGCCAAGCGTCCGCCTTTAACATTTTGAAAGTTTTTGCCCTTCGGGCCAGATTGTGCATATAATTAAGCACTATGAGGATAGTCGAGAAAAAAATCTCCAAAAAGGAATTGCAGGATATAGTCGAAAAAATGTTTGGAAATTTTGTGAAAGCGGTTGTGGACATTGAGCGGCAGATTCTGGCGGTGGACGCTGAACTTCACGCCGATCTTGAAGCGCTTCTTCTCGAGAAAGGATCGCTCCAGGAAAATCTCTGGGGTATCAATCTTTACCCCGAGCTTTCCGGAGATAATTTTGTTGAATTCGACTCGATGATAAACATCCGGCCGAGCCAAAACAATCAAAGCCGAAACGTGGAAAATCCAGAGACAAAAGAAAAAATATTGTCTGTTGTAAATAAGTTTGTCGCCCAATGACGCACGAGCATAAACAACTGGCCGCCGGCCGCTGGAAAGAACTTTCTTTTCTGGAACAAATGGCGAACGTCGGCAGTGAAGTGGAGCGGACGATTAAGTGGAGAGAAAAAAATAATTTGGATTACACCCGGAGGGCGTTTGAGCGGGCGCTTGAACTTTTGGATCTGACTATTGCCGACCAAAAGAATAAAAAAAAGCTCAAAGAGCTTATGAGAGTCCGGGAAGCTCTCGCCGACCACTTTCTTTTTGAAAATTCGTACCGCTCAACGGACCAAAGCTGGCAAAACTATTTCCTGGCTTTCAATTTTGCCGCCAGGTCCCATTGCTGATTTTCTTTGACCGCTTTATCGGACCGCCCATAATTTACGGGTTGTTTTTTCCGTTTCGTGAATAAATATAGATACAAACGATGTAATATATACCTAGCGGATTATAATTCAAGCGCATATGGATAATAATTTGGCAATTTCTCGAAATAAATTACTCCTGGCCGTCGCGATCTTTGCCCTGATAGTATTCTGCGCAGCACTTTTCTTTTTCGAAAAAGAAAACGAAGTGAATGTCGTTCCTCTTCCTTCAGCTCAAAGATATGAATCAATCGCGGATTCGCTGGAGGAAAAACAGCCGGCAGAAGATCAAACTCTTCCCGCCGAAGTGAATCTGGCGGTTCCTTTTGCCTCCCAAGCCCCGCACCAGAACTGGGATCTTCCCTACCAGGAATTTTGCGAAGAGGCCTCGATTCTGATGGCGGCGAGTTACGTCAAAGGCAAAAATATTTCCGGAGCTGACGATGCGGACGCCAAAATGCTCGCTATTAAAGATTTCCAAGAAGAAAGATTCGGCTATTACAAAGACACGACCGCCGAAGAAACCGCCACGGTTCTCCGGGAATTTTACGGTATACCGGATGTTGAAGTTGTCTATAATCCGACTGACCAACAAATCAAAAGCGCCGTCGCCAAAGGAAAAGTGGTTTTGGTTCCCGCCGCCGGACGCGAGCTGGGAAATCCCAACTTTCGCCAGCCGGGTCCTCTCTATCACATGCTCGTCATAAAAGGGTACACGACCGGCGGTGATTTCATCACCAATGATCCCGGAACCCGAAAAGGCGCCGATTATGTTTATAGGCCCGACGTTGTTTTGAATGCCATTCACGACTGGAACGGAGGCGATGTTTACAACGGGCGGAAAGTAGCGATCACAGTCGGCTAGAAATTTTCCGCTAGACAAGATGTTTTCGAACTCGAAACGGCAGAATTGCACAGAGAGTTATCAGCTTAACGGCGCTCCCCAGAAAGAACGCGAACGGCAAAGCGACAACTCCGTAATTTTGACTCAATAAATATCCTACGGGAACGGCAATCAGGATACCCAGAACACTCACGGCGACCGGTATGGCCGTATTTTTTGTGGCGTAAAAAGCCCGGGCCAGAAGATGAACGAGGGATTCGGTGGGTATAGCAAGGCAAAAAACACCCAACGCCGCCGCCGTCCGGCTGATATCGTCAGCCTGAAACTGCCCGCCGCCCAGCAATATCCGGATAAGCGGCTCGCGGATAAGATATATGACTATCGCCGCGATAAGGCTTGCTGTTCCAATGGCCAGAAAGGAATGTTTGAGAGTGGTCCAGAATTTGTCTCTTTTTTTGCCGCTTGCCGCTCCGGCCATGAGCGGGAAAGTGGTTGTCGCTATCGTAATCCCGATGAGGCTCACCGGAACGCTCTGGAAATTGCGGGCGAAGTTGAGGACAACGATGGAGCCGGGAATGAGAGTCGAGGCAATGGCGGTGAAACCCCAGAACGTGGCCAGTTCAACCGGGTGGCCCAGCATTTTGGGGATCATTAATTTTATGGTCCGGCGAAATTCAGCCGTTCGGAAAGAAAAATTCAGCCGAAAACGAAATCCTGTTTGCCGGATGTCATAGAATCTCGCCAGAAAATGAAGCAACGCTCCGGCCAGAGCACCAAAGGCAACACCCATAATGCCAAACACCGGAACAAGAAACAATGTCCCTCCTATAATTCCCATATTGTACAGAACCGGGGAAAGGCCGTAAAAAAGAAATCTCCTTTTGGCAACAAGCATCGCCCCGAGCGCGTTGGAAGCGGCAAAAAATATCGGAGAGAGAGCCAGAACACGGAGAATTTTCACAACCAGCAGCCGGTCGGCTTCGGAAAAGCCGGGCGCGACCAGCCGGCTCACCGGATCTGCGAAAATAATAATGGCGATCGCCGTGAGGAGCATAGTACCGGTGGCGGCCGTGATGACCGAATTGGCATATTCATCCGCCTCTTCTTTCTTCTTTTTCCAGAGTCCGGTGAAAATGGGCACAAAAGCGGCCGCTATTCCTCCGGCAATGAGAATATTAAAAAGAAGATCCGGAAAGATGAAGGCGGCGTTATAGGCATCGAGCGAGCGCGAGGCGCCGAAAGTCTGGGCAAAAAAACGGTCGCGGACGAGGCCAAGGAGGTAGGAAAAAAAAGTCGTCGCCGCAAGCACGACGCTTCCCTTGGGAATTATATCGAGAATTCTTTTCATATGTCGACTATAACATTATATAAAAAAATACGCCTATATTTTTTATATTGGGAAATTCGGGGATTTATTGTATAATAAAAACATTAAAAATAAAAAAATGGCAAAAACAAAAACGAATACCATAGCAAAGAAGAACGCAAATCCAGCCGGATCGCCGGCGGCTGGCGCGCCGGCTCAAAAGAAAAGCAGCAAAGCCTGCCTTACTTGCGGGATTATCGCGCTGATTCTCCTCGTGGTGCTGGTTATCGGGATTATCGGGCTCAAGATCGCAGGTAATTTTATCCCGCCGGCTGTTTGGTACGGCCTGTTTCAGAAGTTAGGTCTCGAAAAATTAGGTCCGCTTTCAAAAATAAATCTCGAGGGATCGCTGACCGGGAATGACCCGGGGTCGATCGTCAATCCGGACGGATCAGTCTCTCAACCGATAAGCGCGAAAAACGGCGGAAGCATTTCTGTCACGACGAAAAGCGGCCTAACGGCCACCCTTCATGTTCCGCCCGGATCGTTAAAAAAAGACACAACTATTACCGTGTCGCCCAACAAAAAAGATCCGGTGGAAGATATTGATCCGGCTCCCGAAGATCCGGGCGTAACGATCGACCCGCCGGGAACTGCTTTTGACCCGCCGGCGACGATCGTTTTCAGTTATAATCCGCCAACTTCTCCGGTTTTCACGCCTTATTCCGGAAGCGGATTGCCGGAAGAAAGTAACGAGGATGATTTTCCCAACCTGCCGGACCTAAGCAAGCCCTCGCCGGGCACGGGCGCAGACACTTTACCACCTGATCCGCCTAACAGTGCGGGAAGTATTCCTTCTATTCCCGGTTATACCCAGGCGCCTCCGGGTTCCGGCAGTCCGGACGGCACAAATGATTCGTCCCGGCAGTTTCCCGATAATACGACTATTGTTTTTGTCAGCTGGGGAGGAACAGTGACAAGTATCCCAACGTCTCGATCGGATGACGGTTCAACAGTTCAGGGTGAAGTCGACGAGTCCGGTTCAACCACGCCTCAAAACCCGGACACAGAAGGGGCAGAGGCTTTGGTGGATGCCGCACGAGCCGCTTCCGGAGGAGCCTGTACCGGGCAATATATCGACGCTCTGGCTCGGATGGTGGCGGTCGCGGGAAACGAAGGCAATGACACAGCCGTCGCGAGATACGAAAGCGAGATCCGCCGCTGCAACGACGAAAGCCTCGAGCATTTGCGGCGGCTTTGCAACAACAACCCCATCCAACTTCGCAGAAAAGATTTCCAGGACCGTCTCGCGCTGGCCCAAGCCCTCACTGCATCAGCCGGAACGGCGACGGAGATTGAGCGCCTCATGAATGAGTGCCAGGCGCGATATCACTTTTACGCGGGAGGATATCATCCGATGTCGGATGGCGATATCAATTTTTTCTCCTCGCTCGATGCCACCGTTTGCGGATATCTGGACGACGAATGGACCGGTACTCAAACCTATCGCCTGGAAACGACAGTCCAAGGCACCGGGCAAAATTTTGAAGCAACACCCCAATTTCGATTGCCTCCAAGCGCAGGATCGTTTTCCGGACACGGGCCGGCATCGGGAGGCGCAAGTGTTATCGGAAGAGGGCTTAACCTCCCCCCGTTTGATTTAAGCTTCGTCGGATATTTCAACGGTAATGCAACGATTACTAATCTTGATCTTCGCATGGGGACTTTTACTGGCGTTCCAATTGAGCTTCAGGAAAAACCGTGCATTCCCCCAGCTCCGCTTCCGGGCGGTTCCGGCCGTTGATTTAATCCGCCATTAATTTGTCTATAGCATCTTCATCCTGACAAGAATAGCGATTGTCGGGAGAATAGAATTTTTTCTTCGGCCCGTAGCAGCCGCCGTTTTCCTTGTGAAGAACGCCGAAATAAGGCATCAAAAATCCCATGTCTCGGGATGTGAAAAAATCATAGAGATTTTCCAGTGTTTTCGCGCGGTCATATTTGCTCATCCGGGCGAAAATATCCAAATCATCCTGTTTTATGCCCGTCCAGTCCAGGTGAAGGAGCACGTTTTTTGCTTTTTTCGAAAAAGTCTCGTGCCAGAGAAGCGCCCAGCAACTGGATTTTCGGGAAAGACAGGGGCCGCTTTCAATATTTCCTCCTCCGTCGATTCCGACTCCTCCCTCGATGTAGTCGAAAAGAGCGATATATTCCGGGTCAGTAATGGCTCCCGTCTGGGCGCCGATCACGATATCCACCCCTTTTTGCAGGGCATATTGGCGGATATCCTTCACGATCTCCGGAGCGTAATTTCTTTTGTCGCTCTCCTGAAGATAGATTTGTCCGAAGAGAAAACTTTGCACCCCCATATCAATCGCCCGGCGTGTCGTGTGTTGGATGTATTTCCTGTATTCGCGGCTTGAAAAAGTAGGAATGCAGGTGTGCTCGCCCCAGGCGTTCAAGGACTCGTTGTGACACATCTCTTTGAAGTCGAAGCGGCTCACGCCGCCCTTCGGGTAGCGGGCTTTGGTGTCGACGGCTTCGGCAATAAACATTCCGTAGACGACGTCCGGCTTGGTGATTTTTCCGATATTCTTTTCAATTTTTTCGAAGTCAGGCGGCTCGAGCCAGGTTTCGATGGCGCGGTGAAGGTAATAGCAGTGCGAGCGGTTGATGAGATCAACAAATTCTTCGTTTTTGGGATGATATTCGGTAAGCAGTCCGTCGGCCACGCAGCCTTGTCGCTTGAGGCGCTCCATATTGACAGGAGGCGGAGGAAGTTTTGCTGAAGCGGCATTTGCGGCCAGAGCTCCCCTAAAAGTCACTAAATGATCTTCGGCCAGCTGTTTCATGTCTTCGATTTTTTGGGTTTCATTCCCTCTTTTCTGTCTTGGAAATACTTCGAATGAGTTTCGATAGTCGGTCCAAAAAAACAAAACTGCCGCTCCGGTAGCCGCAATGCCCAAAAAAGGAAAAAATATTTTGTTTTTCCCGAATTTTTCCATCATTAACTTGAATTCAATACAATATACTAGTACGTGGTCTCGGGAGAAAATTTTCGAAAGTTTAGGGATATCCCGAGCCAAAAGGGGCAGATGCTATTTTTTGTGATTTCAATT
>CAZFIH010000042.1:0-8332 GCA_964519445.1 uncultured Bdellovibrionales bacterium | reverse complement strand
ACCACCCGCAAGCTTCCCTCGCAGGAAAAAGTCGATAATGACCTTCAGCTCTCCATTTATTTGGCCGGCTTTTTGAAGCGTTATCCCAAAGAGGCTGAAAACTTGGATAAAATAAAAGTGAGCCTCTACTATCTCAAGCACGGAGTTAAGCTGACATCCCAAAGGACAATCGAGCAAATCGGGCAAAGCGAAAAAATGGTGCTGGACTTGATAGGAGAAATTCAAAAATCGAAGTTCGAGCCGACAGTGTCAGCCCTTTGCGACTGGTGCGGATACCAGAACATCTGCCCGATGTGGAAGCATAAATTCAAGGGCAAGGAAGAAAAAGCCGAAATCGAAAAAGTAATCGGCGAATACATATCTCTCAAGGATGAAATAAAGGCAAAATCAGACCGGGCGGCCAAAATCCAGCAGATTTTAAGCGACTACATGGACGAAGAAAAAGTGGATCAGGTGTTTTCTGATGAAGGAAGGATACTGCGCACGATACGAAAGACTTATAAATATGACAAAAACAAGCTGCGTTCTATCTTAGAGCCGCTGGACAAATGGGAAGACGTTTTGAAAATCGACGGCGTGGCTCTGCGCAATGTTCTCGGCGTCCTTTCGTACGAAGCTCGAAAAGAAGCGGAAAAAGCGAAAGAGGTGGACAAAGAATCCAAAAGTTTTGTCGTAAAAAGACAATAATCGGCACGCACCAGTAAACTGGTATACTGGTGCATTCGATTTTTAAGTTACAAATTTGGTTGCCTGGACAAAAGAAAAAACTAAAAACACTCTCAAGAAATTCTTCCTCATCAACGACACTCCCCACAAGATAGCGGCGGGGGCGGCGCTGGGAATTTTTTTGGGAATTGTTCCGGGCGCGGGGATCATCTGCGCGCTGATTGTCGCCTCCCTTCTGGGTTTCAACCGTCTGGCGGCGACGGCCGCGGTGCTGGCGGTCAATACGTGGACGACAGTTTTTGTTTTGCCGCTGGCTGCCGGCGCCGGAGAACTTCTTTTCCAAAAAAGCTACGCCGAATTGATGAGCCAGTTCAACGCTCTTGAAGGAAATTTAATCCGGGTATTTTTCAGTGAAATATTTTTTTCTCAAATAGCTCTTCCGCTCTTTGCCGGATTCGTCGCGGTTTCAGGAATTATTGCTTTAGCCGTATACTTTGGACTTTTCACTCTGCTTGTCAACCATCATAAAAACAAAAAAGAGCGCCATCTTTTCGAGAAAAAACTCGGGAAACACAAAGATACCAGCCCTCTTCAGGATTTTTTGAGGGCTCAAAAGGAAGATGTTTCCCGGCGCTTGAAGTGAGAAACTCACTTAAGACAGGTTCCGCAGGGCTGATATCCCCTGCTCTCGGCTTCTTCCCGCGAAGAAAAGCAAATTTGATTTTCTTTTTTTATCCGTTCGGCCCAGCGGCAGGACGGGAGATGATATTTATTCGAATTTTTGCTGGCGACAAACGCGCAGTTTTGCTTTTCCTGCGAGATCTGATTTTCGTTTTGATCCGCGCTCGATGTGTTGGACGGTTCGGCGGAAGCCGAAGCAGTCACTTCGGCGACAGGGGTTTTGTCCTCGGGCGTGATAGTTTCACCGGCCACTTGAGGCGGGCATTCGGTCCGGTTCACGACTATCTGTTGATCTTCTTGTTCATTCTTTTGGCCCCGCAAAAATCCGGCTTCAAAGGAAATACCGGCAATCAGAACTATTCCCACGGCCAGAATGAATTTTTCGTCGTGTTTGGACCAAAAGTTTTTCAGCTTCTCAAGTATGCCGGGCTTGGGCTCGTTTCGAAATTGGGCGTAAGGGTCTTGTGTTGACATTGGCTTTATTATACTATAAAATCCAAAAGTCTCTAAATCATTGAATTATTCAAGCATATGGCAACAAAAAAAGCCGGCGGATCAACTCAATTGGGGCGCGATTCGATATCCAAGCGCCTCGGGGTCAAGAAATTCGGCGGTGAAAAAGTGAAAATCGGAAACATCCTCGTCCGCCAGCGCGGAACGAAATTCCGACCAGGGAAAAATGTGAAATGCGGAAACGACGATACTCTTTTTGCTTTGGCGGACGGCATTGTGAAATTCACTTCCCGAAAAATCCGAAAATATACCGGGCGGCTGGAAAAGGCTCAATTTGTGAACGTGGAGTGATCAGTCCTTGACAAGTCGGATAAAAAAACAGAAGCGCTAGCTTCTATTTTTTTTAATTGCCGAATCTATGAACATCCGAAACAGCGGGTGCGGGTGAAGGGGCGAGGATTTGAATTCCGGGTGGAATTGGGTGCCCAAGAAGAAAGGGTGTTTGTCTTTCGGGAGCTCGGCGATTTCCATGAGACGGCGGTCGGGAGATTGGCCTGAAAAGACAAGGCCTTTGGCAGCCAGCCGGTCGATATACTTCGGATTGACCTCCCAGCGGTGCCGGTGGCGTTCGGAAATACTGTCTGACTTGTATCCCTTAAATGCGATAGTTTTCTTTTTCAGGTTGGCGGGATAAGCTCCGAGTCGCATCGTTGCGCCGTAGTTTTTGTCCGCCAGATTTTTCTTTTGCTCGGGCATGATGTCAATGACCGGATTTTTGGTTTTCCGGTTAATCTCCGTCGTGTGGGCGTCCTTGATTCCGAGCACGTTTCGGGCGTATTCAATCACCATGAGCTGCATGCCGTAACAGAGCCCGAAATAGGGAATTTTGTTTTTTCGGCAGAATTCAATGGCCTTGATTTTTCCTTCCACTCCCCGCTCCCCGAATCCGCCGGGAACGATTACGCCGGCGTATTTCTTGAGCTCTCTTGTTTCCCGGGGATCTTTTTCGTATTTTTCCGAGTTGAGCCAGTCGATGGCAGGTTTTCGCTTGAAATGATAGCAAGCGTGCTTTATGGACTCGATTACCGAAATGTAAGCGTCTTTTAGGACGAAATCGCCTGTTCCAAAATATTTCCCGACAATTCCTATGGAAAGAGGATCTTTTGATTTTTTTATCCTAGTCGCCATGGACCGCCATTCGCTAAGATCTTTTTTTCGCGGCCGAAGATTCATTTTTTTGAGGATGATTTGGCTCAAGGCGTCTTTTTCGAAATTCAGAGGCACTTCGTATACGGATTCAATGTCGGGGGCGCTTATGACATCTTCCTCGCGGAGGTTGCAGTGATCGGCAATTTTGGCCTTTCTTTTTTTGTCCAAAACCGACTCGCTTCTCGCGATAATGATGTCCGGCTGAATTCCGGCGGCATTGAGAGACCGAACGGCGTATTGCGTCGGTTTCGTCTTCATTTCTCCGATTTTTGAAGGTACAGGGAGATAGCTTACGAGTACAAAAACAACATCTCCCCGGCTTTTGAGGCGCAGCATTCTCGCCGCTTCGAGGAAAAGAAGCCCTTGGTATTCGCCCAAAGTTCCTCCGATTTCAATGAGCATAATTTCGGCTTTGGTTTTTTGCTGGGCCTTCTGGATGCGCCGGATGATTTCTTTGGGAACGTCCGGGACAACGTCCACACAGCGTCCGCCATAGCCCATGGACCGCTCTTTTTCGATGATGGACTGATAGACCATCCCATTAGTCATATAATTTTCATTGGGAAGAGTAACGTTCAAAAATCTCTCATAATGACCCATATCCTGATCAGTTTCCAAGCCGCTATCCAGCACAAAAACTTCGCCGTGTTCAGTCGGATTCATGGTTCCGGCATCGACATTGAGGTAAGGATCAATTTTCATGGCCGATACCCGAAATCCCTTGGACTGGATAATTTTGCCGATGGAAGCGGTGGCGATTCCTTTTCCGACACCGCTCATCACTCCCCCGACGATGAAGATGTATTTGGGTCTCATGATTCTCTCTACGAATTACGAATACGCTAACGCTCTACGAATTACGAATTACGAATGAAACATTATTCGTACTTTCTAAAAATTCATAATTCGTAGAGACTTCCACGAAAATAGAGGTGAAAAATTCACCCCTATTGCAATTATCAAATATGCTGAAAAATTCTACTCGTTCTCACTCACGAGAATGATTCGGATATTAGCCTCGAGGCCGTGATCCAGATCGATTTGAGCTTCGTATTCGCCCATTTCCTTTATTGGTTCGGCCAATTTGATTTTTTCCGGTTTTATATCGAGACCTTCTTCTTTGAAAGCCTTGGAGACGGTTTTTTCATTGACGGAGCCAAACAAGATTCCGCTTTCTTCCTTGACTTTGATAAAAAGCTCTCGTCCCTCCAGCTGTTCCGCCAGTTTCTGATTGTCCTCCAATTCCTTTTTGGCTTTGGCGGTTTGCGATTCTTCTTTTCTTTTGGCGTTTGCCACTGCGGCATCCGAAGCCGGCTCAGCCATTTTCTTGGGAAGCAAAAAATTTCTCGCGAACCCGTCCGCGACTTCTTTCACGTCTCCCTCCCTGCCGAGATTTTCTATGTCCTGAAGAAGGATTACTTTCACGCCGTTTGAATAGCAATTATTTGGCAATATTGTATGCGATTGAGATTTTACTTTCCAGGCCGTCCGAAAAGAAAACCCTGTATGTTCCCCCTTTCTAATATTGTAATTCAAAAGTGAAGCATTGCGCAACTACCGCATCTTTTCTTTGAGGACTTCAAGGGCCTTGTCCATTTGAGGGTCACGATCATTGTTATAATCTTCCTGCGTAAGCTCAACATGAACGTTGGGATCGAGACCTTTGTCCATTATTTGCTCTCCGTTGGGCGTCAGCCAGCGGGCTACCGTGATTCGAAGGCTCGAGCCTCCCGAAAGCTTTTCAAGCTGCTGAACAGAGCCTTTACCAAAGGTTTTTTCGCCAACAAGAGGCACGCCAAGGTTATCCCGGAGAGCGCCGGCCGTAATTTCAGAAGCGCTGGCGCTTCCGCCGTTGACCAGCACGACGGCGGGTATGTCGGAAAGAATACTTCCGCCCCGAGCTTCGAAATTCTTCTTGCTCCCGTCGCCGGATTCCTCGCTGACGACAACTTTTCCTTTGGGCACGAATTTTGAAGAAATATCAATGGCTGATTCGAGGTATCCTCCGGGATTGTTGCGAAGATCAAGGATTATGCCTCTACTCCTGGAAGTTATAGCTTGCGTAGCGGCTTTGCTGAATTCAAGCGTGGTATCATCCCCGAATCGGGATATCTTGATGATTGCGATGCCGTCCTCTTTCATTTCCACATTTACACTTTTTACATTGATGGTGTCTCGGACAATTTTGATTTCTTTCGGATCGTCGACTCCGTTGGAAAGCACCGTCAAGGTCACTTCCGATCCCTTTTCTCCTCTTATCCGGGCCACTGCCTGGTCGATGGTGAGGTCCGTCGTAAGTTCGTTTTCGATTTTGAGGATTTTGTCTCCCGATCGAAGCCCGGCGTTGTGGGCCGGCGTTCCTTCGAGAGGGGCAATAACCGTCAGGATATCGTTTTTCATTCCTATTTCCACTCCAATGCCTTCAAAGGTCCCTTCCATATCATTCGAAAAAGCGTTCGTCTCTTCCGGATTCATGAAACCGGAAAAAGGGTCTCCCACGGCCCTTATCATTCCGGAAATGGCGCCGTAGATCATCTTTTCACGGTCAAGCCCGGCCTGGTCAACGTATTTGTCTTCCATTAGGTTCCAGGCTTCCCAGAAAAGATTGAAATCGACATTTTCCGGTTTTTCTTTGTCGTGGCTTTCAACAAGGAAGCTTTCGGTGATACTGGCGGTCTGATTTGTCTTTGTCAGTTTGTAGCGGGAATAGACGAATCCGCCGTAGAAGCTGACGCAGAGCAGAACAACCACCACAAAAACGCTGAAGTGCTTGCGGAACTTCGATTCTTTGACGGCAGAAGCCGGATATGTATTTACTTTTCTTAAATCGAGATTATTTTCCATAGTTGGACTGCCGGTGCGGATTCGATTTTCGGAAATACTTCCAGAAATACTTGAGCCCGCTTTTGATGTGCTCCCGAGTGAGCTTATTGAGGAGAACCGCTTTCAAAGCGCCCATGCTGGCCGAGCCTTTACCGTGGTAATGAAACATTCTGGCAAAAGGGTAATACACGACCTTATACCCTTTTTCCCAAAAGCGGCGGCACCAGTCGACATCCTCGAAATACATATAAAATTTCTCATCCATCGAGCCGATGGCGGACACAGCTTTGCGTGACGTCATCATGGCGGATCCCATTATCCAATCCGCTTCAAACGGTTTAGTGTGATCTTTGTCTTTATATAAAAATTGGTCAATCTTTCTTTTTGCGAAAGCAAATTTTCCCAGAAAAGTTCGGCGAAAGAGAATAATAGCAGGTGTATAGAACCGGAAGCAGGAATATTGAAGCTTTCCGTCGAAATTGAGGAGCTTGGGGCCGACTATACCGACTTCCGGATTTTGCTTCAGGAATTCAAGGAGAATATCGGCAGATTTTTTTTCAATTATTATATCCGCGTTTAGTATGAGGAAATATGCCCCCTTTGCTTTTTTAAGGCCTTCATTGACGAGACGCAAAAAGCCCGTATTGCTTCGGTGGGGAAAAAATTTGATGTCAGCGAAATCTTCTCGCATCATCATTTCCGTATCTTCCTCCGTAGAACTGTCAAGGACCAGGATCTCGCAATCCTTATTTAGCACGTTTTTTCTGAGCGATTCCAAGCAAAGTCGAAGGACTGACGGGTTCTTGTAGCTTGTTACGATTATAGATAGTTTTTTCTTCATCTTCTCTGAAACTTCTGGCTACTCGAAAATATTTTGACAAACCTCGCGGATTTTGTCGTAGTTTCCGTCCACCGGGAGCAGTACGTATGTTTTTCCTTCGGGCGTGTCAGCTCTGGTTGAATAAAGCAATCCTTCTTTGGATGTGTCGAGCACTTTCTGTTTTATTTCCGGATTTTGCATTTTTCCGGCCAGTTCGAAGAACTTTTTCATCTCCGAAACGTCCATATCAGTCCGGACATCCTCTCCCAAAACATTCAGAATATTGTTTACTTTTCCAAAATCTGCGAGAGTGCCAAGGCTTAAAAGCTTGTCCTTGAGGGCGATGAGAACCTTCTGCTGGCGCCGGGCCCGGTCAAAGTCAGAGGTGGAGTATCTGGCACGGACAAAAAACAAGGCTTTTTCTCCGTCTATATGGTTCTTTCCCGCCGGAAGAGTGAAGTTGAGGGCGTTTTCTCCCTCGAACTGGGTCGGTTCCGTGAAGGGGCTGTCGAGATAAATATCCACTCCGCCGACAGTATCCACAAGCTCCTGAAAACCGACAAAATCAATTCTCACCGCGTAGTGAACCGGAATCCCGGTAATTTCGCTCACCACTTCTTTTATGGCTCTCATGCCTTCCCCTTCCCCATTTTTTTCATAAATCGCGTGGATGGAGTTTATTTTGCTTTGGGCGGAACCGTCCGGATGGGTGACATACAGATCTCTCGGAATCGAGAAGAGGGCGACTTTGTTTTCGTCTGGTCTGGCCATGACAAGCATCACGCTGTCGGCCAGCAGTCCCCCGCCGGGCATGCTGGTTCCCCGCATCCCGATGAGAAGGATGTTGATCTGTCCCTCGTCTTCGCCTTGAAGCTGGTCGGAGCTGACTCCGGGAATCGATTTCCAAAGACTTTTCCAGAGACCGTTTTTGGTGGAGATTTTGCTCAAAGTCGCTCCGGTTTTGTACATAAACCATCCTCCGGTAAGGACAAAAAGCAGAACAACGACAATAAGAACTTTGAACCATCTTTTTTTGTAGAATCTTTTTTTCGGCGGCGCTAACGACTCGGTGGAACGTCTCGAAAAAATACCCATTATTTTGATTGACGTCAAAAATTAGACTCAAAATAAAAAACGCATTGCCACGAGGCATCTCGCGTTGAGTATAATACAGAAATAAAAAAATGGCAATGCGGCTCAAGCGACGCTTTCGTAAATTCCCAGTGTCTTTTGGGCGGTTTTTTGCCAGGAATATTCTTTGGCGACGGCTATTCCTTTTTGTGATAATTCTTTTTTTGTTTCCGGGTTGACAAGGATATCATTGATCCGGTCCGCGAAATCTTGTGGTCGGTTCGGGTCAACGAAAATGGCGCTACCCCGGCTTATCTCCCTGTGCACCGGTATATCCGAACAAATGACGGGAGTGCCCGCGGCCATTGCTTCAACGACGGGAATGCCGAATCCCTCATAAAAGGACGGAAAGAGAAAGCATTGAGCCATTTTATATAAAGCCGGAAGATCGTCATTTTCCACCCATCCGGGAAATACTATTTCTTCTTGAAGAGAGTTGTCGGCGATCTCTGTATTGATCTGCTGATCGAAATTGGAAGATCGGCGGTTCCCGATCAAAACAAGTTTGATATCCCGTCTTTTGTATTTTTCCACGAAAATAGCCAGAGC
>CAZFIH010000041.1:0-9546 GCA_964519445.1 uncultured Bdellovibrionales bacterium | reverse complement strand
ACCTTTAGTCCTTTATTTTAGCACTATTTCGTGGTCAACTTAAGACCACTTCATGATTACTAGCCGAACCAAAACCAATTTTTTCTTTTACTTTTGGTTTAGACCCCAAGCCGGTTTTGGTTTGAGTAGAATTTTGATTTAATAAGAATTTCGAAAATTGTAACCAAACCTAAATCGGCCCAAGTGGTCGGTTTTTTAGTTATTTCAATAAATATATCAAGGAGGAGAATCGTTTTGGATCAATTGGAAAAAAGAAAGATGGGAATGGAAGTAGCTGAAGCACTCGGGCTTCCAAAATCCGACTATGGACTTGTGGAAGCGCTTGGCGTCAATGTATTGAGCGTCAGAGAGGAAAATGGCAACACCTTGATCGTTGTCAAGAAATAGGAGGAGGGTCACATGACAGGCTTTGGCGAGCTGACTTTCATTTCACCTTTTTTCAAGCGTCCGGACGTATCACACGGAATAGGAACCGAATGGGTCAGGAAAAATAGGCAACACCTGAAAAACCTGACCGAAAATGCTAATGAATTGCGCGGGTCTTTTTTTGCGGAATTGGAAACTTTGGGAAGATGCTTCCCATCCGCACCAAAAGATAGCCTTGCGCACCTTTACATCTGCAGAGCGGCGGCTGAACTGGCAGTCTCATGGAACATTCCTTTTCTTATTGAAATGCTCTGGTGGGACGACGTTTTGAATGTGGGGGATTCATCCTGCTTGGATGTCCTGCTGGTTGCAATAGGCCAAAAAGGACATGGCGAGGATGTCGAAGCATTAGAAATGTTCCACCGAGAACTCGGAAAACCAGAGCGATTCTACTATGAAGAAGGGAATGGCAATCTCGTTCCTTATCCCGGAATGGTAAGGTTTAGAGAAAAAGTCAAGCTGGTAATTCGATCCTGCCGCCTGCGCGGTCCACGGCCAACCGAGTTTAAGCCAAAACTCAATGGAGTTCCTTGGTCAGCCGCCGGATATTAGGCGTATCAGCGAATCAGGCACGAAGGTCTCTTGAGGACTGCAAGCAGTTCCGGGAGGCCTTTTTCATTGTGGATAAGTTAACTTGACGAATGAGAAAGAATTTTATATGTTGAATGTTGTTATGACTACTGCCATAGCGAAAAATTCGGTTCAGACTTTGCTAGTGCTTACCCTTCTTCTCGTCGTGGTGCGTTTTTCGCTGGGCAGATGGTTTTATAAACTTGTCAATTAGAAACATTTCGATAGCATAGAACCCTCAACCCGGCGCAAAACCAAAGCGCCGAGTTTTTGTTTTAGGGGGTAAGCTAATGAAAAATGCGGCAGAAGTAACAGAAATTGATTTTTCCGCTGTGCCGAGTTGGGAAATAGCGGCGAGTTGTCTGCATTGTGGGCAGATGATTCAAGCGAATAGCGCCGGGAGATATAGCTGTGGGTGCAAAGATGGCTACTGGACTATTGAGCGCCCATACGATGTATCACCGATGGCATTTTCACTGTAAACTTCAAAATAGCTGATCTTTAATTTTATGATTAGGAGGTTGCCGTGGCAAGAAAAGATCAAGAAAAAAAAGGGGGGGGTTGAGGTACGGGATAAAGTTGATGAGAAACAGAGGCCGTCTTCCATGAACAGTAAAAAAACCGAATTTCCATATCCCGTTCCTCGTGAATGGAGAACTTGGGACAAAGGCATGCCAATGCGTGACACCTATTGAGGAGCTGGACCGGTAATCAATCCGTGAGGCCAAAAATTTCCGGGTTCAACGCACCGTTGAGTATCCGGGGGGAGACGCCGAGCGCAACAACGCCAGTCTTCCTGGGAGTAACCAAACTCCTTTTTTTGCAAAAAATTCTCCCTTGACACGAAGTCGGGCATTTTCTAGAATAATAACCACATGAAGACAATATCAGCGGGAAAATATATTGTGAAGAAGATTTGGAAGGGCATTTTTACTCGCCCATGATTTCCCGTTGAGCGAAATTTTTTAGGAAGACCACCAACGCACGAACTAGAATCTTTCACCCAGCGGGAAACCGACTGGGGTTTTATTTAAAAAAATCAAGCCGCTCAATGAGTGGCAATATAAGGAGGCGGTTAAACAATGGGGAAAGAAATAGAAAAGCAAGTAAAGAAAAAAGCATCGAAAGAAAGACCAGGACCGGGAGTAATGCGGCGACAAACTCTTAAAGATTGCCTTCAAGATCAGGGCTTCCGAACTTTTCATCTTCTTGCAAAAGGCGATTTGGTGGGTTACAGTAGTCATCTGTTAGTAGGGATATATTGTCCACTAGTACCGCCAGGAAGAAAAATTGTAAGGGGTGTATCGCCAAATTTCCGGCTTCCGCAGTATCAACACCTTGGAGATATCGTCAAAAATCTGTGAGCCTCCTTCACTACTTTGAAGCGGGAAATCCAAAGTTGGATTTCCCGCCATCTCAAAAATTGGACGAATTTTATATAGTGTGATAAGAAAAATTAATGAATCATAAAATTCACTTTATAACTTTTATCAGCATCATTACCCGGCATCTGTCGCCGAGCGAGTTTTGAGTTTAGAATTTTCTGAAACCAAAACCGGCTCGGTGAGCCGGATTTTTTATTTTCAAGGGGGAAAATAATGAGTTCTTTGCCTGAAGATTGCGAGTTTAAAGAGGACGGAGGAAATACAGAATTATTGACTAGAGTCGCAGCTGAAAACGGGGTCAAGGTTTCGACTTTGTGTATTTACTGGTTAAAATGTCAAAATCCTGCATGTGATTTTGTCCCCGAAGCTCCGCCTGCTGAAAAAAAGAGCGGGCAGTTACGGCCGGGCCCGTCATGCCTGCCGCTCTAAAACCCGCAAGAGGGAAGCATGCAACTGCGGCTTCCCTCGTTTTTTTATAACATTACAAACCCAGCTCATTACCGGGTTTGTCTTTATCACGTCAAAGACATTGATACAATGTACTGTTGTATTGCAGCACCGAAAGGAATGCGCCGCGCGCCGGAATCTAATCGCTTCCTGATTCGGGGAGAGCGGCTTTGAGATCTTCAACTGCTTTCGCGATAGCGGCCTTGAAATCGTCAACGGCTTTTTTGATGGCGGCGTTTCGGGTTTCCCGAAGTTTTTTAATTGCTTCGCTCATTTCCTGAAGTTCCTGGCGCTCGCTCTTGAGATTTTCTCTTGCCGCCTTCAAATCGGAATGGAGATTGTCCCGGACCGTTTTGACATCGGTGCCGTTCTCACAAGCTGATTTTGCCTCCGAGAACGCCGCATCCACAGCGTTTTTATATGCTTCAATCGCGGTATCTATTCCGGAATCATTATCCTCGACAATATTGTCAATCCCATTGCGAAAGGTGAGAATAGCCGCGTCCACCGCCGCCCGGCGGGTTTTGACCGCCGCTTCAATTGCGTTTTCGAACCGGTTGAGAGCTTGCTCTTGCTCTTGAGTCCGGACCTTGGCTTCAATCTTTTCATAGAACTGATTCCGGCGATTGTCCATATTTGCCCTAAATTCAGCCAGCCTCTCATTCCTCTTGTCCCGATTTTGCTCCATGGTCGAGATCCGGCTTTGAACGCGGTTTTGAATTTTGCTTTCCCGCGCTTCCATTCGCTTTTCAATATTTGACAGGTGGGCCGTGATTTGTTCGCAGATTCTTTCCTGTCTTTCGACTTGGGCTTCTTCGAGGGCTTTTTGCCGGTTTTCCGGTGCTTCGGGCCGATTGCTATTTTGTGCTCCGGTCGCGTTTCCAGGAGCGTTCGTGCTGACGGCGAAAGCCGCTGTTCCGAAAACAAACACGAAGGCGATGGCCAGCGCTCCGAGAAAGGATATTCTTCTAGAATTCATTTTCGTTGTAGGATTGACCGAATTCATCGAGAAGATTGTATTCAGTTTCGCCAAAAACCGCATCGCTTGTTTCCTCTTCGATTATTTTTTCCATTGTTGCGGCCTCGGTAGATAGATCATCGGCTAGATCATCGACGTTCCCGGTTGGTTTGGGAAGGGATATTGCTGACTCGGGAGATTTGGCGGATTCCGGTTGAATCCGCGTCACGCTTTGCGAGGGCGCGTTTCGCGAGGCAAGCTGTGAACGGGAAAAAACAAAAATCACTCCGGCGGCGAAAAGCGCGGCCAAAGCGACGACAACGACGGCTTTTTTTGTTTCGATTTCCATGAATTCAATCAAATTTATTTTTTTCGCAAAGGCCGACCTTTTGAGCTCCTCCTTTGTTTTTTTTATTATACAATATTTTTTTCATCAGGAGAAGCTTTTCTTTTGGCAATTTTTGTGATAATTTTGGAATGCTAATTTTTAAACGGAAAATATGAGCACGAGAGATGATATGAGAGATAAAGCAGATGAGCTCGAGAAAATGAGCGAAAAATTACACGCTCAAGCTCAATATTGGAAATCGCTTGCGGATAAGGTTGACGAACTGGAAAAAAAGCAATCGCAGTCGCAATAGCCTTGATTGCGGTGGGGCATAGCCCCGACGGAATCCCGCTCGGCGAGATTCGTCGGGATAAATGTACATAGCAGTGTCTCGTAAAGCCGCCTTCGGCGGCAACGGGGCCAGCGCAAGGCTCAAAAAATTTCCGCGGGCTGTAGTATAGTGGCAGTACGCGCCCATGGGGTGGGTGTAGTGAGAGTTCGATTCTCTCCAGCCCGAAAAAATTAGGCTGATTTTTCCCTTTCGCTCGAGAAGGGAAAAGCAATTTCGTCTGCTCTGAAGAAGAAATTTCATGCGAAGCGATTCGTTTTAATATTTTGCAAGAAAGGCGGCATTTTTTTGTACTATAAAATGTGATTTTTGCATTTGGCTCTTTTTTGGTTCCTTGAGAATTGGAAAAATCAAAGAAAGGAAAATATATGCCGAAAATAACTATTTGCGGAAGCCCACTGGATCTCCGGGAAGCGGAGAATCGGTTGAGAGAACTTGGTATTGAGCCGATTCATACTGCTTCCGGGCTGGAATTCCAGCTTGATTCAAGTGAAATCGCGAAACCAAAACTCTATTGCCCGGCGGGCAGTAAGAGCCCCATAAACATCAGTACCTTTGACGGTTTGGGGTTGAAAATTGATTTTTGCGACTGATCGGACATATCTTGCCCATCGGCTATCGCGCCGGTGGGCTTTCCTTTATCCTGAACAAATGCCCCTGAAAACAGTTTTTTTTGTTGGCCAAATATTGTGCTATAATTAATCTGCATAAAAATATTATTGAAATGTATGGTCAAAAATGTTTCCCGAACCGGTTGCGTGAAAAAGCGCGACCAGGTGAAAAATCCCAAGAGCAAACGATGGACCAAGCGATCCGCGGATTCCGGCCGCTTTATGGACCAAAAGGCGGACAAGGAGCCTTTCAAGGGAGTGAGGAAAAAAAATAATTACTTGTGAATTGAGGGCGAATCAAAACAAATTGGAGCGAATGATTCACAAATTCGCACAAAGTTAGCTGTTAAAAAATTATTTTTTAAAAATGAAAAAAAGCAGTCAATTGGGACGAACAAGGGTTTTTCTTCTGGTTTTGGCGGTTGTTTTTCTGGCCGCTGTTTTAATTGTGGCTCTGGTCATGCGAAGGGAGACTAGTTCAACTCCGGCCTCTCAAGATTTGACTACCCTCAAAAAGTTCAGTTCGGAACAGGAGTTCAAGGATTATCTTGCCCGCTCTTCCGCTCTCATGATGGGCGGACGGGGAGGATCGCCCGAGACCCTCTCGGAAGCGGCGGATATAGGAGCGCAAAAGGATGCCGCCCCGGCTACGGAAGCCGTGGCCCCGGAACGATACTCGGAAACTAATATCCAAGTGGCCGGTATTGACGAGCCGGACATCGTGAAGACGGACGGCCAGGAAATTTTCTTCTCCGCTAACCGCCGTCCGGAAGTTTTTCCAACTGACGCAAGTATGCGGATAGGGATGATTCCTCCGCCTCAGCAGGAAGCAACCGTGAATAACATCAGAGCTTTCCCGGTGGATGATCTGAAGCTGGATGCCGAAATTAGAAGAGGAGGTCAATTGCTTCTCAAGGACGACGTTCTTATTATTCTTCCCGAAAAATATTCCTACGGCGCGAGCGCGAACGGGCGCAGGATCGTCGGATATGACGTCAGCGATCCGGCCTCCCCGCGGGAATTGTGGTCAGCGGAACTCAAAGGGAAAATTCAGGTCGAAACAGCGAGACTCTATGGCGACAAGATTTATCTCGTGACAGCCAGTACGGTGGACAGGAATCGCCCCTGTCCTTTTGAGATTTTCTCCGAAGCCGGCCAAACGCGATCAATCGAATGCCGTGACATATATCATCCCGTGGCGAATGTTCCGGTTGACGTCACTTACTCGGTGGCGGTTCTCAACGCGGCAAGCGGCGAAACGGAAAAAACGATTTCTTTTGTAGGTTCTTCGCTTGACTCCGTCGTCTATATGTCACCCGATTATCTCTACGCGACCTACTATTATCCGGGCGATTTTATCAGTCTCGCCATTTCTTTTTTCAAGGAAAACTATGACTTGGCGGGCGATCAGACGATTGCCAATCTCGAGAAGCTGCAAAGTTACGATATCAGCGAGAATGCCAAGATGACTGAATACTACGAAATCATCAACCGCCGTTTTGTCTCCATGGACGCCGACGAAGAAGCCCGGGTGAGAAACGAGCTCGGGAATCGAATGGATGATTTTCTGGAAAAGAAAAAGAGGGAATTGGATCAGACGGGAATTGTGAAAATAGACATCAAGAGTCTTGATCTCGAGGCCGGCGGAGAAGTTTCCGGAAAGACGCTCAACCAGTTTTCGCTTGATGAATATCAAGGGAATCTTCGCGTGGCGACGACCGTCGGAAACAGCCGGTGGTGGTTCGGGTTTGGAGGCAACCGGGCGCAGGAAACCGCCAACGATGTTTATGTTCTCGGCCAAAATTTGAATGCGCTTGGTGTTATCACGGATCTGGGTCTTGACGAGAAAATTTACTCCGCTCGTTTCATTGAAGACAAGGGGTATCTCGTCACTTTCCGTCAAATCGATCCTTTCTATATTTTGGATCTCGGAAATCCCAGAAGTCCGAAGAAAGCGGGAGAGCTCAAAATCCCGGGTTACTCTTCCTATCTTCATCCCATCGCGAAGAACATGATTCTCGGAGTGGGCGAAGAGAACAGTCGGGTCAAAGTGAGTTTGTTCGACGTTGCTGACGCGGATAATCCCAAGGAGATCGCCAAATACAGTCTCGAAGATTATTACTCCGAAATAGCCCAGACTCACCACGCTTTCCTTCACGACTCCAAGCACGAGATTTTCTTTTTGCCGGGTTCAAGCGGCGGATATGTTTTTTCTTACGCCGGTGACAATCTGGAGCTCGAAAAAGTGGTTTCCGAAATCTCCGCCCGCCGGGCTGTCTATATCGACGATTATCTCTACGTCTTGAGCGACAATCAGGTTGTGGTTCTGGATGAGAAGAGTTGGGAGAGAGTGAAAGAGCTGACTCTATAAACTTTACGAATTACCTGCCTGCCGGCAGGCAGGCGAATCACGCACCAGGTATACGAATGTGACGATTTGCTATGCCTCAAAAATCAGAATGCGAGAAAAAAACCGATGAGGAGCTCGTCGCCCTGACGCTTGCCAATCAGGATTTTTTTGGCTGTCTTGTGGAGCGGTATGAGCCGAAGCTCATGAGATACATCCGGCGGATTTCCGGCGTAACACAGGAAGATGCCGAGGATCTCCTCCAGGAAATATTTCTCAAAGTTTACCGGAATCTGCGCGATTTTGATCCCAATTTGAAATTCTCCTCCTGGATATACCGGATCGCCCACAATCAGGTCATAAGCGGCTGGCGAAAGACGAAATCCCGCCCGCAAGTAATAAAATTTGAAGCCGACGACGATTTTTTGAAATTTGTTTCCACCGAAGAGGATCTGGCCGGTGACGTGGAAAAACGATTTACGGGCGAAGAAGTGAGGAATATCGTCAATCAGCTGGACGAGAAATACCGGGAAGTGCTGGTCCTAAAATTTCTAGAAGGAAAAGATTATCAGGAAATTTCGGACATTCTGCAAAAACCGCTGGGCACCGTGGCTACTCTCATCAACCGGGCCAAAAAACAGTTCAGGAAGGTTTCAAGGGAACAGGGAGTGAAGTTCTGATATTTCAAGGCCCGGCCTTAAGGCCCGGCCTTGATAAATGACTAATGCCAATCCGCAAATGGCGAATGATAGTATTTGTAAACTAGCAATTCGTTGATTAGCATAAGATTAGTAGATTAGCATCATATTTAGCG
This sequence comes from uncultured Bdellovibrionales bacterium, assembly GCA_964519445.1. Lineage (GTDB taxonomy): Bacteria > Patescibacteriota > Minisyncoccia > Moranbacterales > UBA11712 > CAZFIH01. The sequence continues at coordinate 1,311 of CAZFIH010000041.1, read as the reverse complement.
AAGCACATGACCAAACTTAGCCAAAAAGTTCTCAAAGAAATCAAGAAAAAGAAGATTGAGCCCGCTCCGCGCTGGAAATTTTTACTCAAAGACTATTTCGTGTGGCTGGCTTTCGCGGTTTCGGTGATTATCGGAGCGATTGCCGTTTGTGTAATCCTCTATTTCCTCTCCGGGAACGACTGGGACATCTGGCGGCATCTGGGAATCAGCCCGCTTCGCCATTTTGTTCTTTCTCTTCCATATCTTTGGATCGCGTCCTTGGCCCTTTTTCTTTGGCTGGCCTATTTCAACTACAAGAACACCAAAAGCGGGTACCGAAACGAGACCTACTATATCGTTGGCTTGAGTGTCATCGGAAGTCTCTTCGTCGGCGCTATTTTGCATTATTCTCTGGGAGTCGGGGAAAGGGTGGACAAGATGCTCACGGCCAAAATGCCTGTTTACGGCCGGGCCGTCGCCAACTGCAGCAAGAAAAATGTCTGGTCCCGGCCGGAGCGCGGCCTTCTGGGCGGCCGGGTGATTCGGATCGCGAGCCCCGATGAATTCTTCCTGGAGGACTTTATCGGCTCTGAATGGGAAGTGCAAAAGAACGAAGAAACTCTTATGCAAAGCGGCGTGATGATCGTGAATGGAGTTTATCTCAAAATTATTGGCAGAAAAGGAAACGGGAGAATTTTTCAAGCCAAGGAAATCCGGCTTTGGATGAACGGAAGAGAGTAGGTTGCGTGGAATTCCAGTTTGCTGTTGGCGGGGTTTTTGACTCCCGCTTTTTTCGTGAAAGACGTTGGGGCAGTCGGCGTATTAGGTAGTTGTTTGGAGAAGGCTAGCCTCCAACCAAGTTTGTCGGTTAATCACTAAAAAATCGAACAAATGCGAAAAAAAAGCCTAGTGGCGGCGGTCATAATCACCGCCTTGGTCGGAATCGGCGCGTTTTCTTATTCCGCGTCGGCCTCGTCCGGCTGGTGGGGAAGCCAGAACCGGACCGAATGGCGGGAAAAAATGCAGGAAATTTTTCAAAATAAAGACTACGACGCCTGGAAAAATATGGAAAATGAAAGGCATCAAGAAAGGCTCAATTGGATGACCCAAGAGAGATTCGACAAAATGGCCGAAATGCGCCAGCTTATGGAAGACGGAAAATACGACGAGGCCAAAAAAATCCGGGAAGAGCTCGGAATGCCGATGAAGGGAAGGTGGGGGGATGGGAATGACAAGCCTTTCCGCGACGGAAACGGTCCGTGCGACGGAGACTGCCGGAGAAATTAGCAGGATAACGGCTAGTATATCAACCCGAGCCAAAATAACCCTGAA
>CAZFIH010000040.1:0-9789 GCA_964519445.1 uncultured Bdellovibrionales bacterium | reverse complement strand
AAATCGGTCAATTTTGCTAGATCTTGAGTGTCACCTATGTATCTCATCTTCTTCATTTTTTTAGGTTAAAAAAGCATTGAGTTTTTATTCGAATCGTGCTATTATTCTATTGTTATTCTAATACTGAATTCATACTTTCAAACCATGACCATTCAATGGTACGGACATTCATGTTTCAAGATCTCGACTAAGCCCGAAGGGCGCGGGTCCGGGGAAGACGTAGTGATTTTCACCGATCCTTTTGACCGGGCGATCGGCCTTCGTCCCCCGCAAGGGAGGGCCGATATTGTGACGGTGAGCCACGATCATCATGACCACAACAACGTGAGCGTCATCAAGGGGGAGCCGGCCGTTTTGAATCTTCCGGGCGAATACTCCATAAAAGGAGTCTCCATAAAAGGGGTCAATTCTTTTCATGATAAAAAGGAAGGATTCGAACGGGGACTCAACACCATTTTTGTCTTCGAGAGCGAAGGTTTGCGCTTTTGCCACTTGGGAGATCTGGCGACGACCCTCGACAAAAAACAACTCGAAGAGATAAATGGAGTGGACATTCTCGCAATACCGGTCGGCGGAGGCGGGTTCACTCTCGATGGAAAGGAAGCCAAAGCCGTCGTCGATCAAGTAGAGCCGAAGATGGTTTTTCCCATTCACTACAAAACCAAACAGTCCAAATTGAAGATTGATGATGAAAAGAAATTCTGCAGGGAGATTGGCATTTGTCCCAAGGAAAAATTTCCAAAGATTATTGTCAAGAAAAAAGATTTGGAGGAAGAAAAACTGCAAGTGATATTGATGGAAACGAGTTGATCTCTACGAACTACCTGCCTGCCGGCAGGCAGGCGAATTTTGTACGAATATACGAATCAATGCAATGTCAATGATTTTCTTAAATTTTACTTATAGCTGGCGTGCAAATAAATTCATTCGTATATTCGTATTTGATTGGTAATTCGTAGAGAATGTTAAACGATTATCTCGAAAAACTGCAGAGAAAACCAGCGCGGGAACGGGAAAGAATCGCCTGGTTCGCGACTGGCATTTCATTTTTGATAGTTTTGGTTATTTGGCTGGTTTCTTTCAACGAGACAAACAAGATTGATGTGCCGGAAAACGTGGAAACTCCGGGAAAAATTCAAGATTTGAGAGAAGAGTTGGGCGCCGGCCGCTCCTCTATTGAGGAAATGCTCCAGCAAGTTCCCGCCGAGAGCAATTTTCAGGAACTTGAGCAAAATCCGGCATACGAGAGCGGGCAATTGAATATGCCGGGTGATAACGGCAACACGGAAACGGAAAACGAACCGAGAGAGGAGCCGGTTGAGAGCGGTGTCCCTCAACTCCCGTAGCTGTGATGCAAATCAACAAATAAGTGCTAATCTACGAATTGCGAATTTGTGAAAAATTATTCGTGATTCGTTGATTGGCATAGAATTAGTAGATTAGCATCACACCACATGGAGATCGGCCACATAAAACCAAGAGACATCACGTCCGAAATGAAAGAATCGTACCTGGCTTACGCGATGAGCGTGATTGTCGCTCGGGCTCTTCCCGACGTCCGGGACGGAATGAAGCCGGTTCACCGCCGGATTCTTTATGCTATGCGCGATTTGGGCTTGACGCATCTGGCAAGATACAGAAAATCGGCCACCGTGGTCGGGGAAGTGCTTGGGAAATATCATCCTCACGGCGACACGGCCGTCTATGATTCCATGGTGAGGCTGGCTCAAGGATTTTCCATGCGCTATCCCCTCGTGGACGGCCAGGGAAACTTCGGCTCCATGGACGGGGACAGCGCGGCGGCTATGCGCTATACGGAAGCCCGGCTCACGAATTTGGCCGCAGAGATGATGACGGACATCGAGAAAGAAACGGTCGATTTTGTTCCTAACTATGACGGTTCCCGCCAGGAGCCGTCGGTCCTTCCGGCCAAAGCTCCCCAGCTTCTTCTCAACGGCACTATGGGAATAGCCGTTGGCATGGCGACCAGCATCCCTCCCCACAATTTGGGCGAAGTGGTTGACGGCTTGGTGCACCTCATAGACAACCCCGACTGTGATATCAAAGAATTAGCCGGCTTCATTAAGGGTCCTGATTTTCCCACCGGTTGCACAATTTACGGGCAATCTGACATCAACCAGGCTTATCTCACCGGAAAAGGAAGTATCACTACCCGGGCCAACGCGGAAATCGTAGAAACAAAAAACGGACAATTCCAAATTATCGTTGACGAAATGACATATGCCTCAAACAAGGCGGCTATCATCTCCAAGATTGCGGATCTTGTCCGAATAGGTAAGCTGGAAGGAATTCGGGATATTCGCGATGAGTCCGACAAGGAAGGAGTTCGAGTTGTGATTGAGCTCAAAAAGGAAGCTTTCCCCAAAAAGATCCTCAACCGGCTCTACAGCCTTACGGATCTTCAAAAATCGTTTCATGTTAATATGCTGGCGCTGGCGGATGGAATCGAGCCGAAGGTTCTTAACCTGAAATCAATTCTCGAATATTTCGTAAAGCACCGCCGGGAGGTGGTCGTGCGCCGGACGAAATATGATCTCGAGCGAGCAAAAGAAAGGGCCCATATCCTCGAAGGCCTCAAAAAAGCGCTCGATCATATCGATGCGGTTATCAGTATAATCAAAAAGTCGGCAAACAAAGAAAAGGCTCATGCCAATTTGATGAAACGCTTCAAACTTTCCCAGGTGCAGGCTACGGCAATCCTCGAAATGAGGCTGCAGACTCTGGCCGGATTGGAGAGGAAGAAAGTCGAAGATGAACTCAAAGAGAAAAAGCGGCTTATCAAGGAGCTTGGGGATCTTCTCAAAAGTCCGAAGAAAATACTCGGAGCCATCAAAACAGAGCTTCTGGAGCTAAAAAACAAATACACGAGCGAAAGAAAGACCCGTATTGTGAAATCAGCCGTCAGTGAGTTCAAACAGGAAGACCTCATACCCAACGAAGAAACGATGATTGTCTTCACGGAAGACAACTACATAAAAAGGATGAATCCGTCGCTCTATCGCGTGCAAAGAAGAGGCGGAAAAGGCGTCATCGGAGCGATAACCAAGGAAGGAGATGTGATTGATATGGTGGTCGGAGCGATGACCCACGACGACCTCTTTTTCTTTACCAACACCGGAAAAGTATTTCAGGCCAAGGCCTATGAAATACCGGTTTCTTCGCGCACGGCCAAAGGGCAAGCTATTGTGAACTTTCTTCAAATAGGTCCGGAGGAAAAAATTACGGCCATAATTTCCATCGGGAAAGACAGCCAGGCTCAATATCTTTTCATGATGACCAGATTCGGAACGGTAAAAAAAGTCGGCTTGGCGGATTTCGAAAAAGTCCGCCGCTCGGGACTCATCGCCATCAACCTTGCCAAGGGCGACGAGTTGAGCTGGATATTTCCAACCACGGGAAAAGACGAGATAATAACCACTACTTCCCATGGCCAAGCCATTCATTTCCGGGAAAAGGATGTTCGTCCGATGGGACGCGGCGCGTCCGGTGTTCGGGGAATCAGACTGCGAAAAGGAGATGAGGTGGTCGGAATGGACGCGGTTCTCAAAAATCAGAAAGGGAACCAGCTGCTTGTTCTGACAGAGAACGGCTTTGGAAAACGATCCGATCTCAAGAGCTACAAAATTCAGCGCCGGGGCGGAAGCGGAATCAAAACCGCCCGTATCACTCCCAAAACCGGAAAGATTGTATCGGCTCATGTCATAAACACAGACGAGATGGAAGCTGATCTCATTGCCACCTCTACCAGAGGACAAATAATCAGAGTGCCCCTCAAAAGCATTTCTGTCTTGGGACGGGCCACGCAGGGAGTGAGAGTGATGCGCTTGAATAAAGATGATAAAATTGCGGCGACGGTTATTCTGTAGGCGTTCCGATACGCGGCTTCCAATCCGAAGTGCGAAAAATGGATCAGAACGGTCCATTTTTATGCGCATCCACAAATTTGTTGATTTTTTCCAGATGTTGTAAAATTACCATAAAGTTGAACATAAAATAAAAAAGCGAAATGAAAAGCAGATATTATATTTTCTTATCCTTTCTTTTTATCGCAACTCTTCTTTTCTCCGGATGCGGATGCAAAAAAAATCAGGATTCCTATCAGGTCAATCTCGAGGTCTGGGGGCTTTTTGACGACTCCGACGTGATGGCCAAGGCGACGAGCGCCTTTCAGAAAAGAAATCCGCGGGTTCGCGAAGTGAGATACAAGAAATTGACCGTTGATTCCTATGAAAACGACGTTCTGGAAGCGCTGGCGACCGGAAACGGTCCGGACGTATTTCTCGTTCACAACACCTGGCTCACGAAACACAAAGACAAGCTGGCGCCGGTTCCCCCGGAAGTCGTGAACGACGAACAGGTTGAAATCCTGAACTCAAGGCAAATAAAGGATGTTTTTGTGGATGTTGTGAGCTCCGATTTTGTCTCCGGTGAAGAAATCTACGCTCTTCCTTTGAGCGTCGATTCGCTGGCGCTTTACTATAACCGTGATCTTCTGAATCAAGCCGGAATCGCCGAATCGCCGACTACCTGGATTGAGTTCGACGAAGCGGTAAAAAGAATCACCGTGATTGATTCTTTTGGCAATATTACTCTCTCGGGCGCGGCCATGGGAACCTCAAGCGACGCGAGCGCCGGAGGAGGAAAAATAAACCGGGCCACGGACATCCTTATGCTTCTAATGATGCAGTCGGGAGCGGAAATGCTCGACTCCGAATCCCGGAGAGCCGAGTTCGCGGAATTTCCGGAGGGCTCATCGGGAAGAGAAATGTCTCCCGGCGAGTCGGCGCTCATTTACTACGCCAAATTTTCCAATCCTTTGAAAGTCGAATACTGCTGGAATTCGCTCCAGCACAATTCCATCGACAGCTTCATTGAAGGAAAAACCGCGATGATGTTCAACTATTCCTGGCTGGTTCCTCGAATTCAATCCCGGGCTCCCAAGCTCAATTTCGGAGTGGCTAGAGCGCTCCAAAACAAAGATGAGGAAGGCCGGGGTCTGGATATAGATTTTGCGAACTATTGGGGATTCGCTGTTTCCAAAAACAAAACGATTTCCGAGGAAGATATCGATAAGGCCAGGGAGAGCCGGGCGAATTATGCTACCAATGAGCAACGAGTCGCCGAAGCTTGGAAATTTATCCGCTTTCTCACCATGCCCGAATCTTATAATAGCGGATTGCAATCACCGAGCCAGGATTTGGCCGACTATGACCCGGCGGCTGAATATATTGAAAAACAAAAAAAACCGGCCGCCCGGCGCGATCTTATCGAAAAACAAAAGAAGGACGTATATCTCGGTCCGTTCGTTGAAGGGAATCTCATCGCCAAAAGCTGGCCCCAGCCGGATAATCTGGCGGTGGAAAAAATCTTCGACGAGATGATTGACGACGTGGTGCTTCGAAACCAAAGCACGCGCGACGCACTCCAAAAAGCCCAAAACGCGGTCAATGTTTTGGTTAGAGAGGATGGGTTTTGATTTAATATTTTCCGCTATCGGGTGATAATTTATTTCTCTGACTTCTTGTGAAAAAAACAAAAAATCAAATAAAAAATATTATCCTCTTAGCTGTTTTTTTGCTTTTTACTTTTTTTGCGTTTTCTAATTCTGCGAAAGCGGTTTATTGGAGCCAAGCCGAATGTAGTGCGGACGGTGGTCAATGCCTTTGGCCCTGGCCTCTCCAAAGTTGTGACACAAGAATACTAGGCTCATGCTACGGAATGGGCGATTGTTGCGAAATCGGTCCAGAAGCCTATGAATCATTCGAGAATGATTTAGAAGAAACAACGAATACCTCCGGCACTGGATCCAATGCAAATCCGAATAGCACTCAAAGCACCTCTCCATCAGGAACATCTGGCCAGACATCAGCAGCGGGAGGAAATCTATCAAGTACTCCATATTCCTTCCGCACCGGTTCGACCGGCGGGCTGGTTCCCTGCACGGACGATTGCACGCTTTGCCATCTTGTGCTCGGAATAAAAAACATTTTCGAGTATTTGATATACTACGTTCTTTTTCCGCTCTTCATGCTCGGAATCACCATCGCCGGAATTCTCTATATGGTCTCGAGCGGAGACAAGAAGCTCATTGAAGCGGCTAAGAAAGCTCTTACCTATTCACTGACGGGATTCGCCCTGGCTCTTCTCTCCTGGGTCATTGTCAATTTTGTGATGCTGACTCTCGGCTACCAAAGTCCCTACGGAGCGCACTGGTGGGAGTTCACCTGCGACACGACTCCGCCGCCTATGGGTTCGGGGACGCTGGGCCCGGGCGGAAGCACGCTTCCGAGTGATCGAAAGAATACCGCCAATATGGCGCAAGGCGACGGAACGTGCGGCGGGACAAAAAGCATTGTTGAGGATCCGGCAAATTGTGCCAAGACTTCAAAAGCGCTTGATGATGTGTTGGCATGCATTAAAGGAAATGTAGCGATGGGCAACAATAATGAAAATAGCTATGCATCAAGCCTGAAGAAAATAAATATTTTTGAGTCTGGAATTGCTTTTGCAGCCGGCAGACTGTCTATCGGTATCGGAATAGACTATGGTGACCATGTCACCAATTCCTGTCATTACGGGGGCAGAAACTGCTGGGGACAGGCCAATGCGGCTGATCTTCACGGTGATCTTCCGGCCATTAAAAACGCGGCTATAGCTTGTGGTGCTGATTCGGTTATTTATAACCAGATGGCTTATTACGGAGGAAAAAGCAAAAGCGCTTCTGATCACCCATCACATGTTCACATTAGCGTCAACAACAAGGCATGCGGGTGCGATTACTTAAGATAAGAATTTTATGAGAAAGAAAATAATATTTATAGCCATTTCAATAGCTATTATGGTTGTGATAGCAGGGCTTGCAATTTGGTTTTCTTCTGGGCCTAAAGAGGCTGAACAGCAGCAAGTTGCTCCTTCTCAAGCGCCGGGAACTCTTCCGGCAGGAGAATCAAGACAACCGCTATCAGGAGAAACCGGAGAAACGCAATCAGGTCAGGATTTTCATGACAGCGCCATTCGTGTCGAGGACACGACCAGTCAAGCGCAAATACGTGAAAATTACAATGAATATGTCAATCAGAATGTGGGCAATTTTCCAACGTATGTTGAAGATGGAATATCACTTGACTACCCGATCAATGACAAAAATGGAAACATGGTTGAATTGCCCACTTTTCTTTCCGCTGTCGGCGCTCAAATAAACCCGCAGGTTAGAGATCTTTTGGGCTCAAATTATTACGGTTTCTTTTACTGCATCAATGAAAAAAAGGAAAAAGAATACGGTATCAGCTTTGACATTGGAACATATTCTCCTCAAAATCTCCAAAGCGAAAGAATTGAAGCCCAAAAAGCCATGAAAAGCTGGGAGCCGTATATGCTTAAGGATTTGCACCCCATTTTATTTCCTAAGAAAAAAATCAACGAAAGCTTTCTCAATCAGAACCTTCAATTTCAGGAAGGAGAATTTCTTTACGCCTCGGTTAATATTTCAGGCGAGCAGGAATCTATAAACTATTTCATTGAAACTGATAAAAAAAGTGTCGTAAACAGGATATACATAACTACATCCCAAAACTGTCTTCGAAAAGGACTTGATTTTCTTTTTGATTATTAAAGAACACAATATGAAAAAAATAATTTTATTTTTCCTATTGACGACATGCATCTTGGTATTCAGCGCCAGTATTGCTTTTGCGGCTCCAATAGACCCGCGATACGAATACGGCGAAGACCCGCTGGCCGGAATGGGAGTTCAGACGGACAATCAAAGCAGTCAAGGAAGCCAAACTACTGGATTTGGAAACCCAATCGCCGAAGACACCATCGAGGGAATTTTGGCAAGAATCATGGGCTATCTCAAGGGAATCGCCGGGACGATTGCTGTCATTTTCATCATTATTGGCGGGATAATGTATATGATTTCCGCCGGCAACAAGGAAATGGCGGAACGGGCGAAAAAAACGGTGACGCTGGCTTTGGCGGGGCTCGCGATCGTCGCCGCCGCGCCGACGTTCTACAAAGAGATAATGACAATTCTTGGAGGAAGCACTTCCAACATCGGCGGGCTTTCGTTTCAGCAAATCGCCCTCAACGTCCTGCGTCTTCTTTTGTCAATCGTCGGCTTTCTTGCTATAATAACCATGATCATCGGCTCCATCTGGATGTTTTCAGCCGCGGGAGATCAGGACCGGTATGAAATGGGAAAGAAGACGGTTATGTATTCGCTGGTCGGAATCATCATCGCCGTCGGCGCGCTGATTCTGGTCAACCAAGTGATTGAACTGATCGGAGGACATGCAACGTCCACTCCGACAACGGAGTGGGGAGACTACGGCCCGGAACGTTATGGAACAGAAAGCGAAGGTCATGTTCCGGAGAGCTCCACGCCAACGGGTATATATGATTCAGGATCTGGAAGCGATGCGCCCGCTCAAAGCGTTCCCAATTCTGTTGCTCCGGCTCCGAAGGAATGGTAACCAAGATATTTTCATAAAGATTTTTAGTCGCAAATCTCAAACAATAAACGCTTCATCATTTTCCGGAAATGTCGCGAAATCAGAGATTTCGACAAAATCTGTGAAGGGAGGTGACTCAATGAAAAGAAAAATACAAAAGATATTCTACACAGGAGTGCTTTTGACTCCGTTTTTAGCCCTGGCTCAATTCCAGCCGCCGGGTGGCACTAATCTTCCTCAAAACACGGTCTATGAAATCATCAGAAGTGTCATGCTTTGGCTGCTGGCAATTCTGGGATTCGTGGCAGTTATTGGGTTTGTCATTTCCGGTATTATGTATCTCGTGGCGGCGGGCGATGAAGATCGGCAGAAGCAGGCCAAGCGAGCCATGTTCTATTCAATCACCGGTGTTATTGTTGGAATGGTCGGGCTGGTTATTCTGTTCGCTGTCCAAAGAATGCTCGAAGGACAAGCCAGATTCTAGATTTACATAAATATTCACTTTTTTACTAGAAAAAAGCGTCCTTTTTCGGGACGCTTTGCTTTTGGAGAAATTTATTTTATAATAACAAGTGTAATTTTTTCAAAAGACAAAAAATGAAAAAAAGAAAACATTCGATGATTAAAAGGTCTTATTTTTTCCTCATCACCCTCACTCCGTTAATGGCATATGCAGAGTGGAATCCTGGCAACTATGGAGACACGGGATTGCCATATAATCCTATTTATGAAATCTTAAGAAATCTTCTTATGTGGGCTCTTTCTATTTTTGGTTTCTTTGCTATTATCGGTTTTGTTATATCGGGCATAATGTATCTGACTGCTTCTGGCGACGAAGACCAGCAGAAAAAAGCCAAGCGGCAAATGTATTGGTCGATTATCGGAGTCGTAGTGGGTCTCGTGGGAGTCGTGGTTATCTTTGCGGTGCACAGGATGCTTAATGTCTCTGGCACCCAATTCTAATAAGTGTGAAAATTTCAATGAAAAGACTTATAAGTTGGTTAGCGATACTGATTAACGCGGTATTTTCCGTTCAAGCAATACATGCGGCGAACGGAATTGCTGTTCCCGGAGACGTTGGGCTTCCAAACAGAACATTGATTGAAGTCGTTTCCGATTTCACCATGTGGCTTCTGGCCATCTTTGGGTTTCTAGCCATCATCAGCTTCGTCGTAACGGGAATAATGTATCTCACGGCAACAGGAGATGAAGATCAGCAAAAGAAAGCCAAGCGTCAGATGACCTGGTCGATTGTCGGAGTAATCATCGGGTTGTCCGGCTATATTGTCATTCGGGCAGTCGACGCCTGGCTCAA
>CAZFIH010000039.1:0-9966 GCA_964519445.1 uncultured Bdellovibrionales bacterium | reverse complement strand
GCGAAAAATTTCCGGCCACGGCATTTTTTTGAGCTGATTGACGAGGCCCGGATGGCCTTAAAGAAAAAAGGCTTCAAAAAATTTTTGTGGATTACGTATAAGTATCTTATACATGGTCGGAAGTATTTCGAAGGGGGATCGCGGCAGAATGTCAGTTACAGGAAATGGATTGATAAAAACGAAAGATGGAATAAAGAAAAAATAAAGAAAGAAATCGAGGATTTCCGGTATCAACCTAAAATTTCAATTATTACTCCAGTCTATAACGTCGATCCGAAATGGCTCAACAAGTGCATCGAATCGGTGCTGAATCAGTTTTACGATAATTGGGAGCTTTGTCTTTACGACGACGCTTCAGATAACGGAGAAACTATAGAATGCCTTAAGAAATGGAATGATTCAGGTGACCCTCGGATAAGGGTTTCGTACGGGAAAATGAACCAGCATATCTCGGGGGCGTCGAATGAAGCGCTCAAACTCGCGACGGGGGAATTTGTTGCGCTTCTTGACAACGATGATGAGCTTTCGCCTGTGGCGCTGTACGAAGTCGTGAAGATGCTGAATAAGCATCCCGAGGCAGATTTAATTTACAGCGACGAGGATAAGATCGACGAAAGCGGAAATCGTGTTGAGCCGTACTTCAAGCCCGACTGGTCGCCGGATTTGCTGATTTGTACCAATTATATCTGCCATCTTGCAGTTATCCGAAAATCAATCGTTGACGAAATTGGCGGATTCAGAAAAGGATTTGAAGGATCACAGGACTATGATCTTTTTCTGCGTTCTGTTGAAAAGACGTCATTTAAGAAAATATTCCATATTCCGAAAATTTTGTATCATTGGCGAAAAATTCCAGGATCAGCAGCCAGTTCTGAAGATGCGAAAAACTATGCATATGTCGCAGGCAAAAAAGCACTCCAAGATCATCTTTCCAGAAATTCCATAAAAGGAAGTGTGGAAGACGGATTTGTGCCCGGCTCCTACAGAATCAGAAGAAATTTGGGAAAAGGACCTTTTGTTTCTATTATAATTCCTTTTCGCGACAGAGCGGATTATCTGGCGCGATGCGTTTCGAGTATTTTGGAAAAGACGAAATACAAAAATTTTGAAATTGTGCTCGTTGATAACCAAAGCCGGGAAATCGGAACGAAGGAGTATCTGGAAAAAATCAGTCAAAGCGGAAAAGTGGTTTTGATTTCCTATGACAAAACTTTTAACTTTTCCGCAATCAACAATGAAGCGGCAAAAAAGGCAAAAGGAGATATCCTCCTTTTTCTGAACAACGATACGGAAGTCATCAACGATAACTGGCTGGATGCCATGCTGGAGCAAATTCAAAAGGATCACGTCGGAGTAGTCGGAGCCAAGTTGCTTTATTTCAATGGTTCGATACAGCACTGCGGAGTTATCATCGGCGCGGGGGAAATTGCCGGACACGCGTTTATCGGCCTGCCTGATTTTGCGGTCGGATACGCGAACTATCCACTGAAAATACGCGACTATAGCGCCGTGACGGGAGCTTGCCTGATGATAAGAAAAAAATTATTCGAAGAATTGGGCGGGTTTGACGAAAAAAATCTTCCGATAGCCTATAGCGATGTCGATCTTTGCCTCCGGGTTCTGGAGAAGGGTTTTTATGTGGTTTGCACGCCCTACGCGCGCCTCTATCACTATGAATCGCTTAGTCGGGGAAATGATGTGCTGACTGACGAGCTTAAGGAAAGCAACCCGAAAAAATTTTTCCGGATCATATCAGAAATAGAATACATGAGGAACAAATGGAAAAAATACTTTGATAAGGATCCGTTCTACAGCGAAAATCTGAACAAAAAGAGCGGCGATTTTTCAATTAGAATGTAGTCTAATATGCTGATGTACCGAATTGAATGCTATATACGGTTAAAAAAATTTTTGAAAAATATTGGAATCTTTTCCTGTTGACTGTCGAGGAGTTCAAAAGAAATGGCGCGGCTGGCGTTTCTTTTGCGGTGAAAAGACATCTCAGGAAGAGATTTGAAAAATCTTCACCAGGAGGAGAGTTTGTTTCTCGGTCTGTGAATTACCAAAGTCTCGATTGCGGTGGGGTGAATCCCTGCGAGGACAACGGAAAAGTCACTATAGCTATATTGAGCAAGGACAGGTTAGATCTCATCAGACCCTGTATCGAATCTATCCAGCAGACCCTCAAAGACAGCCGGCGGGAAGCGGAGATCTTAATAGGAGATACAGGCACGACTGACTCAGATGTTTGGGACTATTATAAAGAAATTAGGTCTCGATATAACAACTTAAGGATTGTGAATATCGGCCGTTATCATTTTTCCCGGAATTACAACCAATTGATTGGAAAGTACGCACAAGGGGAATATGTAATATTGCTAAATAACGACACCAAGGCAAAGGACAAGTGGCTCGACGAGCTTGTGAATCCTCTTGAGGACAAACGAATCGGCGCTGTGGGAGCAAAGCTTATTTATGCGGACGGCACTATCCAGCACGCGGGTATGAAATTCCGTAATGACAATGCCTATCATCTCTATGTCAAACGGCCTAGGGATATTCCCGAGGCTAATTTCGCGGCTTTGATTCCTACGGTCACATTTGCTTGTGTCGCTTTGCGCAGAGACGTTTTTAATCGCTTCGGTTTGTGCGAAGACTTTCTGGAAGAATGCCAGGATACGGATTTTTGTCTGCGGCTAGGCGAAGCCGGGTTCAAAATTCTTTATAACCCGAGGGCAGAAATTTTTCATTTCGAAGGATCATCTCGTGATTTGGGAAAAATCAGCACGGATAGGGAGTTATTGAAAGCTGTTTGGGGCAAAAAGATGGAAAATATTTCCAAGCAAAAGCAGATAATCAAGTTCACTCCGCACGAATATGACGACGCGATCACGATTCACCGAGACGATGGTATTGGCGACTTGCTGATGGGAGTGAGTGTTTTCAAACAGTTGCGGGAAAAAAATCCCGGAAAAAAAGTGATACTCGCGACATTCGAAAGAAATATCGAGATGATGCGCGGTTTCGGGATATTCGACGAGTTCGTTGCCATACCGAACGGACAAAGATTCGCCCCGGTTCCGATTCCGACCCGGGGTAGAGTCTACAAACTTTCATTAATGGAGATATCAGATGGAAAATACAACAAATACAATAAAATGCACCGTCACCCGGCCTTCACAGAATTGATGGAGCTTGATCAGAAATATGAATTTGTTCCAATGCCCGATTATCCGGAAGCCCGTCATAAAGTCAAAGAAATGCTCAAGTCGATGGGCATTGATGTTGATCAGAAATTCGTAGTATTAAATCTTGTTTCCACGAATCCGGCCCGGAGCTGGTGGGAGCCGTATTATCCGAAACTGATAGGGGCGATAGAGGATTTGGGATTCACGCCGCTTGTTGTCGGTACAGTGGATAGCAATTATTTCAAGGGTGAGAAAGTCGTGAATCTCACGGGAAAGACAAAATCAATCACGGAATATATAGAAGCTATAAAATTATCAAAATGCGTGATCTCCACCGACACAAGCGCCTACCACATTGCGGCGCTCTCAAATATCCCGTTCCTGGCGATATTTACCGGTGGAGTGAAGCCGGAGGCACGAGTGAAATACTACGAAAAATACGAATTTTGCGAGCCGCCGGAGAGTCTCGTGTGTTACCCTTGCTGGGACGAAGGATGCAAAAACTCCCTCGTTCATTGGGCAAAGGAACCCTGCCGGCTGGCCATCAAGCCGGAAGAGGTGATTGAAAAGTTCGAGATATTGGTAAAGAAATATCTAAAAGACTAATCGCGTCGTATTTTTATAAGGAAATCATCACCGAATTGCTCCCTGATCTCCAGTGCATCGTCACTCTGAACCGCTTCCATAAGCGGTTTTTGTCTGTTCTCCGAAAATTGGCTGAGATGGAGAAGAACATGCGTGATGTTTATTTTTCGAATGAGTTTGAGACTGTCCTTATCCGGGAAACCGCGAAGCACTTTTGCGTTTTTTGTGTAGTTTTTAGGAGCAGATCCGCTGTAGCCATTGAAAATCGGCTTCAAATGGCAGGTTGAATAATATACATACGGCAGAGCGCTGTCGAATCTTTCTTGAATCGGCATCTCTACGATAGCACTAACGGAAGGATCATTTTTTACCCGTTCGTAAATGTCCGGGCATTCGGTATTCATGAAGAGTTTTCCGCGAGGGACCCAAAATTCAAAAAGAATAAAAACAGAGACAAAGACGAGAAGAGCAATTCTTAGTAAGTTATTTTTTATTCTAATTGAACCAACGATATAGGCAATAGCAATAGATAGGCAAAGTACGACAATCACTGCCAGGCGACTGGGAGTCCGTACGAAACCGAGTACGGGCACAAGAAGGGCATAGAAAGACGGAATCGTGACGTTCGGCACGAAGCGCAAAACTGGACCGAAAGAAAGAACTGCAAAAATGGGAATGCCGAGCGCGTATATTTTGAAATTTCTGAAAACAATTTTTTCTTTTACTATGAAAAAATAATACAGTAAAAGCATGATCGAGAACCAACCTATAAAGTTCATATTTTCTCCCCAGTGCCCCTTTTCAATTCCCAGAAAAAAGGTCAGCTTGGCCATGTTAGTACCGGGGGGTGGAAGAATATATCCGCCGAGATCAGCCGAACCATGAATCATATCCTCAACTGGATATGAAAATTCCGTCTCCAGATGGAGCTTGAAATAGGGATAGGCAAAAGGGACGACAAGCAACAGTATAATAAAAATTGCAACTAGTCCATCTTTGGCCATGGGCCAAAGATTTTCCCGGATAATTTTCCAATTGGCAACAAGAAGAAAAATAACAAAAAGGGCAAAAAAGACTCCCATATTCCAGCTGGAAAGCATTTGGGCGCTGAAAAGAAGAGCGAAGTAAAGGGCGTATTTTCTTTTCTGCGAGTCCAAGTATTTCTGAAGATGCAAAACCGCGAAAGGCATCCAAAACGTCATTATATTTTGAAAATGTCCTATACTGACAAGTTTGAAAGTTGAAAATCCAAAAATGAGGCCGGCAATGAATGAAGCGTAATTATTTTTAGTGTAGTATTTTGCCAGTTTGTAGGCGCCGAAAGCGGAAAGAATATAGGAAAAAAAGATTAAGAGATTGTAGGTGACGACCATGTCTCGTATAACAAGAAATATCGGCAGAGCGATAAGAGCGGGAACAAACAATCCTTCGCTGTAAGCGAGGGTGTTTTCGTTTGGATAAAAAATATTGGAGTTGAAAAGATTAAGAGGATCGTGAAGGAAGCTGTAAACATCCCACCTTATTGTCCAATAGGTGAACAGCCCGTCTCCCGGGACGAGAGAATAGTTTATACCCCTTATCAAATGCGAGAGAAAAAAAATCGTGAGGGCTGAATAGACAAAAAAGACCAGTATTTCAATACGGTTTCTTTTGAAAAAATCTGTTATTTTTTCCACTTCAATCATTTGTTGGCAATAAGAAAATTATTCATCCCAAGTTGGAAGTACCTATGCTTGCAATCGTCAAATCCGGATATTTGGCACAAATCGGTCAAGTTTTTTATTAAAATAGCTCTTATGATCTTCGATTTCCCGGAGGCTGACCAGATGAAGGAAGGCAAGAAAATCAAGGACCGGTTTTCCGTATGTCGAGGGAGTTGTGAGAAGCAGTTTCCCTCCGGGCTTCAGAACTCTTCGGATTTCCTGAAGAGACTTTTGCGGTTCATCCAGATGTTCGAGTACCGCGAGCGATGTCACGGTATCAAATTCATCTTCAGAGAAGGGCAGAGGCTGGTTGAGATCATGTTTGATTAATTTTATTTTCTCGCTCCCCGTGTCCTTGCTGACCGAAATATCCAATCCGACCCCTCGGGAAATTTTACTTTCAATCTTTTGCAATAATCTGCCGTTGTATCCGCAGCCCAAATCCAGAACTTCGGAGCTTGAGGAGATAAAGAGGGTAATTTTTCTGTATCGGCAGTCGCTTAAAAAATTTTCCAAAAAGGGCTCTCTGTTTTGGGAATGAGAATGATTTCTTGTCATTTCTTGAAAAGATTGAATTTGATGACACACCAAATGGCCTCAAGACCATCCTTAGCACCGATTTTTTTCCCTTCCTTGTAGGTTCTGCCGAAGTAGGAGATGCCGATTTCATAAATCCGGCATTTGTCTCTTTTGGCAAGCTTGGCAATACGGGCCGTCACCTCTGGTTCAAAACCGAATCGTTTCGACTGGAGCTTGGGATGTATCTGATCCATGATTTCTTTCGTGAAGGCTTTATAGCAAGTTTCCATATCAGTAAGGTTGAGATTGGTGAGCATGTTGGAAATACGGGTCAACATTTTGTTGCCAACATAGTGCCAGTAATAGAGCACCCGGTGGGGCTGGCCGCCCATGAAACGCGAACCGTAAACCACGTCAGCTTTTCCGTCGAGGATGGGTTTCAACATACTGGGATACTCGGCCGGATCGTACTCAAGGTCGGCGTCTTGAATGAGAATAATGTCCCCCGTGGCGTGGCCGATGCCGGTTTTGAGAGCTGATCCTTTGCCCTGATTAGATTTATGATGGAGAATAATGTGCTTGCCTTCGTATTTTTTGAGAATCTCGGCGGATCGGTCCCGACTGCAATCGTTCACCAGAATTATTTCCTTCTCCAAATGAAAAGTATCCGCGTTTTCGACCGCGGAGATAATTTCCTCGAGGGTCTTTTCCTCGTTATAAATCGGAATAACAACGCTTATTTTGGAAAAGTTTTTCATTCTTCAGGTTTGATTTTGGATTCTATGTCTGTTGTCGAGAGCGGAATTTTCTCTCTGGGAACAAGAAACAACTCACCGCCGTATTTCTCGAGAACTTGCGTTTCCACGCAGTCTTTTCCATACTCGGCGCTGTTGGCATGCACTTCCGGGCGGATTCGGTCGAGCCAGGAATTGGGGTCGGTTTCATCAAAGAGAAAAACATGGTCGACATATTGGATGGCCGCGACAACTTCAGCCCGGAATCGTTCAGGGATAATCGGCCGGCCGGGTTTCTTTTTGTATTCTCTTACGGATTTGTCGCTGTTCACGCCCACAATAAGGATGTCTCCTTTTTCTTTGGCTTTTTGAAGAAGTTCCACGTGCCCTGCATGAAACAGATCAAAAGAGCCGTTCGTGGTGACAATTTTTTTACCTTCGGATTTGGCTTTTTCGACGGTTTTCAAAATTTCTTCGGGGGATTTTATTTTTTCCTTGTGATCTTGCATAAATTTTATGTGTTTTTGGAATTCACGATGAATTTGGCTGCATCCAGGGGATCCTTGGCTATATATTCGATTTCGGTTTTGTGCTTTTCGGCGTCGTCGCCGGCGTGGCCGGTGAGGACGAGAATTGCCTTGATTCCGAAGTTTTTTCCGGTTTTCACGTCCGACCACTTGTCACCGATTATCCAGGACTTTCCATTGTTGATTGAAAAGTCTTTTTCGGCTTGCTCGAGCATTCCCGGTTCGGGTTTGCGGCACCGCGTTTTTTTCTTGTATTTCCCGGTGCCTTTTTCCGGATGATACGGCGAAAAATACGTTTTGAGAATTTTTACTTTGTTTTTTTTGAGCTCTTCTGTCGCGCAGCTGTTGTATTTCCAAAAATCTTCTTCCGTATAAAGGCCCCGCCCGATGCCGGACTGGTTTGTTACGATGATGAACTCAAAGCCGTTGTCGCGAAGCATTTGGAGCGCCGGAATGATATTTTTTTCCAGTTCGAAGTCTTCAATTTTCCAGTTGTATCCTTTATCGACGCTTATAATTCCGTCGCGGTCGAGAAAAATTATTTTTTTCATTGAAGGTTTAATTCTTTATCCACTCGAGGAGTTCCTTTTCCGTGACTACCGAGGTTCCGAATTTTCGAATAGCCACTTGGGAAGCGGCAATGGCGATTTCCAGTGCCTCTGGCATTGTTGCGCCACCGAGATAAGAAGCAATCAAAAAAGCTTCTACGGTATCTCCGGCGCCCGCGACGTCAAACTGCTCTTCGATTTCTTCCGGGCGGACAAAAAATGGCTTCTTGCCGGATTCAAACAAAACTGCCCCTTTTCTTCCTCGAGTGATGATTATTTGAATCGGTTTTTCTTTCTGGATTATGTTGGATGCTTCAATAAGCTCTTTATCGGTATTTCCATTCTTGTCGAAGCCGTTAAGGATTCGCGCCGTTTCCACGGATTCGATTCGGTTTGGCTTCAAGAAAAAGATTTCCGGTGCTGTTATCAGGTTTCGATAGTTCGCGAAAGTGTCCTGCTTGAGATCGGCAAAAATGGGTATTCTCCCTGTTTCGGAAATTCGGCAAATTGCTTTGAAAATGTTCCTTGTCAGGAATCCTTTTTTATAATCATGGATGGAAAGTATCGAGGGCCGGAGTTCTTTTGCCAGGCTTTGAATATATCTGGCTATCTCCGTTTCTTTTTTCTTTTCGAGGAAATGCTTTTTTTCCATATCCACCCGAGCCACATGCTGTTTGGTGGTCTTGACGGCCGCCAGCCGCATCTTAAGAATCGTAATCCGGCTTGGATCCGAGCTAAAATGGGGAATAATTCCAGCTTTCTCGCACTCTTTCTCAAGAATTTTTCCGTAGTTGATTTTCTCGTTTCCTCCCACTACTGAAACTAAGTGAGATTCGAGACCGATAGTAGCCATGCAGTTTGCGGCGTTTCCCGCGCCTCCCGGAAAAAATTTTTGCTCTTCGACGGCGATAATAGGCACGGGCGCTTCTTGCGAAAGCCGATCTACCGGGCCGGTCAAATAGGCGTCCAGCATGACGTCCCCGCAGGCCAGCACTTTCTTCCCTCGGGCTTTTTTGAGAATTTCTTTGGTTCGTTGGGCGGAAATCATTGAATATAACTTTCAGTATACTAGTATACTGAAATCTTTTTTAGTCTTTATTATTCTTGAAAAAATGTTTCTCTATTTCTTCGCAGAGCCAGTGAATGATCATCAGATGAATTTCCTGAATCACGGGAGTTTCTTCTTGAGGAACGATTATGGCCACGTCGGCCAGCTCTTTCATTTTTCCTCCGTCGCGGCCGAGAAGAGCGATATTTTTGACCCCTTTTTGCCTGGCCGATTCCATGGCTTTGAGACAATTTCCGGAGTTGCCGCTGGTGCTCAAGGAAAAAAGAATATCGTTTCCGTTTCCCAGGCTGTCAACAAATCGGGAGAAAATATCATCATATCCGTAGTCATTTCCAACGGCGGTTGTCGTGGCCAGATCATATAGAGAAATTGCCGAAAGGGCCGGACGGTCAAACGCAAAACGGCCGACAAGTTCGCCGACCATGTGGGAAGCTTGCGTGGCCGACCCGCCGTTTCCGCAGGTCATCACTTTACCTTTTTCTTTAAGCGACTGAAGAATGATGCTCCGGGCCTCCTCGGCGTTTTTTTTCAATTGTCGGTCGTTTTTCAATTCACCGAGTGCGGCTACTAAATTTTCGAATTTTGTTTCCATGATTATATAATTTATACTACCTCTTTTTTTAGCCGATTTCAAGCGGCGTTTGCGTATAAAAAGCTCCTCAAATGGAGCCTCGAAACGACCAAGTTGCGCGACCGGGCGCTAGGAGAAGTTTTTTTCCAGTTTTTCAACGCGATAAACCAGTTCGTTATGTTCAAATCGGTCAACTTTTTTATTCAGGTTTGTTTTGATATCCTTCGTGTCGGATTTAACCCCTTGAATTTCTCCTTTAAGCTCCAAAAATCCATTCTGAACTAAAGTGGCCAGTTTTTCCAATTTCTTATCCATCTGCTTGTCCGCTTCTTTAAATTTTTCTTTCATTTTCTTTTCAGAATCCTCAAAACCTTTAGTCGCCATCTGGGCCAGATCTTCAATCGTCATATTTTCTTTTTTTGCCGTCATTTTTCCTACCATTTTTTAGATATCGCATTTGTTGATTCTGAAGTGGTCTTAAGTTGACCACGAAATAGTGCTAAAATAAAGGACTAAAGGTCG
>CAZFIH010000038.1:0-10111 GCA_964519445.1 uncultured Bdellovibrionales bacterium | reverse complement strand
GTAGAGCGCTTGCCTTCCAAGCAAGATACGCCGGTTCGATTCCGGTCACCCGCTTGCTAAATAAAAAATTTCCTCCTTTTGGAGATTTTTTGGATGAGAGACATAAATGCAACGTTTTTTGTATCAAGGAAAGAAGAACACTGAATTATCATTTGTAAGAATAACGGTTATGGAAAGAAACAAAGAAAGCGAGAAAAAATTATCCCGCAATATCGAAAAATTAGCCGAGCAGATGGAACATGCTAATTCCTTTGGGAGGAATTTCTTGAGAGGCATCGCCTTTGGAATAGGAACGGCAATCGGGGCTTCAATAATAGCGGCGATTATTATCGGAATAATCACAAGAATACTTCATCCTTTCGACTTGCCAGGAATTTAGCAGAGAAGCTTGAAATGCCTTTCTGGAAATTTGATTTGCGTCTCAAAACGTGCTATACTGTAAACATAAGGAACGGGGTGAACCCGTTTTTTCTGTTTATTTATGAAAAAAATCAAAAAAATAAAAAGAAAACTGCGAAAAGCCAAGAAAAGAATTCTAAAAGAAAAGGAAGAAGCACTCTTTGCTTCTCTTGCCGTAATTTCTTTTATCTTTATCGGAATGTGTTTCAGCATGGTAAAAGCTGATCTGCAAGAAGTACCGCATGCGTCGGGTCCAGACCCAAAGCAAACTATGGAGCGGAAAATTAGGAAAGAAGTATCGAACCATCCTATTCAAAAAATGACACCGTACATTGCGAAGAAAGACAAGAAAGTGGCGGCTTATCTCGTGGCTATTGCCAAGAAGGAGAGCAATTGGGGAAAATATTCTCCCAAAAAAATGGGAAAGGAGTGCTACAACTACTGGGGGTATAAAGGAAAAATCAACCGAAACGCCGCCGGGTACAGCTGTTTCGAAACACCGGCTCAAGCGGTCAACGTTGTGGGTAATCGGATTGAAAAACTGGTAGAAAATAAAGTCGACACCCCGGCGAAGATGGTTCTTTGGAAATGCGGAAACAGCTGTTCAGCCCGAAGTTCCGCCGACGCGGCCAAGTGGGTGCAAGATGTCAATCTGTATTACCGAAAAATACTATAATGTGCCCCCATTAGTATAACCGCTTCCGGGGAAGCGGTTTTTTGCTTTGTTTTGGAGAGATTGGTATAATTGAATCATCAAATAATAAAATCAAAAAAATGGCCAGGAGGAAAAAAACAAAAAAAGTCAATGAAAATTTTGAAAGAGACGGCACGACGAATCCCAACCAGCTGCTCGTCGCCGCACTAATTGTTTTTGTGGCGGCAATTTTTGCTTTCGTGGGCCATAGCGCCTACTCCTGGAAAAAGCCGATGATGAGTGAAAAATATTCTTCCGGCGAAAATGAAATTTCTCAATTGAAAGCCGAGGTAATGGCCCTCAAAAAGCAACTTGCGCTGAACAAATCAAACAAGGATGAAGCGGAGTCAAGCAGACAAGTCGCTATCGAACAAAATTCTTCTCCCGAGTTTGAAAAAGCTGTCAACGGTGGGGATTTTTCCGGCGCGGAAACTTTTGTGGCTTCAAGAGTATATTATGTGGTGGATGCCAGCGAATGCTGCGGCGATATCTCAAAAAAGGAGGCGATGAATCATCTCGAAAAATACATCCGCGACGCGGGGACTTTCGATTTTGACCAGGATCAGCAGGTCGTGAAACAGATGAAGGTGAACCTGGCAGGCACTTTCTCAAGCTACACCATCGGCGTGGCCGAAAACGGCATGGTGTTGTCATACAAATTGGATAAGCAGGGAAAAGTAAACAACGTCATGCTCTCCGCTTCGCATCTGATGTATGACTTGGAATAAGAGATACATTTTCCCACAATGAGTGCCAAAACCCTCTGTCCCATAAGGGACATCAAAGGTATAAATAAATATCAGTATTCCTCTTATGCCAGAGATATTTTTTCCCGTCCCAGTGTTTCCGATGTCCTTCATAACACAACCAGAAAGCAAAAATTTTTCGAAATTTTACAAAAAAATACCGGAAAAGAAGGACATCTCACCAAAGAAAAAATGATGAAAACTTTGGGAGAATTCAGGCATGAACTTGATCCGGACCAGTTTTATCGTCTTAGCCGGGCGATTCTACCGGAAGAAAAGCAGCGTTTTTCTTTGACCAGCCAAAATATTCAAATTTCAAAGAGCAAAGAAGATCTCTCGGATGATCAAAGAGGGGCCGGTAAACAAGAACAAGCAGTTGGATTTGATGAAAATATTCGGCCGAGAAAAGATAACACAGTGCCAACTAAGCCGGATACAAATTTATGCCGCACAATCCGCAACAAGGAAAAAACTGGAAATAAGAATGAAAAGGAGAAAAATAAAAAGGATTCCAGCTTTTTTCATTTTACGCAAACTACTCTTCGCAATCGAGACAATTAAATTAAATGAAAATTGACCATCCATTTAGTTATCAGAGAAAATAATTTTATTGAACTCATTTTACCGGATGGTAAAAGAAGGATTGGTCGTGCGAAATGGCAGGATAACAACAATCTTTCCCGGACCCTTTTGAATGAAATCGATGAAATTCTGCGCAGAAACAAAGTCGGGGTTGACCCCGCACCAATTTCGCAGTTAGAAAACAAGCAAGGTGCTTCATCCAAATATTTAAAACTAGCAAATCACGGTGCTGGTCGCAAGGGTTGGGCTATTCGCCCAGCGCACCGTGGCAAAAATAAACGGCGAACTTGGTACGGGGTTGACAAAATTTCAGGGTATAAGATAATAAGTGATGTGCCGCGAGGCTGGACGAGCGAAAGAATAGCAAAGATCACTTTTGAGAGTCTTATGATAGCGGGCCTTGCCCGGTAACAGGAAACCTTGCCAAATAAAACATCTTGTGATAGTCTCAATAATGCGATATCTAACTTTGGGGGATTTGGATATAAAATTTAGAAAATAATCAAATACTTCTAATTTAAAGCCACTTAGCCAAAACTGATTGTCTCCAAGAAATTTATCGAGGCAAAGTTTGGAAAGTGGAGTTTCTTTTATGTCTCTAGGGCCAAAAACTCTTGGGGTGAAGGAGTCTTTCAGCCCACAGTCCTCTCTCAAGAAGAGGAAATTTTTTAAACGTCTTCCGATGGTTTCTCTTCCCAATCTGATTGAAACTCAGACAGATTCTTATCAATGGTTCATAAGAGAGGGATTGCGGGAGCTGTTCGACGAAGTTAATCCGATCAAGGATTTTACGGGTAAAGACCTGGAGCTTAGCTTCAGTGACTATTATCTAGATGAACCGAAATACGACGAAAGGACTTCGAAATCAAAAAATATATCTTTTGAGGCTCCTCTTCGCTCCCACGTGAAACTTCTCAACAAACAGACCGGCGAGATGAAGGAACAGGAAGTTTATATTGGAGAAATTCCCATAATGACGGATAGGGGGACTTTCATAATCAACGGAGTTGAACGAGTAGTTGTGAGTCAGCTTATTAGAAGTCCAGGGGTCTTTTTTACGGCTGAATATCAAAAAGGAAAAAAGCTCTTTGGGGCGAAAATAATTCCCAACCGCGGGGCTTGGCTTGAAATAGAAACAGATCTGGACGGAGTCCTATGGGTAAAAATCGATCGCAAAAGAAAAGTAGCCGTGACATCCCTGCTTCGGTCTTTTGGAATATCCAGCGATGAGGAACTGGTGAAGACCTTTTCTGACGTGGATACGGGAGAGGCGAAGCATATTGAAACAACGATTGGAAAAGACGCCGCCAAAACGCAGGGAGAAGGGTTCAAGGAGGTTTACAAAAGAATCCGGCCTGGTGATTTGGCCTCCGAAGAAAATGCCAAGCAGATGATTGAAGCTATGTTTTTCAACTTCGACAGGTACGATTTCGGGAAAGTCGGCCGCTATCGCCTGAACCAGAGGCTTGAAGTGAATGTGCCGGATGACGAAAAAAACAGGGTTCTGCGTCTGGAGGATTTGATTCTTATTATAAAGGAAATCATCCGCTTGAATGGCAACCCAACGGCTCAACCGGATGACATTGATCATCTGGGCAACCGAAGAGTTCGCTGTGTCGGAGAGCTGGTTCAGAATAAATTCCGAGCCGGTCTGGCCAGAATGACCAGAAACATCAAAGACCGAATGAGTACCTGCGATCTGGCTACCGTAGTTCCGGGCCAGCTTATCAATTCCCGTCCGGTGGCGGCGGCTGTCAAGGAATTTTTTGCTTCATCCCAGCTTTCCCAATTTATGGATCAGGTGAATCCGCTGGCGGAACTGGAACACAAAAGGCGCCTTTCGGCTATGGGACCCGGAGGGCTCACCCGCGAGCGCGCCGGCTTTGAAGTGCGCGACGTTCATCAATCGCACTACGGCCGGATTTGCCCGGTGCAGACCCCGGAGGGTCCCAATATCGGCTTGGTGAACCATCTGGCCTGCTATGCCCGAATCAACGAATACGGCTTCATTGAAACTCCTTATCGGAAAGTAATAAGCCAAGCCAAAAACAATCCCAAAGCGCTAGAGGGAAGAATTTTGCGAGAGGACATCGAGGACGCTTCCAAGAACAAAATTGCCTCGGCGGGAGAAAAGGTGACTCCCGAAATTGCCAAAAAAATCAAACAAATTTCCCTGGAAGAGATCAGTATTTTGCCTTATGTCAGCAAAGAAATTGAGTATTTGAACGCTACCGTTGAGGATCGGAACACAATTGCCCACGCGGCTATTCGACTCGACGAAAACGGGAATATTCTGGATGAAAAAATTGACGCCCGCGTGAAAGGACAGCCGCTGGAGATAGAGGCTGGAAGAGCGGATTACGTCGATGTTTCGCCAAAACAATGTATTTCGGTGGCGACGGCATTGATTCCCTTCTTGGAGCATGACGATGCCCATCGAGCCCTCATGGGGTCCAATATGCAGCGCCAGGCTGTTTCCTGTGTTGTGCCCGAATCTCCTTTTGTCGGCACGGGGCTGGAAGACAAGGCGGCGGCTGATTCCGGACAGGTGGTGCTGGCTCAGTCTGAAGGGGAGGTAATAGAGGTCGACGCGGATCATATAACTGTCAAAGAAAGCAGCGGCAAGGAAAAATCCCCCAAGAAATCATATCAGCTCCAAAGTTTCGAGAGATCCAACGCTTTTACTTGCATGAATCAGATTCCCCGGGTTGAAAAGGGCATGAAAATTTCCAAGGGCCAGCTTTTGGCTGACGGAGCCTCCACTGATTTCGGCGAACTGGCTCTCGGACAAAATATTCTTGTGGCTCTTATGCCTTGGGAGGGAGCCAATTTTGAAGACGCCATAATCATTTCCGAAAAGCTTTTGCGGGATGACCGCTATACTTCCATCCACATTGAAGATTTTTCGGTTGATGTGAGAGACACCAAGCTAGGGCCGGAAGTCGTAACCCGCGATATTCCGAATATCGGAGAAGAACGACTCAAAAACCTGGACGAGACCGGAATCATTCGGATTGGGGCTGAAGTTTCTTCCGGCGATATTCTGGTTGGAAAAATTTCTCCCAAGGGAGAGGGCGATCTCACTCCTGAAGAAAGGCTTTTGAGAGCCATCTTCGGTGAAAAATCGAAAGACGTGAAGGACACTTCTCTTTATCTTCCTCACGGTGAGCACGGGAAAGTGGTTGACATAAAGATTTTTTCACGGGAGCAAGGGGACAAGTTGTCGGCCGGCGTCATTCAGCAGATTCAAATAAGCGTGGCCCAGCTCCGCAAAATCGCCGTCGGCGACAAGTTGGCGGGGCGACACGGAAACAAAGGAGTCATCTCCAGAATCGCCGCCGTCGAAGACATGCCCTGCCTTCCTGACGGCACACCAATTGACATCATACTCAATCCGCTGGGAGTGGCTTCCCGAATGAATATCGGGCAGATTCTTGAGGCCCATCTTGGCTGGGCGGCTTCTAAACTGAACTATAAGGTAGCCAGCCCCTCCCTGGATGGAGTGAATGAAAAGGATATCAAGGAAGAACTTGAAAAAGCCGATCTCCCGGAAGATGGAAAAATCCAGCTGGTCAACGGAAAAACAGGCGAATATTTCGACGAAAAGACAATGGTCGGCTATATGTATATCATGAAACTAAATCATCTGGTTGAAGACAAAATCCACATGCGCTCTATAGGCCCCTATTCACTCATTACCCAACAGCCGCTGGGCGGGAAAGCTCAATTCGGCGGACAGCGCTTCGGGGAAATGGAAGTGTGGGCGCTGGAGGGTTATGGAAGCGCCTATACGTTGCAGGAAATGATGACTATAAAATCGGACGACCAGCTGGGCCGGTCCAAAGCTTATGAGTCGATCATAAAAGGCGAGATGATTAGAAGTCCTAATATACCGGCCTCATTCAATGTTCTGGTGAATGAACTTAAGGGCTTGTGCTTGAATGTGGAGATGACAGGCGTGAAAGAAGAAATTTCCGAAAATGAGAGAAAAAAAGAGGTCAAAGGGGACTCTGAAAAAACAAGGAAGAATAATTAATACTCCCGCGATGTTTCAAGCTAACAACACAAAAGTGAATGATTTTGATTCTCTGCGCCTGCGCTTGGCCAGTCCGGATGATATTCTCAATTGGTCAAATGGAGAGGTGACAAAGCCGGAGACGATCAACTATCGCACCCAAAGATACGAGCGGGAAGGTCTTTTTTGCGAGAAGATTTTCGGGCCGGCCAAGGACTGGGAGTGCTACTGCGGAAAATACAAGAAAATCAGATACAAAGGCATTGTCTGCGACAAGTGCGGAGTCGAGGTGACAAGATCCATTGTGCGCCGGGAAAGAATGGGCCACATCAAGCTGGCGGTTCCGGTATCCCACATCTGGTTTTTGCGCGGCGTGCCCTCGAAAATCGGTCTGGCACTGGGAGTATCCACCCCGGATTTGGAAAGGATAGTATATTTTGCCAGCTACGTAGTTATGGAAGTGGATGAGGAGGCCCGAAAGGAAACTCTCGAGCGGCTTGACTCGGAATACAAGGGCAAGAAAAAGAAGATTTCCGGAAAAGGCGGAACGCTCTCGGACGCAAAAGAAGGTGAAGTCCTGCCCGAAAGCAGTCTGGAAGATCTCAAGGCCGCTTATCAATCCAGTCGCGACGAAGTCAAAAATCTCAAAAAACTCCAGATACTTTCCGAAGTGGAATACTTCAATCTTTCCATGAAGTACGGACATGTCTTCAAAGCCGGCATCGGCGCAGAGGCGGTAAGGAATATTTTGGCAGGCCTTGATCTCGATCAGGAAATCGAAAGAATATCCAAGGTGCTCAAAAGCGACAAAACTTCCGATAAAAAGAAGCTTCTCAAGCAACTCAAACTTTTCCAAGGAATGAAACATGCCGGGGTTCGGCCTGAATGGATGCTTCCCACTGCGATACCAGTCATTCCTCCGGACCTGCGTCCCATGGTTCAACTTGATGGAGGCCGGTTTGCCACTTCAGACCTCAACGACTTATACAGGCGGATTATCAATCGAAACAATAGGCTGAAAAAGCTGATAGAGATTGGAGCGCCGGAAGTCATCAGCCGGAACGAGAAAAGAATGCTTCAGGAAGCTGTGGATGCCCTGTTCGACAACAGCGCTCGAAGAGGCCAGACGTCGGTCGCGGCATCTACCGGACAGAGGAGAGCACTGCGTTCGCTGGCTGACATGCTCAAGGGAAAGCAGGGCCGCTTCCGACAGAATCTTCTGGGCAAGCGAGTGGACTATTCCGGCCGCAGCGTAATCGTGGTCGGTCCCCAGCTAAAGCTCTTCCAGTGCGGAATCCCGAAAAAGATGGCCCTGGAACTCTTCAAGCCTTTTATTATAAACAAACTCATCGAAAAAGAATATGCTCACAATGTCCGAAGCGCCGGGAAAATGGTGGAGTTTGAGACGGAGGAAGCCTATGAAATATTGGATGACATCATAGAACATCATTACGTTCTCCTGAACCGGGCGCCGACTCTCCATCGCTTGAGCATACAAGCCTTCCAGCCGGTGCTTATCGAAGGGAAGGCCATTCAAATCCACCCGATGGTCTGCGCAGCCTTCAACGCCGATTTCGACGGTGATCAGATGGCGGTTCACGTCCCGCTGACCAAGGAAGCCCGCGATGAAGCGAAAAACATCATGCTTTCTTCGATAAATCTGCTCAAGCCGGCGAGCGGCGAACCGATCACTATTCCTTCTCAAGACATGGTGCTGGGCTGTTATTATCTTTCCCACATCAAAAAAGGATCCCGTGGAGAGGGAGCCGTCTTTTCCTCGCCCGAAGAAGCTAAATTGGCGTTTCATTTCCAAAAAGTGGAGCTCAAAGCGGAAATAGAAGTATTTCTCGAAAAGGAGAGAGTGAAAACCTCCGTCGGGAGAATCCTTTTCAATGAAATTATACCCGCCGGGATTGGGTTTGTGAACGAGGAAATGGACAAGGGAAAGCTGCGCCAGCTGGTTGCCCGATGCCTGGAGGTCAGCGGGCAAAAAGAAACTGCCCGTTTCGTGGATGATCTCAAAAACTTGTCTTTCAGCCTCGTCACTAACTCCGGAATCAGCTGGGGAATGGATGACCTCAAAGTTCCTCAAAAAAAAGAGGAACTGGTGAAGGAAGCCGAGGAACAGGTGGAAGTCGTGAACAAGCAGTTTGAAGCGGGACTTCTCACAGATCAGGAAAGAAAAGGGCGGGTTATTGAAATATGGAGCGAAGCCAAGAACAAAATTACTCAAGCTGTTCGCGAGTCTCTCGACAAGGAAGGGCCGGTCTATGCCATGGTTTACTCAAAAGCTAGGGGAACCGAAGCGGTAATTGTCCAAATGACGGGAATAAAAGGGTTAGTGGCTGGTCCAACCGGAGAAACCATCGAGCTTCCCATAAAATCCTCTTTTAAGGAAGGTTTCAATGTTTTGGAATATTTCATTTCCACGCACGGAGCCAGGAAGGGAATGGCTGATACGGCGCTTCGAACGGCGACTGCCGGATATCTCACCCGCCGCCTGGTTGACGTGGCCCAGGACGTCGTGATTCACGAAGAAGACTGCAAGGACAATCGGGGAGCCTATCTCTATCGAGAGGATTCAGACGTGGTTGGCATCAGTTTTGCGTCGCGCGTTGCCGGTCGGATTCCGATTGAAGATATCCAGGACCCCAAAGACAGAAAAGTCCTGGCCAAAAAGGGAGAGATGATTACGAAATCTCAAGCGGAGGAAATTGAAAAGAGGAAGATTGACAAAGTAAAAATCCGCTCTGTCGTCACATGTCGGACCAAGCGAGGAATCTGCAAAAAATGCTACGGACTTGATCTCGGCCGAAACGAGCTGGTTGAAATAGGCCAAGCTGTTGGCATTGTAGCCGCTCAAGCTATTGGAGAACCGGGTACCCAGCTCACAATGAGAACTTTTCATATCGGAGGCGTGGCCGGAACGGACATCACCCAGGGTCTTCCGCGAGTGGATGAAATATTTGAAGCCCGGCCTCCCAAGGGAGAAGCCGGAATCTCTGAAGTTGACGGAAAGGTTTTCGAAATAAAAGAAACAGAGAAAGAAAAAATTATCCGCATTGAGACGGAAGGAAAAGACAAGAAAGACGTTCGGGAGTACGTGGTTCCGGTCGTTATGAATCTCGAGGTGCAGGAAGGGGATTTGGTCGCCAAGGGGCAGGTGCTTTCTGAAGGCCATCTGGATCTCAAAAAACTTTTCAAAATAGAAGGCGAAGAGGCCATTTACCGCTACATAACAAAAGAGGTGCAGGAGATTTATTCGGCGCAGGGCGAGGGAATCAACGACAAGCATATTGAAATAATCATCCGCCAGATGCTCTCGCGGGTGCGTATCCTTGATCCGGGCGGAACAAGTCTTCTTCCGGGCGACACGGTTGAAGAAATCCAGTTTTTGGAAGCCAATGAAGAAGCCAAGAAAGCCGGAAAAAGCGTGGCGACGGCCGAGAGGCTTCTGCTTGGTATTTCCAAGGTCGCTCTTTCGACTGAAAGTTTTCTTTCGGCGGCGTCCTTTCAAGAAACTGCCAAGGTGCTCATAAACGCCTCTGTTGCCGGAAAAGAAGACAAACTCCGCGGGCTCAAGGAAAATGTCATTATTGGAAAACTGATCCCCGCCGGAACGGGATTCAAGAAATAGCGAAAAGATTGACTTTGAGGAATTGCGGAAATTTGCTT
>CAZFIH010000037.1:0-10754 GCA_964519445.1 uncultured Bdellovibrionales bacterium | reverse complement strand
AGGTCTTGACAAACATTTCACCTTCATTTATAACAATACAAAGGCATTTTTTATGTCCTTCAATAGATATTCCTAATAAAACCGTGAAAGGAGGAATGGTATAGGAAAAAATAACGAGGCCTTAACGTAACCTTAACAAAGAAAAGAGGAAACAAGTAAAAATTCTTCTAAAGGAGGAACCCTTCATGAAGAAAAAGAAATTTGGAATGTTCGTGATTAGCGCATGCGTTTGCATCGCTCTGTTGGCCCCGCCGGCCTCGGCCTTTAAGGTGAAAATGAAAAAAAGGACAACCTTTCCGGATTCCGTTGTCCAGCCCACGGATCAACTTTTCCGGTTTGATGACCTGGCGGGACGCTGGGTAGACGACGGCTACAGCGACTTCAAGGCCGCTGCGGACACCAGCCAAGTCAAAGCCACGACCGCCCGGAAAAAAGCGGTCGAGCTGGAGAACAGGTACCGGACATTCATGAAGTTTTGTCCGATTACCTGGCCCTATCTCGTTGTCTGGAACTGCGGCGAAGCCCGCGCTCTTCAGGTGGCAAACCTCATTATTCAATATCAGGACAAGCCTTACTATCCTGATATCAATGAGTCACGGGCAGCTTTCTGGGGCGGCATCTACGGAGTTTCCACTTTACCCCTTTCCATGGTCACCAATGGCGTATATTGGCTGGCAGGTGGTAAGAAGGATAGGGTTGACCCTTTCACAGCTATGGGTCTCAACCGCTCGGATGCCCTGAATCTGGCCATCACCGCCAATAAGTGGACATGGTTTATCGCCGGACATTTCCCGGGACAAGTTGCAACCCCCCGCGACTTCATGTACCACGAAGGAGCTGTGCCTCACGCTTGGACACTCCTCGGCCTCATCGGCGAAAGCCCGAATGTTTTCTTCACTCTGACGGAGGCCTTGCGCCCGGCGCCGCTCCAGTATAAAGCCATGATGGAGTGGGCGGAATCTGGGATGACTCTGTCCCAGTTTCAGGAAACCACCGGCGTCGACTTTTCCAAAAGCGAAAAACGCTTTATGCGCGCCGGAAAGTTCAATTTCTTTTAACCCGACCTTAACCCTAAAGGGTGGCCCAGTGCCACCCCTGTTTTTTTCCCAGACACGTCTGGGATTTTTTTTATTTCTTTTTCAAAAATTTGTATTCTTTTTTTCGTAAAAGCCAACCTTGCTGGAAGATCAGAAAATAATCATCACACAAACTTTAGCGATCGTTAAAGTTTGTGTCAACGCGAATACTCTTTCTTGTTCCGGGTTTTCAACTCATGCTTTTGCTTCGATGATATTGATATTCGGTATTGGTTGGGAAAAACACAAAATATAAAAAATAGAACAGATGACGATTGATTCTGAAAAAAAGCTATCCTTTTTTCAGAAAATCTAAGAGCTTCTCCGCTTCCAAACAATTCACGATATCCTCTTTCTTCGCCCATCCTCTTCGCGCTTGGGCGATGCCGAGATCGAGATTCCCAAGCTGAGTTTTGCCGTGAGAGTCCGTTCCAAAAGAAATCTTCACACCGTGCTCGATGGCACGCTTGATATTCGCGTCATTCAAATCGAGGCGATCGGGATAGCAATTAGCTTCAAGAATAGTTTTCGTCCTCGCCGCCGCTTTGAAAATTTCTTCCATGTCAAGCTCATATCCCGATCTCTGGTGAATGATCCTTCCCGTTGGATGGGCTATGATATCCACGTGCGGATTCTCCATCGCCCGAATCAGGCGCCTGGTCATCTCATTTTTTTCCATTTTGAAATTCGAATGCACTGAAGCAAGAACAATGTCGAATTTTTCCAAATACTTGTCTTCCAGCGCCATGGTCCCGTCCGGATTGATATCCACTTCGGCGCCCTTGAGAATTTTTATGCCGTCCATTTTTTTGTCCATTTTTTCGATTTCCCTCCATTGCTTTTTGATGGTCGCCACATCCATCGCTCCGGCAATCTTGAGATGGCCGACATGGTCGGTGATGGCGATATATTTTCTTCCCAGTTTTTTGGCCTCACGCGCCATTTCCTCGACAGTATGCGATCCGTCGGAATAATCAGTGTGCATCTGAAGGTCTCCCAAGACCTCGCTGTATTCAACAATTTTCGGAAGCTTGTTCTGCTGCGCCAATTCAATTTCTCCCCGATTTTCCCGCATTTCCGGCGGCATCCAGTTCAATCCCAACTTCTCATAGATTTCCTCTTCGGTTTGGCCGGCTATCTGCTTGTCTTTTTCATTAAACAGTCCGTATTCATTCAATTTCCAGCCTTTCTTCACGGCAATTTTGCGAAGTTCCACGTTATGGTCTTTGGAGCCGGTGAAATATTGAAGCGCCGCGCCAAAAGATTTTTCCGGAACAACTCTCAAATCGGCGTCGATTCCGATGTCGAGCCGCACCATCGATTTTGTTTCTCCGCGAGCAATAACCTTTTGGACATTCGGCATGGAAATGAAATATTCCATTATTTTTTCAGAATTCTTGGCCGTTGCCAAAATATCAATGTCACCGATCGTTTCTTTCTTCCTCCGAAAGGATCCGCAGACGATGACATTTTCAGCATCCGGCAAATTGGAAAGCTCGGTTTCGATTTCAAAGACGATAGGGGAGACGTAGCCGAGCAAAAACCGGCCGCGGTGCTCGCGGGAGAGCTCGATAGAGCGCAAAATGTTCTCTTCGGTTTTTTCACCGAAGCGGGGGAGAGTGCGCACCTTCCCCTTTTTCGCCGCTTTTTCAAGGTCCTTAATATTTTTAACTTTCAAATTTTCATACAACGCTTTGAGCATCTTCGGGCCAACGCCCTCGACGGCGGAGAAGCTGTCGAAATCAATCGGAGCTTCCTTTTTCATTTTTTCGTGCTGTTTCACCTTCCCCGATTTGATATACTCCTCAATATGCTCGGCCGTGCTTTCCCCGATACCATTGATTTCCTTTAGCGCCTTGAGGCCGCCTTCTTTGTATATTTCTTCAAGATCCTTTTCCATCGATTCGACGATGCGCGCCGCCCGTTCATAGGCCCGCGGACGGAACTGATCATCCTTCATTGTGTACAGCTCGGCCATCTCGGAAAATATTTTGGCAATTTTGAAGTTGATCATAGGAGTATTTACGAATTACCAATCATTCACGACTATACGAATCAAAAATTTTTGTCCTATAAATAATCATATCATTGTTTTCCCAAAAATAAAAAGCGGCAGGGAAATACCCTGCCGGTCAATTGTTGCCTTTTTTTTCAATTTTTTTCTTGCAAATCCGCAAGTTTCTTTCCGGATCCTTTGGAATATAATCTGGACAATTATCCCTATAATACTCCTTTTCTAAGCTTGAATTCAGTTTCGGAAAAAACTTAATCCCGGTTATTTTTCTATACGGACAACCCATAAATCGAACAACCTCCATTAAAAAAAGTACTTAAAATTTCCTAAGCTCTCGCATAAACTCCTTGAGAAGATTTTTCTCCTCCACTTTTCTCAATATTTTCCCTTTTTTACAAATGAGCCCAACACCTTTTCCGCCGACAACGGCCAGATCCGCTTCCCGGGCTTCACCGGGACCGTTCACTACGCAGCCCATGACGGCAACGTGAATATTTTTATCCACATTCGCGACCAGCTCCTCAACTTTTCTAGCAAGACCAATCAAATCTATTTCTGTTCGTCCGCAGGTAGGACAGCTTGTGACGGTCACGCCGCGTTTTCGGATTTCGAGCGAGCGCAGAATTTCCCAAGCCACTTTCACTTCCTCAACAGGATCAGCCGTTAGAGAAACCCTGATCGTGTCACCGATACCCGAATAGAGCAAATAGCCGATTCCGATTGAAGACATAATCGTCCCCCGAAAAGTTGTTCCGGCCTCCGTGATTCCGAGATGCAGGGGATAATTTACTTTGCGGCTCAACAACTTATAGCTTTCCACCGTCCTTTCGATGTCCGAAGCCTTGAGAGAAATCGCAATATCTTTGAAGTTTAATCCTTCCAAAATTTTAATATGTCGCATCGCCGATTCAACCATTCCCCGCGCCGTCACCCTGTTTTTGTGTTTCGCGAGAATATCTTTTTCCAGCGATCCGGCGTTCACTCCGATCCGAATCGGAATTTTTTTCTCCTTGCACGCCGCGACGACTTCCCGGACTTTTTCTCTCGAACCGATATTTCCGGGATTGATCCGGAGCTTGTCAACGCCCTGCCTGATTGCCTCGAGCGCAAGTTGATGGGAAAAATGGATATCCGCGACTATTGGGATATTTATTTTGGATTTGATTTTCCCGATCGCTTTGGCGGCTGCCACATCCGGTACAGCCACGCGGATGATTTCGCAACCGGCTTTTTCCAGTCTTTTTGTTTGCGCGACCGTGGCCGCTACGTCACTCGTTTTCGTATTTGTCATCGATTGCACGGCGATTGGCACGTTCCCGCCGATAAAAATTTTCCCGACTCTTATTTTTCTCGTTTTTCGACGCTTGATCATATATTTCATAATATACAAACCTCGCAAAAAGAAAAGGGCTGGCCCGTGAGGGTGCCCTTTTTTAGGTTTCGGAATTGGGTAAATTTAGATTTTTAATTTAACAACCTTGGCGCCGAATAACCGTTCCATCTGCCGGCAAGCATCGCATTGTATATAATAAATGCTGTACTTTTTATAAAACCTTCTTGCTTTTACTGGATCAGAGAGAATGTTTCTGATTTTATCTATGTTGTAAATTCTCCGAATCCGGCACCTGGCAAAGTCGACGCATCTTTCCGCTTTACATTTCCTCCCCGGATGGCGTCTTTTCTTCCGGGTACAAGTTGTTAAAGCACCGCAATCCGGACACAAGAATAGTCTAATTTTCAATGAAGCTTCAATCATGAAGTCCTCCCTTTCACGATATTTGTTGATGTAATTTTTTACAAAAAAGAACTGCAAATAAATTAGAAAATTTCAAGTTTATTTGCAATCTTCTTTGCGTCAAACTTATATATCATACCACTGGTTCAAAAGTCAACTTTTTCGTAAATCTCAAGTCCTAAATTATTTTTCTCCCGCCTTTCTCGCCTCTTCAAAAAAGAATACCGCAAGCGTCGCTCCAATTACTATCATCCAATCCCAAAAGTCTATCGGCGCCAAGTGAAGGTGTTTTTGAAAAAAAGGAACATAAAGAAACATGAAAAGAACCGCAATAGCAAAAAATATTGACCCGATGAGATATTTGTTCTTGAAAAAACCGATCTCGAAAACGGATTTGTTTTCGCTTCGGGCCTGGAGCAGGTTGGCCATCTGTGTCATGGAAAGGACGGCGAATGTCGCGGCGGTTGATTTTATGTAAAGCGGGGAATCGAGGCCCATCGCCTGTCCGAAATGCCAGCCCCCGCGAACCATCGACCAGAGGAAAGCAAATATCGCTCCCGACGCCATGATTACACCGACATACAGCAATCTGAAAAATCCAAGCGAGCCAATGAGTCCCTGTTTCAGCCCTATTTTTCCCCGCTCCAATTTGTGTTTTTCCGCCGGCTCGACTCCCAGAGCCATTGAAGGCAAAACGTCGGTTCCCAGGTCAATCGCCAAAATCTGAACAGCCGTCACGGGCGAGGGGATAGCCATAAGCATCCCGAAGGCAATAGCTAAAAATTCACTGGCATTTGAAGAAAGAATATAGTACATAATTTTTCGGATATTTTGGTATATTGTCCGGCCTTCCCTGATCCCGGAGACAATGGAAGAGAAGTTGTCATTAAGGAGAATCATATCCGATGCCTCTTTGGAAACATCAGTTCCTATTTTTCCCATGGCAACCCCTATATCCGCGCTTTTGAGAGCGGGAGCGTCATTCACTCCGTCACCTGTCATGGCGATCACCAGGCCTGATTTTTTCAGCGCTTGGGCGATTCTCAATTTCTGCGCCGGCGTTATTCTCGCAAAAACAGACGTTCCGCTTTTTATTCTGGCAACGATTTCTCCATCGGATAAATCGTTTAAGGTCTTCCCGTTAACAACAAAATTGTCTGCCCCGCTTGCCGGGACACCAAAATTTTGACTTTTGACTTTTGATTTTTGAATTCGCAAAAGATTTATCTTTTGCGCTATAGCTCTCGCCGTCACTTCATAGTCGCCCGTAATCATGATCACATTTACGCCTGATTCCCGGCATTCGGCGATGGCTCTTTCTATATCCGGCCGCGGCGGGTCGATCATTGCCATCATCCCCACCCAGACCAAATCCGATTCAGCTTCTTCGGCGGTAATATTATCGGGCCTTGTCTTGTTAGAAAATTTATTTCCAAGGGGGCGATAGGCGAATGCCAGAACCCGCAAAGCCCGCGCGGACATTTCATCGTATAGTTGTTTTGTCTTCTCTTTTTCTTCTTGGGAAAAGGGGACTGTCCCCTCTTTTCCAATTTTTTTGGGGGAGAGGCCAAGCAAAACATCCGGCGAGCCTTTGACATAGGAAACAAGCTCCTTTTTCGGACCGGATTTTCTTTCATAAACAACACTCATCCGCATTCTTTCAGACTCGAATGGATTTTCGTGCACTTTTCTCTCCCCTTTTCCGAAAAAATCCGGCTTGGGGTTGAACTTGCGAGCCGCCACAACCAAGGCTCCCTCCGTCGGATCGCCGACTATTTTGTATTCCCCTTTTTCCTTCATGAGGCTTGCGTCGTTGCACAAAACGCCTATTTTCAAAAGCAGCTGAAAGTTTTTGATCTGATCCGGGTCAATTTTTTTTCCGGCCGAAAGAAAAGTGCCTTTTGGTTCGTAACCGTTTCCCGTCACCTCTATTTCTTTGCCTCCAATAATTATTTTTGTCACCGCCAATTCATTTTTGGTGATTGTTCCCGTTTTGTCGGTGCAAATTACATCCACTGACCCGAGAGTTTCGACGGCAATCAGCCGCCTCACCAGCACTTTTTTGGAAAGCAGTCTTCTCATCCCGAGAGAAAGCGCCACGGAAAGGGTCGCCGGCAGGCCCTCCGGAACGATGGAAACCGCCACCGCGAGAGCGAACAAGAAATTTTCATACAGCGATATGGGCTGCAATCTGCCAGCCAGGAGCACGAAAATGGCTATGAAAATAGAGAGTATGGTGATATCCCGACCGAGTGTTTTCATGTTCTTTTGAAGCGGCGTCGGCTCTTCCGGAATTTCTTCGGCGAGATCGGCAATTTTTCCTAGTTCAGTTTGCATACCGGTCGCCGTAGCGACAAACACCGCTTCGCCTCTCGTCACTTGCTCGCCGGAAAAAACCATGTTCCCGATGTCCGCGACTGACAATTTTTTTTCTGAAACGGCTTTGGCTTCTTTTCTCTCCGGCCTTGATTCCCCGGTGAAAACAAAACTGTTGGTATAAAAATTGAATGTTTCAAGCAAATATCCGTCAGCCGGGATATTGTCACCGCCGGTAACATATACAATATCTCCGGGCACAGCGCTTCTTGTCTCGATTTCCCTTTTTTTTCCGCTTCTAACCACAATCGCTTTGTCGGAAGAAAGTTTTTGCAGTCTGTCCATCAGTTTTTCGGCCTTGAACTCCTGGACGAAGCCGATAATGGAATTTATGAAAATGATAAGAAGCAGGATAATAACATCCCGCGGTTCTCCGAAAAAATACGCGAGACCCGCCGCGACGAGCATTATCCAGACAAGGACGTCATTAAACTGCGAAAAGGCGATTTTCAGCCATCGCCAGCCTCTTTTTTTCTTGATCCTGTTCAATCCGTATTTTTTCAATCTCTCCCGAGCTTCTTCGTCAGCCAGCCCGCTCCGGCTGGTTCCGAATTTCCGCAACACCGCATCGGCAGTCAGGTTGTATATTTCTTTCGCCATAAGGAAATTATAGCGGAAAAAAAAACAAAGAAAAAGGCGGACAATCCGCCTTTTTCAAAATATACCAAATGCTAAACGCCGTATACCAGATACCGGCCTTATCTCCTCTCCTCCAGTTTCACCTGAATCGTTTTTTCTTGTCCCTTGCTCCAGATTTTGAGACTCACCGTTTCGCCGACATCATATTTCAAGAGCAAGTCCCCCAGCTGATTGTTCTCGTCAATTTTTGTGCCGTTGAGTTCGAGTATGATGTCATTTTCCGTGACTCCCGCTTTGTCGGCAGGACTTCCCGGAACAACCGCGAAATCAGTGACGCGCTCGCCTCGAAGAACCAGAGCGCCGTAGTCATATGGCAGATTGTTCGCCTCCTGCATTTCTTTGGTAACTATCATATAGCGCACACCCAGAAACGGCTGGACAATTTTTCCTTCTTTCTTCACGCTATCGACATCTTTCTTGATGAGATTCACCGGAAGCGCGAAGCCGATATTTTCCGCTCCCTGGGCCATGGCCACGTTCACTCCGATGACTTCACCGCTCAAGTTGAGAAGCGGACCACCGGAATTTCCCGGATTGATGGCGGCATCCGTTTGAATAACCTCACTCAATCGTTCCGTTTGTCCGAAGCCTGATCCGGCCGTAACATTGCGCTTGAGACCGGATATAATGCCTTTGCTGACCGTGTTCCGAAACTCGCCCAGAGAATTGCCGATGGCAATCACGGTCTGCCCGATTTTGAGATTCATGGAATCCGCCAATTCCACCGTCGGCAAATTGTTGCCAGCCTCGATTTTGAGAATTGCGATGTCATTGGTTGGATCGAGCGCCATTACGCGCGCGGAATATTTTTCTTCATTGCTCATCATGACGGTGTAGTCAGCCGACTGGTCCGAGACGACGTGCTTATTGGTGACAATGAGACCGTCTTCGGTGACAATAAATCCGGATCCCCCGCCGATTTCCTGCGTCTCGGTGCCCCCTCGGTTCCCTTGACCCTGGCCAAAAGGATTGAAAAAGGGATCAAAACCGAACGGATCGGAGAAAAAGTCCTGCATTCTGGGAATATCCTTGGTGATTATGATGCTCACCACGGCCGGCGAGGCTTTTTCAACCGCCGAAATAACGGCTGACTCTTCTTCCGTCACGCTCATCGTTTCTTTTTCAGAAACAGCCATTTCCGGCTTTTGGAATATATTTTCCAGCTCCGGAAGCACTTTTCCTTCCCCAATGCTCCCGGCCATAAACCCGAACAAAGCTCCGAAAAAGGAGGATACTATCACGGCAACAATGATAATGGTAATCAGAGAACTTTTATTTTTTTGCGCGGTTTCTCTTGGAATATTTTCTTGATCCGTCATCACGAAAAAATGATCGAACATCGATTATTGATCAATATTCAATAGTCAATATCCAATAAAACATATTATTTATCTATTGAGATCGCATTAACGGGACAACTCGCCACAACTTCGTCGCAATTGCAGTCTTTGCATTCATCGGCGATAACTTTTGACTTTCCGTTCTCCACCTTGAAAACCTGCGGACAAAGCGCTTCGCAAGTTCCGCATCCGATGCAAAGTTCTTCGCTTACTTGGGGTTTTGGCATAATTCTACGGTTATATATTACGAACAATAAGATTATGTTATTTCATTTTCGGTCTAAGCTTTTCAATCTCGCTTTCGTAGTCATAATCGCCTTCTATAACCCTACGGATAGCGCTGGCTAATATGTTTGTACTTGCATCCAAGGTTTTTTGCATCACGAATTCTGGCCACCCTTTTTGCTGGAATGTTTTTACGGATTTTATTTGCATATCCACCATTTTGCTGATTGTACCCTTGGCGCTTTTAGGATTCGAGGTACGTTTTTCGTCTATTATGCCATGTATGTAAGCATCAAATTCGGATATAGCTTCGCTTAATTCATCCTCTTTTCCCTGTAGAGCCAATTCTGAAATTTTTCCAATCTCGCTTTTTATATGTTCTTTTTCTTCGGCTTCTAGTTTTATTTTGCCCCTTTTTTCAAATCCTTTGTCCATTTTATAGTTTCACAAAAAAATTATGTATTCTATACATCTGCCATATTCACCAGCTTCTGCCAATTTTCGTCCACTTCTCTCTGTATTTCAGCGATTACTTTTTCCCCTCCGGATCGAAAGAGATGCTTGAAACGACCCTGGGTTTTCAAGAATTCTTCAATCGGCTTCGGATTTTCGGTCGCCCAGTTGACTTTGTATTTCCCCTTCTCGTATTCCCAAAGCGGCCAGAAATTGGTTTCGGTAGCCAGTTTTCCGACGTTTACGTACTGCGAAGTGGGAAACTTCCAGAGATTGGTGCAGGGTTGGAGAACCAGCAAAAATCTTGGGCCCTCCGTTGCAAACGCTTTTTTTGCTTTCTTCTCCAAATCATCCAAATAGGCGACGTTGGCTTGAGCCGCGTACCGGATATGGTGAGCTATGACAATCGACATCAAATCTTTGCGCTTTTCTTTTTTCCCGAAACTCTGCTTTCCGGCCGGGGTGGTTTCAGTATCTGCTCCATATGGGGTCGCCCCGGATCGCTGGCCGCCGGTGTTCATATAGGCTTCGTTGTCATAGCAAACATACAAGAAATCGTGCTGACGCTCAAGGGCGCCGGAAAGACTCTGCAAGCCAATGTCGTACGTGCCTCCGTCCCCCCCGAAAGCGATGATTTTTATTTTCTTATCTTTCGGAAGCTTCCCTTTTTTCTTAAGGGCTTTGATCGCCGCGTCCACACCAGCCGCCGTCGCCCCCGCGTTTTCAAAGGCGTTATGGATATAGGGAACTTTCCAGGATGAGAAGGGATAAAGCGTCGTCGTCACTTCAAGGCAACCCGTCGCGTTCACGACAATCACCGGATCATCAGTCGCGTTGAGTACCGTTCGCGCAATCGCCGGAATTCCGCATCCGGCGCAGGACGAATGGCCGGGAGC
>CAZFIH010000036.1:0-10945 GCA_964519445.1 uncultured Bdellovibrionales bacterium | reverse complement strand
TTTCTGCGTAAGTTCATTAACATATTGCACTCTTTGAAAAAATACTATCAAGGAAACTGATGAATGAATATAACTTATTTCCGCAACAAGACCCCAAGTCTCGCGACAAGGGGTCTTGTTTTTACTCAACTGGAACAGAGTTTATAGTTCTTCCTTTCGAATTTCTGGCTACGATTAGCCGCTCGTATTGCGGCGGCGGCAGTTTTATCGTGAAGGCGAAGGGTATGATTTTTTCAAAACCAACGCTTGCAGAATGCCTGATTGCGTTCGCTCCGTGCCGACTTGGAGTGACATGGATTAAATTTCTTACAAATGCTTTATCTTCCCTGACTCTTCCAGTTTTTTGACGACATCGGAGACGAGCTGGGATTTGTTTTTGTCGGCGATCAGGATAGCGTCGGAAGTATCGACGATAATTAAATCCTTCACGCCAATGGTCGTAATCAGCTTGTCCGATCCGTAAACCAGAAGATTTTCGCTGTCAAAATCGAGATGCTCTCCTTTCACATTTACGAAATGCCGCTTGTTGGCGCCTACCAGAGTCTCTTTGAGAGCGGTCCAGCTTCCGACGTCCGACCATTCAAGGTCAACCGGGATGACGGCGACATCCGGTTCGTTTTCCATAATGGCATAGTCGATGCTGTTTTTGTCCATGTTGGGAAATTCTTTTTCGAGAACTTCGGCGTAGTTTCCCGCCCGAACGGATTCTTTTATTTTCATAATTCGGCGAAAATCGTCCGGAACATATTTTTTGAATTTATCGATAATTGTTTTTGTTTTCCAGAGAAACATTCCGCTGTTCCAAAAATAGTTTCCCGAATCGAGATACTTTTGTGCCGTTTCGAAATTCGGTTTCTCGAC
The DNA here is from genome assembly GCA_964519445.1 of uncultured Bdellovibrionales bacterium. GTDB lineage: Bacteria > Patescibacteriota > Minisyncoccia > Moranbacterales > UBA11712 > CAZFIH01. The sequence continues at coordinate 10,084 of CAZFIH010000036.1, read as the reverse complement.
AAATTTTTCAGCTTTGAATATTTCAATATCGCCGCTCTTTTCCAATAAGCCGTCTTTTTTGATGTATCCGTATCCCGTTTCCGGGGCGGTTGGTCTTATGCCAAAGGTGACAAGGTACTGCTCATTCTTTTCGAGGAATTCCTTTCCCTTTTTTATGGCGTTGAGAAGCACGTTGGAATTTTTGATGAAATGGTCGGCCGGGAAAACGCCCATTATCTCCTGATCGTCACGAGCGGAAATAACCGCGGCGGCCAGAGCAATCGAGGGAGCCGTATTTCTTCCGACCGGCTCGGCGAGAATATTTTCTTTGGGAAACTCAAGGATCTCTTTTTCCACTTCTCCGACGTATTCTTTGTTGGTCACAACATAAATATCGCCCGGTCCGGCGATCTGACGCAAGCGCAGATAGGTTTCCTGAAACATTGTTTTGTCGGAAGTGAGGCTCTGGAATTGCTTGGGTTTGCTTTTTCGGCTGATGGGCCAGAGGCGCGTTCCTTTTCCGCCGGCCATAATGACGCATTTCATGTTGATTTCCACGAACTACGAATTCGTACGAATGCACGAAAGGTAATTTGAGTAAATATTTATTTTCCATATATAATGGTAGCGGAGAGATCTAACTTTGTAAAACAATATAAATGGTGCCTAAAATAAATCCGGAGATTTTCAAAGCCTATGACATCCGGGGGGTTTATCCGTCGGATGTCAACGAGGGGGTTGCCTATGATATCGGCCTGGCCTATGCCGAGATGCGAAGAAAAGAGACAGGGAGAGAAGGGGGTCTGCAAATTGTCGTCGGATCCGACATGCGCCTGTCTTCGCCAGCGCTGAAGGAGAAATTAATCAAAGGTCTCACTGACGGGGGCATGGATGTCGTTGATATAGGTTTGGCCGCGACGCCTACTTTCTACTTTGCCGTGGCTCATTATAAATATGATGGAGGAATTTTGGTTTCGGCCTCTCACAATCCCAGGGAATACAACGGCTTCAAGCTTGTTCGCGAGAAAGCTTCTCCGATAGGAAAAAGCACGGGAATGCAGGGTTTGAGGGATTTAGTGATTAGAGGCCAGGCAAAGAAAGCAGAAGAGGCTGGGAAGGTTTCAAAAAAAGAAGGAGTTCTGGCGGATCAAATTGCTCACGATTTGAAATTCGCTGACGTTTCAAAAATAAAAAAGATGAAAATCGTGATTGACCCGGCCAACGCGATGGGTATTTTGTATTTTGACGAGCTGTTCAAGCACGTGCCGGGAGAAATAGTGAAAATGAACTGGACTCTCGACGGCACTTTTCCGGCTCACGAAGCCGATCCCCTAAAGCCGGAGAATATGGAGATGCTTTGTGAGAAAATAAAGGAAGCCGGAGGCGATATTGGAATTGCGACTGATGGAGACGGGGATCGGATTTTTTTTGCCGATGACCAAGGCGAAAGGCTGGAGCCGGGAATAACGAGAGCGATTTTGTGCAAACTTTTTCTGCGCGAAAAACCGGGAGCGAAGATTGCCTATGATATCCGGCCGGGAAGAATCACTCCCGACACCATCGTTGAAAACGGGGGAATTCCGATCGTGACCCAAGTAGGGCACTCGCTCATCAAAGAAAAAGCCGTCAGGGAAGATGCCTATTTCGCTGGTGAATCTTCGGGACACTTTTTCTTGAACATGGAAGGGGGATGCTATGAGATTCCACTAATTGTGACTCTAAAATTACTTCAAGAATTGTCCGAGAGTGGCAAAGGCCTTTCAGAATATGTCAAGCCTTATGAAAAATATTTCCATTCAGGCGAGATAAACAGCGAAGTTGACAACAAGGACGCGGTGATTGCCGACATAAAAGAAAAATATGCCGACGGAAAACAAAACGAGATGGACGGCATAACAATCGAGTATCCGGACTGGTGGTTCAACGTCCGGCCATCAAACACCGAACCGAAACTGCGGCTCAATCTCGAAGCCGTCACAAAAGAACTGATGGAAGAAAAAAGAGATGAGGTTTTGAAGATAATCCGCGGCTAGAATGCATCGTTAAAGTTTTCTAAAAAAGAAACTCGGGAAAAACAAAGACGATTGTCTGTCGCGAGCGCCCAAGCCGACCTCCGGTCCAGGCTTAGCTCTCCAGCGACTGGTGACTGGTATCTCAACGTCTTTTTTACTCATCGTTTCTCCCGAGCACCTCTTTATAGTGAAACATTTATAATAAGTCAATAGCAGCTGCTTATTTCTGGATTCAAGATCAGATCAACCCCATCTTCTCCCTCACTTCCTCCATTTTCTTCGAAGCTATTTTTTGAGCTTTTTCGGCGCCTTCAGACAGAATATTTGAAACATCTTTGTCGCTGATACCTTTGTATTTTTCCTGAAACGGCTGGAGAAATCGGACTATCACCTCCGCGAGGTCAATCTTGAACTCGGCGTAGCCCTTTTTTCGGTAGGCTTCCTCGATTTCTCCTGGTTTGGCGTTGTCGAGAAGGGCGAAAATGTTGATGAGGTTGCGGATAGCCGGCTTGTCGTCTGCGTATCTGATGTTTGCGCCGCTATCAGTGACCGCTTTTTTGATTTTTTCCCTGATTTTGTCCGGGGAATCATCAAGGGCGATGTAGTTGTATTCCGATGAAGCGGATTTGCTCATTTTTTTAGCTGGATCATCCAGTCCCATGATTCTCATCCCAACTTTCGCGACGAAGGGTTCGGGAATGACAAACGTATTTCCAAACGTATTATTAAACCGTCGGGCCAGAGTTCGGGCGATCTCCACATGCTGGAGCTGGTCTTCGCCGACTGGCACCAGGTTCGTGTCGTAAAGGAGAATGTCAGCGGCCATTAGAGTGGGATAGTTAAAAAGCCCAGCATATGTTTTGTGCATTTGGTATTCCTCTTTTGAAATAATTTCTCTTTTCATTTCCTCTCCTTCTGAATTTTTCCATTTTTTGATACCTCGCCTGGACTTATCTTTAAATTGAGTCATCTTCCACAAATCTGACATTCTTGTGATCGTGCTTAAAATCCAAGCCAGCTCGGTGTGTTCCGGAACGTGGGATTGGACGAAGATAGTTGATTTTTCCGGATCGATTCCGGCAGCGAGATATATCTTTGCGACCTCGATCGTTTTCCGGCGGAGCTCCTCCGTTTTTTGGGGAACGGTGATGGCGTGAAGATCAACGACGCAAAAAGTGGATTCGTATTTTTCCTGAAGAGAAACCCAGTTTCTGATGGCTCCGAGATAGTTTCCAATATGGAGTGTTCCCGAAGGCTGAATGCCGGAAAAAATGCGCTGGTTCATTTACTTGAAAAAAAGTGTTAGCTAGGATTATAATAAGATTAAAGAGGACGGGTTGTCAAAATAATCTGCTTTGCCTTTTGACTTTATATCCATTGCTTGCTAACATACTTTGAGCCAACAAACTATGCTTCGACTCGTAATCCATGTACTTTCGAATGCTCTTGGAATCTGGGCGGCGGCGCGGCTGGTGCCGGGAATATATTTCGACGGCGACTGGAAATGGCTGATTCTCACCGGAGCGGTACTTGGCCTCGTCAACTTTTTCATAAGGCCAATCGTGAAAATAATTTCTCTTCCCCTCATTTGGCTGAGCCTCGGCCTTTTCACCATAGTCATCAACGTCCTGATGCTCAACCTCGCGGCAAATATAGTCGGTGCGCTTGTAATTGAGACTTGGACGGCTGCCTTTTGGGCGGTCGTTGTGATAAGCGTCATCAACTACACTACTTCATTTTTTATAAACGGAAAATGAACGAAAAAATACTAATAATCATCCAAATCGTCATTTCTCTTCTTCTGATGGTTTCCATACTGCTTCAGAACCGGGGAGCCGGTTTGGGCGCGGCTTTCGGCGGCGATTCGGGCAGTTACTACACAAAACGAGGAATGGAAAAGTTTCTTTATTGGGCATCGGTCGCCCTGGGAGCGCTTTTTATCGGCTTGGCCATTGTGATCTTTTATCTTTCTTCTCAAGGGGCATAAGGAGCATAATTTCTCGCTAAAATAACTATCAACTCATAAATGTCTTATTGGAAAAATTTTTTTCAGACTCTTAATCATCGGGAAAAAATCATTGTCAACTCGCTCATTCTGGTGGTTATCGTTTCCTTTTTCGTCACCGTAATCGGTCTCTATTTCCGCTTCACAAAATCCATACCCGTACCCGGAGGCAGTTATTCAGAGGGGGTGATCGGCCAGCCAATGTACGTGAATCCGGTTCTTTCAGCCGGAAATGAAGCCGACAGCGACCTTTGCGCCCTCATTTTCTCCTCGCTTTTCAAGCATGACGAGGAGGGGAAAGTCGTACCGGATCTCGCTGAAGGGTATGAAATAGATGAAAAAAGGCTGGTATATACAGTTAAGATCAGGGAAGGCGTGAAATGGCACGACGGGGAACCGTTCACTGTCGACGATGTCCTTTTTACGTATCAGATAATCCAGGATCCGGCCTACAAAAGCCCTTTGCGCCAAAGATGGCAGGGAATTGCCATGGAGGTGAAAGACGACAGAACGATCCAGTTTACGCTTCCATCTCCTTATGTATTTTTTATTGAAAACAACCTTACTTCAGGAATTCTTCCGCGGCACGTCTGGGAAACAGTGGCCCCCGGGAATTTTTCTTTGACCGAATTCAATCTGCGTCCGATCGGAACGGGCTCTTTTCAGTTTTCCGATTTTGAAAAAGACAGCGGGGGTATGGTTCTCTCCTACGATCTCATTGCCAATGAAGAATATTTCGGAGGCCGGCCTTATATTGACGAGCTCACTTTGGAATTCTACCCCGACGAGGAAACAATGATTGAAGCCTTCAATAACAAACAAATATTCGGAATGGGTTCCGTCGCTCCCGAGAATCTTGAAAAAATAAAGAGCAAGAGAAGCGTTGACATTCACTCACTCTATCTTCCGCGATACTTTGCTGTTTTTTTCAACCAGCAGAAAAGCAAGCTGATGGCTGACCGTGACATCCGAAAAGCGATTTCTCATGCCACTGACCGGAGGATGCTCATCGAGGAAGTCCTGCTTGATCACGGGAGAGAAATTTTCTCCCCTATTCTTCCCGATATGTTCGGTTATTCTGATTCTGAAAAAGTGGAAAAGTTTGAATTTGATCTGGAAAAGGCAAAAGAAACCCTGCGAGACGCCGGCTGGAAAGAAGAGGGCGGTGAGCTCAAAAAAGACGGCCAAACGTTGGAAATCAGCCTTGTCACCACGGACTGGCCGCCCCTTCAAAAAACTGCCGAGTTGCTCAAATCTCAATGGGAAAAAGCCGGCATCAAAGCGAATATTGAATCGTTGAGTATCAGTGATATACAGCAAAACTATATTCGTCCCCGGGAATACGAAGCTCTTCTTTTCGGTCAAAGCTGGGCAGGAATGCAAGCAGATCCTTTCCCCCTTTGGCATTCATCCCAAACAAAAGACCCGGGATTGAATTTGGCTCTCTATTCAAATAAGGACGCCGACAAGGAAATGGAAGAGATTCGGGAAGAAACCAGTCCGGAGGAACAAATGGAAAGATATGAGAAGTTTCAGGAATTGCTGACAGATGATATACCGGCCCTTTTCGTGTACAGCCCCAACCACATATATGCGACAAACAAGAAAATTCAGGGTATCGGAGTTCAGTCGGCTGTGGCTGCCCAAGAAAGGTTTTCGGATGTGACCACATGGTATGTGAAGACGAAAAGGATCCGAAAATGACCAAACTTCAAATTACAAATAACAAATAAATTTCAAATATCAAAACGCCAATGACCAAAACAAAAAATTGGTCGTTTAACCTGGCTGTTATTTGATGCTTGGCAATTGGAGTTTCGCCATAATATGCAAAATAAAATCGACAAAGAAAATCTTTTTTCCGTGATTGAAAACATTCCCCAGCAGCTGCTGGACGGCCTTCGGGCGGCGCGGGATGTCAAAGTGGAGGGCAAGTTCAAATCAATTATGATTTCCGGTATGGGCGGCTCCGCTCTTCCCGGAAACCTTCTTCGAATTTATCTTCATAATCTTTTCTGGCAGGACAAAAATCATCGGCGTTTCGGAATTTTTCAAAACCGATTCTATACTCTTCCTCCGGAATCTTTCAATAATTGTCTCAATATCATTTCTTCTTATTCGGGAAACACCGAGGAGACAGTAGCTTCTTTCGAGCAAGCCATCGAGAACGAGCTCGCTTGCGTGGCGATAGCCGCGGGCGGAAAAGTTCTGGATATCTGCGGGGAGTACAATATTCCTTGTGTAGTGATGCCGTCTGCGGAAAAAGTTCTTCAGCCTCGCATGGCGACAACCCTCAATTTTGCCGCGGTATTCCAAGTCCTGGTGAACGCGGGAATGATAGAGGACAAACGGCGGGATTTTGAGGAAGCTGTTGAAAAATTGAAAGAAAAAACAGAGGAATTCAGGCAGCTGGGAGAAAAAATCGCGGAAGAAGTTGCCGGGAAAACGATAGTCGTCTACAGTTCGACAAAATTCAAGTCGCTCGCGATGATCTGGAAGATCATGTTCAATGAAAACTCCAAGACTCCGGCCTTTTGGAATTTTTTTCCCGAACTCAATCACAACGAGATGCTTGGCTTCACTAAACCGCAGGGCAAATTTCATCTGGTAATCTTGCGGGATGGCAAGGATCATCCCAGAAACTTGAAAAGAATTGATGTCACCGCACAAATTCTTGACGATTACGGCGTTTCTTCCACAATCGTTGAAATGCCTGAAGACAGGATGCTCTACCGAATCTTTTCCATTCTTCAAATCGGCTGCTGGGCTTCCTATTATCTCGCATTGAAATACGGAGTCGATCCGACTCCGGTCGACATGGTTGAAAAACTAAAGAAAAAGTTGACAAAGTAGCTGACTGATGCTACTATGTCCTGATAATTATCTTCTTATTTAAGATATTCCGAATCTAAAATTTTGGTTATAGCTTTTATTTTCACTGTTCTTAAGCCTTTTTTGGCGAATTGTGTTTTCTTTGGAGACCCCCGTTAAGGCTTCACTTCACTCAATCAACGGGGCAAGCGCACTAGATTCTTAGGCCTTGGTGGCGGAATTGGCATACGCGCATGATTCAGGATCATGTTCTCGAAAGAGATTGGGAGTTCGACTCTCCCCCAAGGCACGATTTAATTAATCTTTTAATCAGTAAAATATTGATCATTGATCATTGATCATTGGTCATTGGTCACTAAAAACAAATGATTGCAGCAAGAACACGACGCGGCGGACGAACCAGCGTCAGAAACAATTTGAGAATCATCCCTCTCGGGGGACTGGAAGAAGTCGGTCGCAATATGACGGTCTTTGAATATGGCAAGGACATCATTATCGTCGATATGGGGCTTCAGTTTCCGGAAGAGGATATGCCGGGAATCGACTATATAATTCCCAATGTAGATTATCTGCGCGGGAAGGAAAAGAATATCCGCGGAGTAATCATCACCCACGGCCACTACGACCACATCGGAGCCATTCCTCATCTCCTTCCCAAGCTTGGGAACCCGACGGTTTACGCGACCGAACTGACGCGCGGAATCATCCTGAAGCGCCAGGAAGAATACAAGACTCCGATAAACGTAAGGGTGGTAAAAAAAATCGACCGGCTGTCTCTGGGAGCTTTCAATGTGGAGTTTTTTCATGTCAACCATACTATTCCCGACGCGGTGGGACTGGCTATAAACTTACCGGTGGGAACCGTTGTGGTAACGGGAGACTTCAAATTTGACCACAGCCCCGTCGGCGACCAGCCGGCGGATGTGGCCAAAATCGCCCGCATTGGATCGGAAGGAATTCTGGCGCTCATGAGTGACTCGACTGACAGCCAGACGCCGGGCTATTCAATTTCGGAATCAACCATCCGCAAAAATCTGGATGAACTTTTTGAAGACACTGACGGGCGCATCATCGCGGCCACTTTCGCGGCGCTCATCAGCCGTATTCAGCAGCTCATTGAGATTTCGGAAAAATACAATAGAAAAGTCGCCATTGACGGCTATTCCATGCGGACCAACGTTGAGATCGCGAAATCTCTGGGATATCTCCAGATAAAGAAGGATACTCTTATTCCGATCAATGAAGTAAATGACTATCCGGACAATAAAGTGACAATCATTTGCACGGGCGCCCAAGGCGAAAGAAAAGCCGTTCTCATGCGGATTATAAACAGCGAACACCGCTTCATAAAAATTCACAAAAACGACACAGTCATCTTTTCGTCGTCGGTCGTGCCGGGTAACGAGAGGACGGTTCAGGGGCTCAAGGACGGCCTCTACAGAAAGGGTGCGAAGGTTATCCACTCCGAGTTCATGGATGTTCATGCCGGGGGTCATGCACGGCAGGAAGACCTCAAAATGATGATCAATCTCATGAGGCCGAAGTATCTCATTCCCATGCACGGCCACTACTATATGCGCCGGCTGCACGGGGAACTGGGAGAGCAAGTCGGAATGAAGAAAGAAAATATTTTTCTCGGCGACAACGGACAGGTGATCGAGGTCGACTATCGGGGTAACGGGAAACTGACAGATGAAAAAGCGGCTTCCAGCTATGTCATGGTTGACGGATTGGGAGTAGGCGATGTCGGCCAGGTGGTTCTTCGCGACCGGCAGCTTCTGGCGCGGGACGGGATGTTCACGATTGTCACTATAATCGATTCCAAGACCAAGCGAGTACTGGGTGAGCCGCAAGTCACCAGTCGAGGCTTTATATATGTCAAAGAAAACTTCGATCTCGTTAACGCGACTAAAAAGAAAGTGAAGGAAGTAGTCCATCGGGCTACATCCAAAGACACGAAGGTTAATTGGAGCTACGTAAAAGACGAAATCCGCGACGTGGTCGGCCAGTTCCTCTACACCAAAACCGAGCGCCGGCCGATGGTCCTTCCGGTGGTGATTGAGGTTTGACAAAGGTTTGACCTTGAGGAATTCCGCCGATTTTATCGTCGGAAGGAAAAGGTCGAACCTTGGATAGGAAAACAATATAATATAAATTGTACTGCACTGCAATTGCCAGTAAAAAATCCGCCTCGGTAAGTGAGGCGGATTTTTTGATGAAAACAATATCGATGATCCAAATCAACCAATAACAAGTGAAGATTAGCTGGCGGCGCTTGCCCAGAGTATTTCAAAAGTGGCCTTGTGAAGCTCGAATATATTTTGATCTTCAATTAGAATTCCAATTATGTTATTCCCGTCAATCAGCTGATACGAAATTTTGTTGTCATATATCTGAATGGAGGCTTTAAAGGGGATGACATCTTTGTCGGCGTACTTGATTTGGGTGACGGCTTCATATTCCTTGTCGCTTGAGGGCATGCCAATAGTTTCTTCCGTTTTCTTTCCCACGCGAATAATTTTCTTTCGTATACCCGCTCTAATACGTCGGTTCTTGTATTCTTCGTTAATCTCCCTGAATTTATCTTGATCCTTTAGCGCTTCTCGGTTGATAACCATATAAATTTCCGTTTTGCTGGTGAGCGTATCGTAGAGGACTTTTTTGAAACCCTCTTCGCCTTCATAGAACCGCACTCCCGGACGGTTGACGGTGAGGTTATAAGCCGAGGTCAGATTAGGAAGAATCTCGTCCAATATCCCCTTGCTTTGCCGAAGGATGTTTTCCCTTTTCTCAAGCACTTTTTCCAGCTTTCGGGGGTGAAGTGGACGGAAACGGGCCACTTCCCGGGGCTTTTCAATTTTTTCGACCAACCCTAGCTCCAGAAGCTCTTCCAGGGCTTTATATATCGCTCCTCTGGGCTGTTTCACAGCGCGAGCAATGTCTCGGGCCTTGTTTTCGCCGTTTTCCAAAAGATAATCAAGCGTATTGGCCTGGGTTTTGGTAAGGCCGATGTTCAGCAGCTGGCCTTGGTACATATCTTTGTTTGTTCAAATATTATGCGCATCTGAATATTTTCTTCCTCCATTTTAGCAGATATTTGAAAAAATGTCAATATTAAAAATGACAACAATGTATAACTTTCAAGCCAAAATTATGCCTAATATACAGAATAAAATTGAATATATTGCTAAAAAGAAATAAAAGCTATTGACATTCTTATGCAGTAATGATATACTGGCTCGTCAAGCTGAAATCA
>CAZFIH010000035.1:0-10956 GCA_964519445.1 uncultured Bdellovibrionales bacterium | reverse complement strand
GTCGTCGACAAACCGGCCGGACTGGCGGTGCATTCCGGCGTTGGAATCAAAGAAAAAACACTCGTCGATTATTTACTGGAAAAATATCCCGAAATCAAAAATGTCGGAGACGATCCAAAAATGCGGCCGGGAATCGTCCACCGGCTCGACAAAGAAACTTCGGGCGTAATGGTGGTGGCAAGGAATCAAGAAGCTTTCGAATATCTCAAAGATCTATTCAAGAACCGGAAGGTGGAAAAAAAATATATCGCCCTCGTCCGCGGAAAAGTGAAAGAAGACGAAGGAAAAATCGAGGGGGAAATGGGACGTTCCAGGCGAGATTTCCGAAAGCAGTCGCTTGTGAGAGGGAAAGTGAAAGTGAGGAAAGAAAAATATTCCCTCACGTATTACAAAGTCCTCAAAAGATTCAAGGATTGTTCACTCCTCCAAGTGATTCCCAAAACGGGCCGAATGCACCAAATCCGGGTTCATCTTCACTCCATCGGCCATCCGGTTGCGGGAGACGGGAAATATAGTTTCAAGAAATATAAAAAGGAAAAATATCCGCGAATGTTTCTCCATGCCGCGGAGATTATTTTTTTTGATCCGGCCGGTAAAAAAAGAATTTTCAAAAGCGATCCGAGCCCGAATTTTCGGCGGTTTATCGAAAACATTGACGAATGAGAGCAAAAATTATATCATAAATTAGCTCAAGTGAGGCGGTTTTTTTATTTATATCAGTTCGAAGTTTTTCAAAAATTATGAGAAAATTGCAAGAATATAACCAGAAGGTCCGCACCTCGAAAAAAATGGCGGACTTGCGGGCCGGAGACGTGGTGCGCGTTTCGAGAAAAATCAAAGAAGGAGAAAAGGAAAGGACGCAGATATTCGAGGGAATAGTTATTTCCGTCAAGGGAAAGCAAAGCTCTTCTCCAACCATCACGGTGCGGAGAGTTTCTTTCGGAGTGGGCATTGAAATGACAATCCCTATTCTTTCTCCGGTGGTGGAAAAAATAGAAGTCGTGAAGAAGGCCAAAACGAGGAAGGCAAAATTGTATTATCTCCGCCGCGGAGACTTCAAAGCCTCAAAGCTCAAGATGAAAGAACTGGATCAGTATGTTTCTTATGAGGAAGAACCCGAGGAAAAAGAAAGCGAGGAAAAGAAAGAAGATGCGGAATCAAAAAAAGGGGAAAAGATAGATGAAAAAAAAGAAACGGTTTCCCAAGAAGAAAAAAAGTAGTCTTTTTCAGCGTTAATATTTGCCGTGGTGCCGGAACTGGTAGACGGGCTAGCTTGAGGGGCTAGTGTTCATTAGAGCGTGGGAGTTCGAATCTCCCCCACGGCACGCAGCGCAAGGGCGCATAGCTCAACTGGCTAGAGCGTTTGTCTTACAAACAAAAGGTTCCTGGCCCGCCCCGCACCAAATATAATCGGGTGATTAGCTCAGCTGGCTAGAGCGTCTGTCTTACAAACAGAAGGTCGGTGGTTCGAGTCCACCATCACCCATAAATTTTAAAGTCCGCCTGGGTAGCTCAGTGGTAGAGCACATGACTGAAAATCATGGTGTCGGCAGTTCGATCCTGCCCCCAGGCACTGGAAAGCGGGAGTAGTTCAGTAGTAGAACGTTTCCTTGCCAAGGAAAAGGTCGCGGGTGCGATCCCCGTCTCCCGCTCAAAATACGTGAAACAATAGGAAATATGCGTGAAACACAGGCCACGGGCGAAGCTTGACTTTTATTTCCGGATATGCTAGAATTGCCCGTTAAGTCCTCGAAAAAGGGCTTTTTTATTTGCCCCAAGTAAAGGCTTGACTTTAACAACTTATTGCCTATTGATGCGTATTTTGGCGACTCCGGTCCTTCTTGTGGGCCTAGTCCTCGCGACTCTTGTTCAGACGGGAGCCGGGACGAAAGGAGACACAAACCAAAACGCAAAAGGAGAAAATAAACATAATGTTGGGAAATTTGAAGAAAATATTATATCTTGGAATGACAGTACGGTTTCCTCGGCCGACAAGCCGATTCACGAGAAAAGCTATGCCCGTGAAAGTAAAATTGTCTCTGCCAGTCTTCCCGAAGGCGATTTCGTAATGAACGCTTCGGCCTATACGGCGGCGGCCGATGAATGCGGAAAATCAGACGGAATCACGGCGAGCGGAAAAAAGGTGACAGAAGGAAAAACAATAGCCTGTCCTCCGCAGTACAAATTCGGAACCAAGATTGAGGTTGACGGAATGGGAACTTACGTCTGCGAGGATCGAGGCGGAGCCATCAAAGGAAACCACTTTGACATCTACATGGAAACCAAGAGTCAGGCTTTCGCATTCGGGCGAAGGAATCTGATAGCAAGAGTTGTAAATTAAAAGCACCCCTCCCTTTATAAAGGGAGGGGTTTGCTTTATGCGGAAGCGAGAATATTTTTCGGGCTACTTTATGATCTTATCCACCACTCCATACGCTTTGGCCTCTTCGGAGCTCATGAAGTAATCCCGGTCGGTGTCTTTCTCAATGCGCGACAGGGACTGGCCGGTATGTTTCGCGAGTATCTTGTTGACCCGATCTTTGATCTTGATGATATGTTTGGCGTGAATGGCCACGTCGGCCGCTTGGCCGGTGGCGCCGCCCATAACCTGATGAAGAAGCACTTCTCCATTAGGAAGACAAAATCTTTTTCCCTTGGCACCGGCGGCCAAAAGCAGAGCCCCAGCTGAGGCGGCAAGTCCAATGCAAATCGTGGAGACGCCGGCTTTGGCGTATTGAATGGTGTCGTATATAGCCAAAGCGGAAGAAACGCTTCCTCCCGGCGAGTTGATATAGATTTTGATGTCCTCTTTATTGTTCTGACTGTCAAGAAAAAGAAGCTGGGCGATGATAGAGTTGGCCATATGATCATCTATCGTCCCCCCGAGGAAAATAATCCTTTCCTTAAGAAGCCTAGAATAGATGTCATATGCCCGTTCGCCATAAGCTGTTTTTTCGATGACGGTCGGGATAAGAATTTGGTTTTTCATTGTCATTCTAATAATTTGACATAAATTAGTTTGTTAAATTAGCGCTCCTATTTGTTTCTTTGGTTTTTCTCCGGACACGAACCTGACGAAAATTCACACGAATTAGACGAATAAATTATTTTGAGTCTGTGTCTTATAGCGACTCCAGCAATTGAAAGACTTTCTCATTCGTCAAAACTCCTTTTACGTAATCATACAGCTTTTCCATGTCGAGATTCTTTTTAATGTCTCCCTGGGACTTGAAATGGGCTAGAGTTTTGTTCATTTCTTTCTCGATTTCGGAACTCTCGACGGTAATATTTTCCTCTCGGGCTATTTCCTGAAGAGCGAGGGCGGCCAAAACCCTTTTTCGGGCGGTATTTTTCCAGCTATTCCTCACTTGTTCGCGTTTCTTTTGAATATTTTCCAAATACTGATCAAGATTCATTCCCATGCTGGAAATATTTCCTTCGAATTCGCTCATCATCTTGTCCAGTTCAGCTTCCATGAGGATTTGGGGAATCTCAACCCGCACTTCGCTTATTATTTTTTCGATGATGTCATTTCTCCGCTTTTCAGCATTCCTTTTTTTCCGTTCCTCCCGGAGCCCCTCTTTGATACTACTCTTCAGACTTTCAAGATTTTCAAATTGACCCAGGCTTTTGGCGAATTCGTCATCGAGATCGGGAAGAATTTTTTCCTGCACGAGGTTCACTTTTACCGTGAACCGGGCTGGTTTCTCCGCTAGCTCTTTTCTGTGATAATCCTTGGGGAAAATGAGCTCGAACTCTTTCGTATCGTTGGCCTTCATTCCAATCAGGTTTTCTTCGAAACCGGGAATGAAAAATTTTTCTCCAATTGTAAGGGGGTGATTGAGACTTTTTCCGCCTTCGATAGTTTTCCCTTCAGCCAGCACCTCAAAATCGATTTCGACGCGATCCCCTTTTTTCGCTTCTCGTGAGATGGTCACCAGCTTAGCCCGGCTTTTCTGAAGGCTTTCAATTTCTTTCTGAACGTCCTCCGGCTTTATGTCTTCGGGTTCTTTTTTCTCAACTGATTCAATTTGCTTTCGGTAGTTGCCGAGCGTAATTTTTGGCATGACGCTTACAAGGGCCTTATATTCAAGATCGTTTCCCGAGGCGATTTTGGTTATGGTTATCTTTGGTTCGCCGACAGCTTCAATTTTATTCTTGACGATTGAATCGACGTATGATTTTTTGACTGCTTTTTCGGCGGCTTGCGCCAGGATCTTTTGACTTCCCACTTTCTGCTCCACTATTTTTCTCGGCGCTTTCCCGGGGCGAAAGCCGGGAACATCGATGTCTTTGCCCAGCTCTCTGACGGTTTCCTCTACAAACTTTTCCAGCTCGTCGGCAGAAACGGAAACCTTTATTTCAACTTGAGAGTCGGGCAGTTTTTGAATTTGCATTGAAAATTGTCAAAATTAATTCATTTTTTAGATTATGAATCCGGCAATGAGAAGAGCCACGATATTTATGATCTTGATCATCGGATTGATGGCCGGTCCGGCTGTGTCTTTATAAGGATCACCCACCGTATCTCCGGTTACAGCGGCTTGATGAGCCGGGGAACCCTTACCGCCATGATGGCCCTCTTCGATGTATTTTTTGGCGTTGTCCCAGGCACCGCCTCCCGAAGTCATTGAGATGGCCACAAAAAGTCCGGTTATGATGGATCCGACCAGCAAGCCTCCCAAGGCGGCCGGTCCCAGAAGAAAACCCACCAGAATCGGAGCGGCCACCGGCAGAAGCGCCGGAACAATCATTTCTCTTATGGCGGCCCGAGTGACAATGTCCACGCTCGTGGCATAGTCAGGTTTGGCAGTGCCTTCAAGAAGCCCTTTTATTTCCCGGAATTGCCGGCGGACTTCCTCGACAACGGCGCTAGCTGCCTTGGAAACCGCCCGCATACTGATTGATCCAAAGAGGTATGGTATAAGACCGCCGATAAAAAGGCCGGCCAGCACGTTGACATCATCAAGTTGAAACAAAATATTTTCGGCTCCTCTCTCGGCAAGCTCTTGAACATAAGAAGCGAAAAGAACCACCGCAGCCAGTCCGGCCGAAGCAATGGCGTAGCCTTTGGTAACGGCCTTGGTGGTGTTCCCGACAGCATCCAAAGCATCCGTCACTTTTCGAACACTTTCATCCATTCCGGACATTTCGGCAATACCCCCGGCATTGTCGGTGACGGGTCCGAAGGAGTCTATGGCTACGATAATGCCGGTCATTGAAAGCATACTCATGACGGCCACGGCTACGCCGTAGAGGCCGGCCAGCCAAAACGAAGCCAAGATTCCGGCGACAATGAGAACGACGGGAACAGCCGTTGATTCCAGGCCCATGGCCAGGCCCATAATTATATTGGTCGCGTGGCCGGTTTTGGAAGATTTGGCAATTTCTTGCACCGGTCGGTACTTCTTGGAAGTGTAGTATTCAGTAACGACAACCATCCCGGCGGTTACGATAAGTCCGACTAGCGAAGCGAAATACAAATTGTTGAAATCATAGAGTCCGTTCTCTTCCATTAGGATTTTAGTAAGCGGATAATAGGCTATCAAGGACAGAAGAGAGGATACAATGAGACCTTTATAGAGAGCCCCCATGATATTTTGCGGCCCCTTGGCATGCGGACTCAATCGAACGAAAAATATTCCAATGATGGAGGTGACGATGGAAACAGATCCAATGAGAAGAGGATATAAAACGGCGTTCGGAAAGGCGGTGAAAGTAAGTGATCCCAAAATCATGGCGGCAATAGCCGTGACGGCGTAAGTCTCAAAGAGATCCGCCGCCATTCCGGCGCAGTCGCCGACATTGTCACCCACGTTATCAGCAATGACGGCCGGATTGCGCGGATCGTCTTCCGGAATATCAGCCTCAATCTTGCCGACCAAGTCGGCTCCCACATCGGCGGCTTTGGTGAAAATTCCCCCGCCGAGCCGGGCGAAAACGCTAATCAGACTCCCTCCAAACCCGACGCCAATTAGTGCCTTGAGATCATGAGTAAGAAAATAAAACCCGGAAACCACCAAAAGCCCGAGGCCGATAACCAAGAGTCCCGTTACCGATCCGCTCTTGAAGGCCACATCGAGAGCGCGAGAAAGTCCCTTCTTGGCTCCTTCAGCGGTTCTGACGTTGGCTCGCACCGCAACGTACATGCCGATGTAGCCGGCCAGCGCTGATGCTGCTGCTCCAATCAAAAATCCTGCAGCAGTGGCTAAGCCCAGAAAAAAATACAAAATCAAAAAAACGACCACGGCGACATAAGCCACGGTGGTATACTGCCGGTTGAGATAAGCCTTTGCTCCTTCTTTTATGGCGGAGGCGATTTCAACCATTTTTCCTTCTCCTTCCGAAAACTGCATTACTCTCCAGCTCAAATAAATCGCGAAAGCAACAGCGATAAGCGAGGCGGCGATGGAGTAAAGTTCGGCATTCATCTTTTTGAAGATTAAGGCTAATTAGAAAATCATTCAGTTTCTGCTTCGTTGTCTTTTTTTGACTCTTTTGTCTTTTCTGTATTCTCTTTCTCTTTATCTCCCGGCTTTTTTTTGTCTTCGAGCGCCTCTTCTTTTCCTTTCTCCTTCTCCTCTTCCTTCTCACTGGTAGTGACAACATCGATTTTCCAGCCAGTCAGTTTGGCCGCGAGGCGCACATTTTGACCGTGTTTTCCTATGGCCAGGGAAAGCTGGTCGGCCGGAACAGTCACTTTTGCCTCTTTTTTAGATTCATTGATTTTTACGTTCAAGACTTTGGCCGGGGAAAGGGCATTGGAGATGAATTTGGCCACATCGTCACTCCACTCAATAATGTCAATTTTCTCCCCCCCCAGTTCGTCGATCACCGCCTGAACCCGGGTTCCTTTTTGGCCGACGCACGAACCTATCGGGTCAACCCCTTCTTCGTTGGAAACAACGGCAATCTTGGCGCGGGAACCGGCTTCGCGAGCAAGAGATTTTATCTCCACCGTTCCGCTGAAGATTTCCGGGACCTCTATTCCGAAAAGTTTTTGGACCAGATTGGGATGAGAACGACTCAAGGTGATTCCCGGTCCCTTGGGATCGGCTTCCACTTTCATAACATAAACCTTCAGCCGCTGTCCAATGCGATATTTCTCGTTCTCGACCTGCTCGGAAGGGAAAAGAACACCAGTGGATTTTCCAATATCCACAAAAATGTTCCTGCCTTCAATTCTTTGAATGGTTCCGCTTACAATCTCTCCCTCCTTTTGTTTGTACTCGTCATACATGGCGTCTCTCTCGGCTTCCCTTATTTTTTGGATAATGACTTGCTTGGCTGTTTGGGCGGCCACCCGGCCGTAGTCCCCTTTTGTTTCCAGTTTCGTTTCGATTATGTCTCCCACTTTTGCGTCCGGTTTTATCTTCCCGGCCTCCTCCAGCGTCAAATCTCGTTCCGGGTTGTATCGTGGAATTTTCACTTCTTCTTCGCCCGCGGTTCTATCTTGCGGAACGGAAACGGACTTCTCTTCCCTTTTTTCCTTCTTTTTGGCTGAAGGTCTTTCTTTTTTGCTTTCAGTTCCCCCTTCTTCAGCCTCGATATCTTCTTTGTCTTCACTTTCAAACTCCCGGGTATTTTTATCCACTACCTCTTTTACCAAGTAAAAATCAGCTTCTCCGGTTTCCCCGTTGAATTCGGCTCGTATATGCTGGCCTCTTTTTCCGTAATCTTTTTTGTAAGCCGCGGCTAAAGCTGACTCAATAGCTTCAATTACTTTGTCTTCCGAAATTCCCTTTTCTTCGCAGATTTGGGCGATGGCACTTCCAAATTGACCGAGTCGTCCGCCGGATTGAGTTTCATCTTCGGATTTAGCTTTTTTTCTTTTAGCCATAGTATTTCTTTACGAATTACGAATACGCTTCGCTTCTACGAATGTACGAACTTATGAATTCGCATTTCGTACATTCGTAGGATTTCGTAATCCGTAGAGCTTAAAACAAAATGCCCGATCACTCGGACATCTCAAACACTTCAGGACTAGCTATAATCTACAAAAATATCATTTTTTTGTCAAATAAAAAAAATCCCCCCGAATGAAACGGGGGGATTTTGAAGTGAGTCGCTGATTTATTCGGCCGGTTCTTCCTCTTGGGGAGTGGCTTCCGGTTCAGTAGTTCCGGCGGGAGGACCGGCGGGTGTTTCTTCCGTCGGTTGCTCTTCTTCCTCGGACGGCGGCGTCTCTTCTTCCGGCGGCTCTATCGGCGTTTCCGGCGGAACAGGCTCCTGTTCTCTTTGGATGGAAGGTTCGGTAGGACCCGTTTGGGTTCCCGCTCCTTGATTTGTGAGTGTTTCTTCGATTCCTGCCAGAGCGTCTTTTCCGGCTTCGAGATTGGCGATAATTTTCTTCACGTCTTCATTTTCGGGGTTGAGTTCCTCAACCTTTTTGAACTGATCTATGGCCTCATTCTTCCTGTCGAGTTTGTCCAGAGTAAGGCCGAGGAAGTAGCGGGCGTTTGAATAATTCTCCGCCAGCCTTACCGCTTGTTCAAATTCCGCTAGAGCCGGATCATACTGCTCTGATCGATAATAGAATACGCCGAGCTGAAAGAGGATCCCGACATCCTGCGGATTCATTTTCTTGCTTTCTTCGAGTTTGGCAATTGCCTGATCAATTTCACCCAGTCTGTCCAAAACAACAGCAATCATGAAATGGGCGGGGATATAGTTATCTTTGAGTTTGACGGCATCTTCGAAATTCTGCCTGGCCAGAACCAGATATTCTTTGGCTTTTGCCGGGAGCTCGACCTGTCTCTGATTGTTCTGGGCTTGCTGGCTGGCAACACGGGCGGTCTCAAGATCGGCCATTACAAGGTAGACCTGTCCGATTTGATAGTGTATCGAGGGATCTTTCGGACTGTAGCTTAAAGCATTTTTGTAGGTTTCTATAGCGGCTTCGTCTGCTCCCTCCTTTGAGCCAATCACGTTCTGATTTATTTGAGCCAGCTGAACGTAGTTATCCGGATTTTTCGGATTGAGATTTATGGCCTCGTTGGCTTGGGTTTCAGCGGCGAAATAGAGATTGCTGATTTCCGCCCGATCATTTTCTGTCAGGTTATCGAGACCCTTTTCCGCTACTCTTTGATTGAGAAGAGTGAAGAGGGCTACGGAAAGATTCCGATGATACAGATCTCTCGAGGAGTCAAGATTGACGACGTCTCCCAGTCTTCCCGCTAGGTCTTCAAGATTTCCCCCTTCGGCGTCAATGGCGAGAGCTTTATTGTAGGAGGCGGCTGCGGCATATTTTTGCCCTTCAAGGAATATAAGAGAAATAAAGCCGACGATGATCACTACGAATACAAATGAAAGGATCAGGGAGACCCTCGGCGAAGAAGTTTCACTGATGAGTTCGTCTTTTTTGCCAAAAACAATATTAGCCATTACCACAAAAGCAGCGGTAACAATCCACCAGCTGAAATCAATGGTTATATTGGAAGCGTAGAAGAAATGGAGAATCGTAAGATAGATCCAGGCAGCGGTCAGTCCGATCAAGATAAAGGTTCCCCTTTCTCTTTTTCCGAAAAGCTTTATAAGGGAAGTGAACATATAAACCAGCATCGAACCAAAGAGAAAAACAATTGCAGCAGCTCCCAGAAATCCGGTCGAAGTTGCCAGCGTGAAAAACCGGCTCGCGGCTTCGTTGAATCTGACTCCCCAAAAATTGGTGAGATTGATTTCGAGAGGTTTTCCTTCGAGGTAAGCCAGGTCATAATTGGAAAAACCTTCGCCCAAGAGAAAATTATCCTTCCATGTTTCTTTCAGAACATCAAAAGAAGCACTCTGGGACAGTCCCACTTCAACCGGAAGCTGCACTTTTACAATGGAAGTGTTTCTTCCTATCAGGATGGTGAGCAGGATAAGAGTCAAAATAACCATCGGGAAAATAAGCGATCGATTTTTTTCTTCGTTTCCGCTAGTGACAATGGAGAGACCAAGAAGAACTGCCATTCCGACTAAAAATGCAACAAGAGTAGTTCTGAAATTGATCGCAATAAGAGCAAAGACGAAAACAAGAGAAAAAACGACCAGAGCTATTCTCATCCACATGGGATTTTTTTCAAGAGCAGCGGCAACGGCCAGAATCAGGGCTGCTCCGATAAATGCCGAAAAAGCATAGACAGATCCAACGGTGTTGAAGGAATTTTGGGCCAGAGCCGGATTGTCAAAAAGAAATTTGCCAAACATTTGAAATATGGCAAAAAGGGAAGCCAAAAAGGAAGAAGCTAAAAAAGCCAAAATGAGGCCCGAAACTTTCGTTCTGGTGTCAAAGTTATTGGTAATCACAAAGAAAACTGCAACCAGGGCAATTATAGTGACGAGAGAAAGGCTTTCCGTGCCAAAAGAACCCCACATACTTTGATCCTGATAGGTTGAAAAAACAGTGCTTAGAGAAAAAATAAGAAGCAAGACCAGAACGGGGATGAGCAAAAAGTTCTTTTTGATTCGAATGCGTCCTTCCCAAGCCAGTTTTCCTATCCAGGAAAGAAACGCGATTCCACCCAAGATGACGAGAATCAGTTGTTTATTAAGCTCAAGAATACTAGGCACATTAGGCAAGAAAAATATCGGCATTAGGAACGCCAAAAGATAGATGGCGCCGATAACAATCCAATCAAGCACTTTCGGGGCTACAAGATCTCGCGCTCTGGAGATTGTTTGCTGTTGATTTTCTCCGGTTGGGGCCGATGGACGAATGATCGAAGGCCGCGCGGCTGGTTTTTGGGGGGCCGGAGCTCCCTGTTTTCGCAAGTCAATTTTCATTTTCTAATTTTAATATTTATAAAAATTTTCCAAATATAATACCCCGCTTTTTATCTGCCGGGCAGCAGACGACGCGATTGAGTCAATTTAGTATAGTGGTTTTTGTTTCTTTTTAGTATTGACCCACGCGATGCAAACGGGGCTTTGCTGTTCAATTATAGCAAAAGAAATTATTTTGTCCAATCACCC
>CAZFIH010000034.1:0-11364 GCA_964519445.1 uncultured Bdellovibrionales bacterium | reverse complement strand
GTTTTTAACGTCATTGGCACTCCTCGGTGTTAAGTATGTCATGGACGAGTGCATAATATTGACTTGCTGGTCCGTTTTAGTATAAGCTTGTATGAATTTCTGTAAAAATTGAATTTTATCTAGAATCTAAGTAAATTATGAATATTTACCATATTTTCAGAAAAAAATGGATCGCGGCTGGAATTATTACGCTGGTGCTTGCCTTGACCAGTATTTCTTTTTTCCATCTGCGATCGGTAGCGGGAACTTCGTATGAATTTGTTGAAGTGAAGAGACGGGACGTGGAAAAGAGCGTATTGGTTGAGGGAACCGTAAAACCGGCCGAAGAAACAGAATTGCGCTTCAAGGAAACCGGGAGAGTCGAAAAAGTTTTGGCTGAAGTCGGCCAGGAAGTGAAAACAGGTCAGTTTCTGGCGGTTCTGGATCAAACTGAATATTCCAATCAGGTCAAGCGGTTTTTGGCGGAACTCGAAGTGGCAAAAGCCGGTGTTACCCGGGCCGAATCAGACCTAAAAAAGGAACTAGAGCACTACGAGAAATTGCAGAGCCAAACTGTATCCAGCTATTCCCTGGACGCGCAAAGAACGCAAATAAAATCAGCTCGCGCAATTTTTGATGTTAATAAAGCTAATATGGAGGCGGCTCAAATAGCGCTGAACAGGCTGAAAAACCAGCGCCTGAAAAGCCGGTTGGCCGCGCCCCACGACGGAATCATATCCGGAAGAAGCGTCGAAACAGGCGACGTTGTGACGTCTTCGCAAACCGCATTTTCACTGATAAATCCGGAAGCCTATGTGATCGAAGCGTATGTTGATCAAAAAGATGCTTCTGAAATTCCAATTGGAAACAAAGCCGTGATAACTTTCAACAATTGTTTCCTTGGCGAAGAGATCACACTGCCCGTAGCTTCAATTGATCATCCTGGAAAAAACCCGGATCCGAACTCTTATTCAAGGATTTTCTTTGAGCTGGGAAAAACATCCGAATGCGTGAAGTCGAACGCGAAAGCCGAGGTTGAAATAGAAATATCGAAAAGAGACGGCGTTTTGGCTATCCTTGCGTCCTCGGCAATAAAAAGAGATGATTTATATTTCGTCCTGGTTAAAGACGAATTGCGGGGTCTCAAGGAAAAGGAAATCAAGACCGGACTTGCGGGAACGAACGGATTGATCGAAGTGTTGTCCGGTGTCGAAGAAGGTGAAAAGGTTCTTGATTTCTCGAAGTAATTTAGGAAAATAACCAAATTATACTGAAATCGTGGATAACTTGTGCGTATATAAGTCATCTAATCGCTTTTATAAGCGGTTTTTTATTTTAATTGAAAGTGTTGACGGATGTGTCTTGGTGGCGTAAAATGAAATAAAAGTGTTCAAAAGTGGATAAAAGTGGGGATAACTAGAGAGAATTGCGGATAACTGCCAAAACTCTCGGCCCTTATTTTACGAATTACGAATTTATTATGAATATACGAATCCGTGCTAGAAAGTAATTCGAAGATTTATTTGGAGGCGTTGCCGATCGCAACATTTCGTATATTTGTTCCATTCGCAATTTGTTGATTAGCATTCATTCGCGGATTCGCATCACAAATTATGTTTATAGGTGAATACTCTCACAATATCGATCCGAAAAAACGCCTCGCCATTCCTTCCAGGTTTAGAGAAGCATTTGCGGGGAAAGCCGTGGTTACACGAGGACTCGACAATTGTCTTTTTGTGTATCCTTTGAAAACCTGGGAAGAGCTTTCGGATAAACTTGGCAGTCTTCCGATGGGGGAGTCGGGGACTAGAAGTTTTGTGCGCTTGATGCTTGCCGGAGCGGTCGATGTGGACATAGATAAAATGGGAAGGATTCTCATCCCTGACTATTTGAAAAAATACGCGGACTTGAAAAAGGACGTTGTCGTAGCCGGCTTGTACAATCGTCTGGAAATATGGGATGGCGAAAGATGGAGCAAATACAAATCTGAAGCTGAAAAGAACACCGATGAAATCGCGGAACAGCTCGGGAAGCTGGGAATCTACTAGGCCGCATAACACACAGCATGGAGCATGGAACAATAAGCTGAAAGCGAGTGAGTGAAATTCCATTTAGTTATGTGTTCCATGTTGCGTGTTTCATGAATCATGGTTCACAAGCCTGTATTACTGGGGGAGGTAATAAAGAATCTCAATTTGGAGCCCGGCATGGCTGTTGTTGACGGGACACTCGGAGCCGGAGGACATTCCCTTGCCATCCTCAAAAAAATCTTTCCGGGAGGCCGGTTGATCTCGATTGATCTGGATAAAAGGGCGCTTCGGAACTTTGAAAAAGTGCTCCAGAAAAAAGGCTTCTCCGTTGATCCAGCGTCATCCGGATGGCACCGGATTAGCGGGGTAAAAAGAAAACTGATTGGGGATCGCCCCTCGTCAGCCGCAAGCGTTCCGAGTAGAAAACTAGGATTCGTGTACTGGCGGGGGGTAAACGACAACTTTGCCAATTTAGATACTATCGTTGCGGAAATGCCGGGAATCGAATCGGGCGTGAAGGCCGTGTTCGCTGACCTTGGGATGAGTTCGGACCAGCTTGGAGACGGAACGAGAGGCTTTAGCTTCCAGAAAGGCGGTCCGCTGGATATGCGCTACTCTCCTGAAAAGCAGGAAAAGACGGCGGCTGACATCGTGAATGGCTACACAAAAAAAGAACTGGCCCGGATATTTCGAGATTTCGGCGAAGAAAAATACGCCGAAAGGATAGCCAGGGCCACAGCGAGAGAAAGAGAGGCAAAAAAGATAGACTCAACGAGCGAACTCACCAAGATTGTTTCCAAAGCGGTTCCGCAAAGATACAAAAAAAGAAGAATACATTTCGCCACCAGGGTTTTCCAGGCCTTGCGGATCGAAGTCAACGAAGAGCTTGAAAATCTTCGAAAATTACTGAAAAATTCCGGGTCGCTTCTTTCGGAAAATGGGCGGCTGGCAATAATCACTTTCCATTCCCTGGAGGATAGAATCGTAAAGAATTTTTTTCGGGATGAATCGCGTGACTGTGTCTGCCCGCCCCACTGCCCAAAATGCGAGTGCTCCCACGAGAGGAGCTTAAAAATAATCACCAAAAAGCCGATTGTGGCGGAAGAAGAAGAGATAAAGAAAAATCCTAGAGCGCGGAGCGCCAAATTGAGAGTAGCGGAGAGGATATAGGTTATAAATTGCATTGGTCATTGGCAGTGGGTTTAATCCTTGGTCATGGGTCATAAGATTTTTCCAATAACCAAGGGCAAACAACCCGTCCAACAGCCAATGGCCGGTGTAACCATTGCAGATAGCAATATAAAAATAAACAAAAAATAAAGTTTTTGATCAGGGGGACGGATAAATCATGAGCCGGTTTGTCACAATCACCAATTCGCGTTCCGCGCGTTTCGGTGAAAGAAAAGGGGCTATGAAAACCCGATCAGGAATCGGGAGGGTTACTTTGAGTTTTTTTCTGGTCGCATTGATTTGCGCTTTGGGAGTATACTATGTTTTCGAAGTGAACAATCTGGCCACCAAGGGAATTGAAATCGACCGCCTCCAAAAAAATATTCAGGAGCTCCAGAAGAAAAATGAGAGACTGCAGATCGAAGCGGCAGAGCTAAGATCGATGTACAAAATTGAGGAAAAAACCAGGGATCTAAACATGGTCGTACCAATGGATATTAGCTATATCAGTCTACCGGGCGACGTGGCGATAAAATAGAGCGCTCGCGAAACACCGAACGAATTTACGACGGAATAGAACGAGAATATCTCGGCATTTTCATATTCGCTCTCATTCGCGGGAAATTCGTTGCATATTCGCGGGTTTTTGCGTATGAATTTGTTATGACCGGTAAAAATATTTTGAAGAGCAAATACGGCGGTTCTCTGAAAAATTTCCGGATTTATGTTCTGGTTTTTTTTGTGCTGTTTGTAGCGGCAATTGTTCTTTTTCGGATGTACACTCTCCAAGTAGTGGCTCACGAATACTATAAGGATCTGGCTTCCGGTCAGCACAAAATTTTTGAAGATCTCATTCCCGAGCGCGGAGAAATATTCGTGAAAGACAGCGGAGAGGGATATTTCCCCGTTGCCGTGAACAAAAAACTGGGGCTTGTTTACGCCGTCCCGAGAGAGATTGAAAATCCTCTTGAGACGGCCCGCGAAATTGCTTCGATTTTGGAGTTGGACGAAAAAGCGCTTACAGAAAAAATCGACAATCCGGACGGGTGGTACGCCGTAATCGAGCACAAAGTTGCCGACGACAAGATAGCCCGAATTCGGGAAAAGAATTTCAAAGGCGTTTACGCATCTCCGGAAAGTCAGAGATTTTATCCGGCAGGAAGTTTTGCTTCCCAGCTTTTGGGATTTGTCGGCTCTGACGGATACAGGGAAAAAGGCCGCTACGGCATCGAGGCCTTCTGGAACAAGGAGCTGGAAGGGAAAGAGGGGAAACTGGAACAGGAGAGGGATACGGGAGGAAGGTGGATATCGATCGGAGAGAGGGTGACAGTTCCCGCCCAAGACGGCGCCGATTTGTATCTCACTGTCGACCACACCATTCAGTATCGGGCCGAGATGGCTATTCGAAAGGCGCTTGAAAAGTTTGAAGCAGACAAGGGAAGTATAGTGGTTCTCGAACCGCATAGCGGAGCTGTTCTGGCTATGGCGTCCGTGCCGGATTTTAATCCGAATGAATTTTCACAGGTAGAGGATATGTCTCTTTTCGCCAATCCGGTTGTGAGCCATACTTATGAATGCGGTTCGGTCTTCAAGCCGATTACCATGGCGTCCGGAATTGATGCGGAAGTCGTGGAATCCGACACGAAATACACGGATACGGGCTCTGTGAAGGAAGCCGGCTATACAATCAAAAATTCTGACGAAAAGGCCTATGGGGAGCAGACAATGACGCAAGTGCTTGAAAAATCCCTCAATACTGGCGTAATTTTTGTGGAGAAGCAGCTCGGTAATCTGCGGTTCCACGAATATGTTAAAAATTTTGGCTTTGGTGAAAAAACAGACATCGATACCATCGGGGAAGTGTCCGGCAGTATTTCCGGCCTCTCGACTCTCCGAACCATAAACGCCTATACGGCGACTTTCGGCCAGGGGATTTCGGTGACGCCGCTTCAGCTCACCTCCGCTTTTTCCGTGATTGCGAATGGGGGAAAGCTGGTTCAGCCTCATGTCGCGGAGAAAATTGCTTATCCGGATGGAAAAGAGCAATTCTTTGAAACAATCGAAAAAAGACGAGTCATTACCAAAGAAACGTCCCTAGAGCTGGCCAGAATGATGGTAAGCGTGGTAAATGAAGGGCACGGGAAAAGAGCCGGCGTTCCGGGATTTCTTGTGGCCGGCAAAACGGGAACAGCGCAAGTGCCGAAAGAAGAAGGAGGAGGCTATGAAGAAAACAAACATATTGGATCTTTTGCGGGTTTTGCCCCGGCTTATGATCCGAAGTTCGTGATGCTAGTGAAGCTGGACAATCCGAAGAATGTGGAATGGGCCGAGTCAAGTGCCGCGCCGACGTTTGGCGAAATGGCCAAATTTATGCTAGATTATTTCGGCGTCGAGCCTACGGAAGAATATAGCCAGAAAGACATTGAACTGTTCAACGCCACGCATGATGTCTCCATTTATCAGGCGCCGAAGGAGGAAGAGAATCCGGAGGAGCAGCCGGCAGAAGAGAAAGACGACAAAAAAAAGAAGGACAAGAAGAAAAAAAAGAATTAGTCATTTGTTACGTTGGTTATTGGCAGTTAGTTTGGCTAGTGGAAATAATGTCAGCGGGAATGTGTCCCCAATGGCAAACGGCGAAAGGCTGCTGTTACTATTGATCCGAATCTATGAATACACCTATGTCCGACAAAGGCGGATCCGCCTCGGACGAAAAATCCAGGAAATTATTGCTTCTGGAAAAAATACTCCGCTGTCTGGCAGCCAAAGCCCTGCGGAAATTCAAACCCCGGGTCGTCGGGATTACCGGCTCCGTGGGAAAAACCTCGACCAAGGAAGCTATTCATAAGTTGCTGTCTTCAAAATTTCGGGTAAGAAAAAATGAAAAGAACTACAATAATGAAATAGGACTGCCTCTTTCGGTTTTGGGGCTGGAGAGCGGGGGAGGAAGCGTATGGCAGTGGGCATCGGTCCTCGCCAGAGCAATCAGCGTCGTTTTTTTTGAATCGAAAGAGAGTTATCCGGAGATATTGGTATTGGAAATGGGAGCTGACCGTCCGGGGGACATAAAATATCTGGTGGATTTCATCAAACCGGAAGTGGGTGTTATCACGACTGTCGGTATCAGCCACATCGAATTTTTTGAAGATAAAAAGCAAATAACACGGGAAAAAAGTTTTCTGGTTAAGGCTCTGGAAAAAGAAGGGCTGGCGGTTCTCAATTTTGATGACCAGGATGTGCGTGAGATGGCGGAGAAGCTAAATATGAGAAAGGTTTTCTACGGTTTCTCGGAACAGGCGGACTTGAAAGCCTCTGATATTTTTTTCGGCTATGAAAAGACAGAAGCGCATGACGGCGAAGACGTGAGTCGCATAAAAGGCATCAGCTTCAAGCTCAATTTCGAAGGCGCTACGGTTCCTGTCCGCCTCATGCGCTCCGTTGGAAAACCCCAGATTTATTCAGTGCTGGCGGCAGCCGGAGTCGGCGTCCATTTCGGATTGAATCTGCTGGAAATATCAACGGCTCTCCGGGATTTTCAGCCTCCGGCCGGAAGACTCAATATTATCGACGGCGTGAAAAACACCGTAATCATAGAAGACAGCTACAACGCCGCTCCCCAGTCGACCCTGGCCGCTCTCGAGATTCTGGGAAAAATAAAAGCCCGACGGAAGCTGGCGGCGCTGGGAGATATGCTGGAGCTGGGGGAAAGCAGTGAGCTTGGCCATCGGGAAATCGGAAGAAAAGTGGCGGAAGTGGCGGATGTCTTGTTCGCGGTCGGCGAAAAAGCCAAGTTTATCGCCATGGAAGCCGGAAGAGCTGGTCTTGACAAAAAGAACATTTTCTGCTATGATACTTCGATTGAAGCAAAAATCCCCATCCAGCTGATGCTTCAGGAAGGGGACGTGATTTTGGTGAAAGGCTCCCAGGGAGCGCGGATGGAGAAAATTTCGGAGGAAATAATGCGCTATCCCGAGCAGAAAGAATGGCTTCTTCCCAGACAAACTGAAGAATGGAAAAATAAGTGAAAAATATTATATATAAAAGAAAAAATAGCCTGTGGATAAGCTGTGTTGACAGCTTCTGCAGGAGGAATAAAATAAGAATCACCAAGACAAAAGCCAAAAACTGAATATATGAGGTACGACGGTTGTAATAATAACCCGGTTAAATAGTCACTTCGTGAATTTAACGGGGCGAATAGGGGATAACCGTTGTACCTTGCAAAAACCAAGAAGCGATTGTTCTTTTGAAGCGGTCGCTTTTTGTGTCTATGCGTTCATAAATTTCGCAATATCTTATCTTGGGCCTGGCGATGGATTTATGTCAATTTTAGATTTTTCACTTGGCTCAAGATGAACGAAAGAATTCAAAGGAGGTGATCCGAGATGCTGCAATATCGCTGTATCATTCCGGGTTGCATAAATACCTGGGAAGTGCCTGGAAATGGGTTCGGCGGATGCAGCATAAGCGGCATCTGCCCACAGCACACTGTTGAAATATTTACCCCAAAAGTTCGCAGATATCAGCTGCGCGAGGGCAATTTCGATTGTTTCGGAAAAGCTGCTGGTGGGTATTGCGACCGCAGGGATTGTGCATGGCGCCAGGCTTGTTTAAACCCGCCTGGTGTAGACTCGGTCGCTAATCTTTTGGGAATTCTTACCTCTGCTAAATCCCTTGTTGAGAGAGATCTCAAATTGGGTATAGCGCAAGGAGGTTGTCATGGCTAGTACAAAAAAAATCACGGTGATCCTCAAAAGACCAGATTCCAACTACGGAGTAAAAGAGAAAAAGTCAGAAATTTACTGGCTTAAACCAGAGAGAGCATCTGCGTTTACAACAAGTAATCCAAACAAAAGAAGATCAGCGTAAAAAATTGGGCGAGGAGGTTCGCATGTCTGCAGAACTGTTACAGAGTGTGGATATCACAAAGCCCCTTTGCGTGAAGGAAATGGGCGATGATGGTGAGTGCAAAGTGTATTATGTTCATTTTCCTCATCATAGCTTGCCGCTCGATGTGGCAGTTAAGATGTATCACCATCCCGGAAGATTCGAAATATCTTCCCAAATACTTTTATAGAAGGAGGTGTGCCTTGCGAAAAAACAGAGAGGGGTCCGATTGACAGTTTTCTGTTCAACAAACGGGCCCTTTTTCTTTTGGGGAATTTTTTGCAGGCACAAGCAAAATTACTACCGTTATACAGATAACGGTAGTGAATCTTACTTGTAGTGTAAAATAATTCATGCGAAATACTACTACAATGCTCTAGAGCATTGTAGTAAAGAATTTTTGTTGAGCTGGATTGTTTGCAGTAGAACATTTTCCTCAAAGATTGATTTATGTGGACAAAAGACGCGAATTTTTATAGTGTAAATAATGTTTACGGCCCCATCGTCTAGTGGCCCAGGACGCCAGGTTCTCATCCTGGTAACACGGGTTCGACTCCCGTTGGGGTCATTTATGCTTGTTTAGGAAGCTTGCTATATAAAAAACCCTCACAGGTGAAAGCTAGTGAGGGCGGGTGGAGCAATGCTACAAAACTACAAGGCTTGGGTATAGGCCCGAAAACATTCTTTTTCTGGTCGGAACAGGATTTCTGTATCCAGACCATAGGGGATCTTGAAGTGCGGGAATTTTTCTCGGATAAATTCAGTTGATTCCTTTAGGAATCGCGCAAGACTTTGTGCACCGAATAGAGTAACATGCATTGCGTCGTCATTTATGACGATACTGCATATTTCCGAGATCCCAGGTCGGTCTATGAGTCTGGTCAGGCGAAGAGCCTCGGCGTCTGGAAGAGAAACGGTCATCAGGATAACACCGTCAATCCCGTCGCACTCCCAACCTTCAAGAACACATAACTGCACATTCGCTCTTCGGAACTTTTTGTGCTCCGGCACTTTTTGCCCTATTGGGAAAAAGTCACCCAGTCTTTTTTGCAGTCGCGGACTATTTCTATATAGCCTACGCGAAGTAAAAAGCATTTGAAAGGCTGGCCTGAATGTTGCAGCCAAGCATCGGAGATGATCCGCCGAAAGACTGTTTTCCGTCATGCATACTCCTTCTAATTGTATTTTTTAAAAACTTTATTATATTATAATGGGTTTTTTCTTCTTGTCAACCTCAAAAATAACCACTACTATTAAACAAGCGCTTTATTGGAAAATTCAATGCAAGCTGTAGAAATTCTCAAAAAATTCAAAAAAGATTTCGAACCGCATCTCGAAGCATATTTCGCCGAAAAAATCAGGCAAGCCGGGGAAATTGACGTTATAGCTGAAGAAGCGGTGACGATGATACGAGACTACACTCTCGCGGGCGGGAAAAGAATCCGGCCGGCTTTTTTGTACTTCGGCTATCTGGCGGCCGGCGGGAAAGAGAAGGAAAAAATAATGAAAGTCGCTCCCTCGGTGGAGCTTCTGCATTCATTTCTTCTCATACACGACGATATCATCGACCGTGACGCGACGCGGCACGGAGTGGATACCCTGCACGAGAAATTCAAAAAAATGGCCAGGAAATACAAGATCCGAAAAGACTATGAGCATTTCGGAAATTCGATGGCTCTTATCGCCGGGGACATGGCGGCGTCGATGGCCTGCGACATCATTTTCAATTCCGATTTTCCGGACGAAGTGGTTATGCAGGCTTTGGACAAGCTTCAGAAAATCGTCTTCGTGACGATTCCGGGCGAGATGATCGATGTCATCATGAGTTATTCGGGTGAGGCAAATGAGGAACAAATTCTCAAAATGCACGAAGGAAAAACGGCTCGCTACACTTTCGAGGGCCCGCTTCAGCTGGGATGTCTTTTAGCCGAATGCGATGACGAGCTTCTTGGCCAATTTTCGAAATACGCATTGCCGCTTGGCAAAGCCTTTCAAATCCGGGACGATATTCTGGGAATTTTTGGAAACGAAGAAAAACTGGGAAAGCCGGTCGGCTCCGATATCTTGGAAGGGAAGCAGACATTGCTGGTTCTCAAAGCCCTTGAATTCAGCGGCAGAGAAGAAAAAAAATTGATCAAAGAGCTTCTCGGAAAAAATAGCTTGAACAAGAATGAAATTGAAAGCTTCCGAAGTATTATCAAAAGTACCGGCTCTCTCCAATATTCCGAGAATTTGGCCCGGAAATTTGCCGAAGAAGCTAAGACGGCGCTTTCCGAAATTAAGTTTAAAAGCAGGAAAGCGGAGATTTTCTTGAGGGATATTGCTGATTATATCGTGAGAAGGGAAATATAGAATAGGTTGTATGGAAACAGGGAATTGGCAGTAGGTCCAGCAGTAGGCTTTAGGCAGTAGGCTTCTGGCTGCTTTCCAGAAACTTGCTGCCTGCAACATGGCTTACGGCTGTCTCCTTGTTTCCCGGACATCAAATTTGTCTAATATTTATTTTTAATGTATCATAATTCAAGCTAAAGCCGGAAACATAGGTTTTCTGGTTTTGTTTAAGCGATGTCAAAAAATTCTCAAAAAATTCCCGTTCACGTGGCTATCATCCCGGACGGAAACCGCCGTTGGGCGAAGTCGAAAGGCCTCGAACCCTGGGAAGGGCATGAAGCCGGAGCCAAAAATTTCGAGGAGATTCTTCGAGCCAATCTGGATTTAGGCGTGAAATACATAACTTTCTGGGGTTCATCTCTTGATAATCTTCAAAAAAGACCTTGGCGGGAAAAAAAGGCCCTTTTGGATCTCTATCGCCGGTATTTCACGAGGCTTCTCGATAACGAGGATATTCACAAGCATCAGGTTAAGGTCAATTTTTTCGGCCGGTGGGAAGAGCAGCTGCCAGAAGCAGTGAAGAAAATTATCCGCAAATGCATAACGCGGACCGGAAAATACCAGAATTATTTCTTGAACTTCCTCTTGGCGTACAGCGGAGACGACGAGCTGGTGGAAGCAACCAATAATCTGCTTGAGAAATGCAAAGGCAGGGTGAAGCGTATTACGGGAAAGATGATCAAGGAGCACCTTATGACGCGGGATTTGCCGCCGGTGGACCTTCTCATTCGGACGGGAGGCGAGCCTCACATGAGCGCGGGATTCATGATGTGGGATATCGCCAATTCCCAGATGTATTTTTCGGAAATCCTCTGGCCGGATTTTGACGCCAAACACGCGAGAGAAGCCATCGCGGACTATTCGAGAAGAGCGAGAAGATACGGAGAATAGGCTTTACGAATTACGAATC
>CAZFIH010000033.1:0-11481 GCA_964519445.1 uncultured Bdellovibrionales bacterium | reverse complement strand
TGTTAGCCCTACAACGTGTTTACAAAACTTCAAAAATCGAATATTATGATTGAGTGTTTCGAGTCGCGGATCGGCTGTTGATTGCCGCCGTTTTGATTCATAAAATTCAGTCTCTATGCCTCAAGAACCGCTCTTCAATTTCATAATCCGCTATCCGTGGATTTTTTTCGCGATCATAGTCTGGTCGGTCGCCTGGAAGGGAATCGCTCTTTGGAAAGCGGCGCGGAGAGGCGAATACATTTGGTTTATAGCCATTCTCGTTCTCAATACTTTGGGAATTCTCGAGATAATTTATATTTTCTATTTCATGCGAAGGAAAAGGCCCGTATCCGGGGAGCGAAACAGCGCGAATTCGAGAAATTTCGACATCCGCTTGTAGAAAAAGAGATTGACATATCCTGAAACCTCGAATATAATTTTTTCGTGGGTATCTGAATAAATAGTAATTTTTCACGCTATGAGTAAATCAAAAATCCAGCCGCTCGGAGAAAATGTTCTCATTGAGCCGGCAAAGACCGACACCAAAACCGCTTCCGGAATCGTCCTTCCCGACACGAGCGAAGAAAAGCCGCAAGAGGGGAAAGTGATTGCCGTCGGGGAAGACAAGAAAATCAAAGTGAAGCCCGGACAAAAGGTGATCTATTCCAAATATTCCGGAAACGAAATCAAAATCGGCCGGGAAGAATATCTGCTCGTCAAAAACGAAGATATCCTGGCGGTTGTGAAATAAAGACAACAGGCATCGCGCAACCACGCATACATGCAAAAAAAACATTCCAATATTCTTGAGAATATTGGAATGTTTTTTACTTCCCGATATAGAAAAATTCTTTGTTTAGAAAAGATGTTATTCTGTTTTTCCGCCCGCCTGTTTCCAGTCGGAAAGAATGCCTTCCATTTGAAAGACGTTGAAATAGTTGAGGTCAAAAAGAATGGATACCGCTTGAGCCGCCTCTTCCTGGCTGGAGCCGCAAATAATTATTTTTTTGGTCGGCGGAATCTCGCCGTATCTTGATTCCAATTCCGAAAGCGGAATATTCGTGGCGCGAAAAATATGCTCTCTGGCAAAATCTTCCTTGCTTCTCACGTCAACAAATTGGATTATCTCCGGATGGAGCCCGGTTTCTTCTTCAATTTCTTTTATCGATATTTTCTGCCGGTCAGCGATTCCACCCGTTTCGAAGGACCG
Source organism: uncultured Bdellovibrionales bacterium (assembly GCA_964519445.1). Lineage (GTDB taxonomy): Bacteria > Patescibacteriota > Minisyncoccia > Moranbacterales > UBA11712 > CAZFIH01. Next base: position 10,292 of record CAZFIH010000033.1, on the reverse strand, counting down.
TGAAACCAGCGGAAACCCGTTGCTTTTCCATTCTTCGAGACCTCCTTCAAGATAGCGGCAGTTTACGTACCCCGTGGCGATGACATCATTCACCGAAGCCGCCGCTTTGCCGATATCGTCTCCGGAACCGACCAATGCGATGTCCGACGTTTTTTCAATCCCGAGCGCTCCCAAAAAATTTTCACTCAAATCTTTTCCTTCAACGTCAAAAGATTTCTCGATGTGACCGGCATTGAATGGAGCTGACTGATTCATATCCAAGACAAAAACTTTTTCTTTCCGTTTCAATTTGGCCAGCAGATCTTCAGCGCTGATGGACGGCGCTTTCAAAATTTCTTCGCTCAAAGCCTGATTTTCCACGGTGATATTTTTTTCCCGAGTATTTGAAAAAAAAGGCTTTGCTAGAAACCAAGCGATAACAAGGATAATCAGAACAAACCCGACCAAAAAAACTTTGTGATGATTTTCTTCCTGTTTCATTTTTGAAACGACAAAATATTATAATATTATTTGGAAAATATTACAGTATACTGTAATAACGCAGGATTTTTTTCAGCCTAGCTTTGACCCAACGAATCGGGAGTTGCCTCGCAAAAATTCCTGAATGTTCATCGCTTTTTTTCCTTCGGGCTGGACTTCGCGTAATATAACCGACCCTGATTTGGCTTGTACCGCCAGTTTGCCGTCCCGCCGAACGACTGTTCCGCTCTCCGGAGCGACGTTTTCCTTTTCGGGGGATATTTCCAAAAGCTTGAGCCGCGTTTTTTTGCCGTCCTTTCTGAAATACGTGTATATTCCCGGCCAGGGGTGAAAGGCCCGATACTGGCGCGTTATTTCTTCAGCCGACTGGTTCCAGCCAATTTCTCCGTCCGCGCGCCTGATCGCCGGGCTGTAGTTCGCTTTTTTCCCTTCTTGCCTCCGCTGTTTTATTTGTCCGGCAGTCCACTTAGGAATAAACTCGACAATCATCCGGGAACCAAAACGCGCGAGCTTCTTGGTTAGGCTTTCTGTCGTGTCGTGTTCGCCAATGGGAATTTCTTCCTGCGCCAGGATATCTCCTTCGTCCATTTTTTCATTCATGAGCATCAAGGTTATTCCCGTTTTCCTTTCTCCTTTCCGGATCGCCGACTGAACCGGCGAGGCGCCGCGATGTTTGGGAAGAAGCGAAGCATGGACATTCAGGGATCCAAACTTCGGAATACCAAGAATAGTTTTAGGAAGAATTTTCCCGTAGGCGGCCACGACAATGAGATCCGGCCGAATTTTCTTCAAATCGTCAATAAATTTCTGATCACCGAGCTCAACCGGCTGAAAAAATGTGATCTTCCTTTGAAGAGCTGTTTCTTTCACCGGAGACGAAACGAAATCCTGTTTGCGCCCGACTTTCTTGTCCGGCCGGGTGACAACCGCCGCAACTTCAAATTCTTTCTCAAGCAAAGCCCTAAAAACTTCCGCGGCAAATCGCGGAGTCCCGAAGAAAATTATTTTCAAATTTCGATTATCCATTGAAAAATTACTTTTGCGCCCGGTCAATGACCAGAATTCCGTCGAGGTGGTCGATTTCATGCTGCAGAACCCGGGCCAAAAGCCCGTCCGCCTTTATTTTTATTTTTTTCCCGTTGAGATCGCGCGCTCTAATTTTCGCCTTAACCGGCCGTTCCACCGGAAAAAATTTCCCGGGAAAACTCAAACAGCCCTCTTCAAAAATTTCTTTTTTTCTGGAAAACGACTTGATTTGAGGATTGACGAGAATATGAGTGATATTGTCAATTTTGGCAACGCAAATAGAGAGATCAGATCCCACTTGAGGAGCTGCCAATCCAATCCCGTTTTCGGATTCCATGGCGCTTATCATAGCCGAAGCCAGTCCCGCAATATTCGGGTCTTTGAAATCCTCGACTTTTCTTGCTTTTTTTCGCAGGAAATCATCAGGGTATCGCAATATTTTGATATTCTCTTTGTTCATAAGCAAAATGAATATCAGGCGGTGCTGACGGGGTCAACATCAATAGCCCAGCCCTTCCTAAGTCCGCTGATTATAGAATATATGGGAGTTTTTTCAATTTTCTTTTCCGGCTTGACCTTAACGAGAATATTTTTATAGTACATCTTTCTTTTTCTGGAGACGAGCGGCTCATACGGTTCAGAAACTTCTATTTCATTATTGCCAGTTCGAACCAGCAAGTCAAATACCTTCCGTGTTTCAGTCTCCGCTTTTTTCAGCGAATAATCCCGAAAAGAAAGTTTGATTAGCCGGGAAAAAGGGGGGAGAAAAAACTTTTTTCTGACTTTGAGCTCCGAGTCCGAAAAATCATTGTATGTTTTTTTGTCAAGGAAAGCGAGCAGGCCGGAAGAGGGAAAAGCGGACTGCACGATAAATATCCCGTCCTCTTTGGTCATCCAGCTGGCCGTCACCAAGCTTCCCAGCGCTTTCTCCGCCGAATCGAATTCGTGCTCGCTCCTGAAATCGGCGTCCGAAGCCGCAACCACCAAGTCAAAACTGAAAAAGGCGCCCATCTTGAGCATCATGAGCGTTCCGATGACGATGTCATATTCATTGTTCTCCATATTTTTTCTCGATTCCTCGTATTTTTTGAGTGTCTTTAGGCTGTCAGCGTCAAAACGCAAAATCCGGACCGAAGGAAAAAGTCTTTTCATTTTTTTAGCGATGAGCTGGGTTCCGAAACCAAACTGGGAAAGTTGGTGCGCGCCGCACTCGGGACAAGCGCTGAAAAGATCGGCGCGATGGGAGCAATGGAGGCACCGGTAAACGCTTTCTTCTTCGAAATACACCAGGGCTCTTTCGCATTCCGGGCATTTCAAAAGGCTTTTGCAGTTTTCGCAAATTGAAAAGGTCGAATAGCCGCGGCGTTTGGCCAGAACCAGAATTTTTTTCTTTTCCGAAAGGGCCGCGTCAATTTTTTGAACCAGAGGCTTTGAAAGAGGAAAGTCGGAACTCTTTCTTTCTTCGAATACGTCGACGATTTCCAAATTTCTTTGGTTTTCCATTTTGTTCCCCAGCCTCAAGATTTTCCATTTCTCTGCCCGGGCCTGTTGGTACGTCTCGATCGACGGAAAAGCGCTTCCGAAGATTATGTCGGCGGCGGAGATTCTCGCTAAAAAAAGGGAAGCCCGTCCGGCATTGTAGCGGGGACTCATGTCCCACTGTTTGTGGGAAGCATCCTGTTCCTCTTCAACGATGATTTCCCCCAAATTGCGAAAGGGTAAAAATACTCCCACTTTTGTGGAGACAATTATTTTGGCCTTCCCGCTTCGCACCTTCTTCCACTGACGAAAATATTCTCCTCTAGCCAATTTCCCGTGAAAGAGGAGTACTTCTTGAGCGGGAAACGTTTTTTTTAATTCCCGGCTGGCTTCGTAGGCGGCGAATATTTCCGGAAAAACGAAAAGAATCTGTTTTCCTTTTTTGATGCCGCCGGCAATCGCCGGGCAAAAATGATTCCATCTTTCTTTGGCCGGACCGACTATGAGCGTGTTCTTTTTTTCCGGCGAGTATTTTTTCCCGACCGCCTTTCGGAAGATCCGCCCTTTCTTCAAAAAATTCAAATTTGTCTCTTTTCGGGGAATTTTGGGAACCATGGATTTCAAAAACAATCCCGGCGGAGAAAGGTAATACCGGCCGAGTTCGCGAGCCAATTCAATTTGCCAGCTGTCAAGGAAATTTTCGGCCATGACCAACTTCACTCTTTTTAGTTTCATTCCGCCGCTTCTCGGAAAATCTTTTTTGGAAGATATCACGATACCCTGAAGGGTTCGGCGATAAAAGGGAATTTCCACCAGGGCTCCGGAAGAAAGCGCCTTTTCATGCAAATACGAAAAAACCTGCGTTCCGGCAAGAGGCAGGCGGAGAAGAGGAGCAACTTGTATAATATAATCTTTTTTCACTTTGTTGTTTTAGCTGAACTTTTGGACGGCAAATTTATATATTTCCGTATCCTCTTTTGAGCAGGGATTAATGCCGGCTTTCCGGCAAGCGATGGAAATCTGCTGATCGGCTGAATCCACCCCCTCAAGCCCCGGAAGCAGAAGCCCGCATTTTCCGTCGCCGCGCTTGACAATAACGCCGTACTTCTTCGGATCGAGTTCTTTGAGACTGGAGATTTTTTTCGGTTCGCTCAAGAGATTGACTTCAACGGTCAGTTCCGGCAGTTCTTCCGGAGCCATCGGGCTGAAGCGTGAATCTCTTGAACAGGCGGCGACAGCGTTCGCAATAATTTCCTCGGCCAAATTTTTGCGCGCAGGAAGATAAGTCCCAATGCATCCGCGAAGCTCCTTTCCTTTATGAATGGAAACAAACACTCCGCCTTTTTTCTTGTAGAATTCAGGAGGCAAATTTTCCGGAACAGGCATTGTTTTTTCGGTCTCGATATATTTTTCGATTGCGTCTTTGGCCAGTTTTACGTGCATATCATAGAAATAACAAATCACAAGCGCCAAATTCCAAATAAGTTCCGGTGCTTAATACTTCAATTATCAAAACAATTTTTTCGCTGCCGGTCATTGGATATTGGATATTGGAATTTATTTGTTATTTGTAATTTGGTATTTGGTATTTATTTAATATTGATACTCGCTACCATATATCCGACTCCGAAAGGAGCTTCGTAGCTCGCGGTTTTCACTTCCCAGCGCAGATCGGAAAGAATTCCCATAAGAACGACAATCGAGCGCAATCCGCATTCGCCCGCTTCTTCAACGAAGCTCTGATCGAAGTCGAGAATGCCTTTCACGTTTTTTCTTTTGACGAAATCCACCAGCTGGCGGTCGAAAAGCCGTCCCTGGGGAGAATATCCGGCCGGAGCGTCCGGCGTCACCCGATGAGAAAGATCTCCGCTCGCTATGAAAGATATCACCTTGGGAGCGCCTTGAAGAACCCGGCCGATGACTTCTCCAAAATGAAAGTGATAGTTGATCGGCAGCATGGAATATGACATATGAATCAGTTTTGGATTGTATCCGGCGTCTTTTTCATTAATGAGATAGTGAAGCGGAACCAGGGCGCCGTGATCGAGCTCGAGTTCGCGAACCAGCCCAATCGGAAGATGAGCTTCGCGGACGGTTCTCGTCAATTCGTCAATGAGCTCGCGGTCGTTTTCGAAAATGAATTTGCGCTGGTCCCCGAACTGGCTCAAGTCTCCGCGCAGGGTGGGGGAATAGTTGATGACGAATTTGTCATATTGAACCGGCCCGTGGGGCGAAATGAGAAAAACTGTATCGGCTTTCACCGCCCGGAATTTTTCTCCGAGGGCTTTCATGGCGTTCACGGTCCTCCGGGCTACGTTCAAATTGCTCCGGCCGATTGACGGGACGATTATGGGCGGATGGGGAGTGATGGCGGCGAATCGAATCATGGAAATCTCTACGAACTATGAATTTACTACGAATATACGAACCGCAAATATCTCACAATCGAATATTCCTAAATATAATTAAAAATTTGCAATATTATTCCTTTATTTTTTTGGCTATCGCTTCTCCGAACTCCTCGGCGGCATTGGGGCCGTTTCCCGTGATGACGTTTCCGTCGGCCACTACCTGCTCGTCCACAAATTCCGCTCCGTGCTTTTCCAGCTCCGGCCCCCATTTTCCGTCCTCATTCCAAACCGTGGCTTTTTTTCCGGCAAGAATCCCTGACTGCGCGAGCACTATCGGAGCGATGCAAACAGCTGAAACAATTTTTTTCTGGTCATTGAAGCCCCGAATCAGCTCAATGATTTGCGGATCATCGAAATAGGCTTTGGGACAGCCTCCGCCGCCGATGACGGCCAAACCGTCGAATTCCGAAAAATCGACGTCTTCCAGCTTCAATTCCGCTTCAACTTCCGCTCCGGAAGCTCCGCGGCAGCGGCCGGAAATTTTGCTGGCCGTCACTGTTTCGATCCCGTTTTTTTCCAAAACCTCCTTGGTCTTCTGATACTCATGGTCCTGAAAATTTTCCGGAGCGATGACAAGAAGAATTTTTTTTCTTTTATCCATAATCCTAGCGTTACACTGCGTAATATTATGTAAACTCTCAATATTCACCGCCGTAGAAGCTAATATGGCAGTGGATCTATTCAACGATATCAATCCGTTCCCGGCACTTGGCGCATTTTCCGTTTTTATAAAATTTATCGATATTGTAGCCGGATCTTGATATCGCGACCTTTTTGCATTTCGGGCAAAAAGTATTTTCCATATCGTCATTATAGGCATTTCCGGCGTAAACATGTTTCAGCCCGGTTGACTTTCCAATTTCATAGGCCCTCCTGATTTTTTCCACCGGCGTCTCTGGCAGATGCTGGAGTTTCCACGAAATGGCCCCCGAAAAAGCGCTCACGTGCCAGGGAACAAAATCTCCCAGTTCGTTTTTGATAAACTGCGCAATTTTCCGGAGTATTCGCTCGTCATCCGAAAGAGTTGGGATGATAAGCGTCGTCGCCTCGAGCCATATCTTATTCTCCACTATCCGGCGGCAATTTTCAAGCACCGGCTCCAGGCGCGCGCCGCAGTTCTCCCGATAGAATTTGCCGTCCATCGATTTGATGTCGATGTTTATCGCGTCGAGGTACGGAGATATAAGCTCCATGGTCTCTCGGCTCATGAAACCGTTCGACACCCATACGTTTTTCAATCCGGCTTTTCGAGCCAATTTCATCGTGCCGAGGGCATATTCCAGGAAAATTGTCGGCTCGGTATACGTGTAGGAAATACTGGGGCAATTGTTTTCCTTGGCCAGCCTGATAACTTCCTCCGGCGGAAGTTTTTCGCCGCTTTCTTCAATCATTTCCCGCGTGACATCCGGTTCCTTTCCAAACTGGGATATATTCCAGTTCTGGCAATTCCCGCAGCGAAAATTGCATCCGACCGTTGAAATAGAAAACGAACGCGTTCCCGGCATGAAATGAAAAAGAGGCTTCTTTTCGATCGGGTCGATGTTGGCCGCGACGGCCCGGGCGTAGGGAAGGTAGTATAATTTCCCGCCGATATTTTCCCTCACGCCGCAAATCCCGCGCTTCCCGGAAGCGATCGCACAGCCGTGCGAGCAGGTCTTGCATTTCACCATTTGCCGGTCCAATTTTTCGTATAGAATTGATTCTTTCATACTGTTGAAAATGCCAGTTAGCCATGGTAGAAATTTGACAATTTCTAATGCAGAAAATCTTTGCTTTTTTCCTATTCTTTTACTAGAATTCTATCATAAGAACGCTCTAAATAAAAAGTTAAAAAAATCATCTCATGAAAGACCGCGAACAAGTATACAAGCACATCAAAAAAGAAGACAGGGACGTTTACGCCGCAATAGACGGCGAGCTTGACCGTCAGCAATGGGGCCTCGAGATGATTCCCTCTGAATCGTACGCTTCACGCACCGTTCTCGAAGCTACGGGCTCCATTTTCAACAACAAATATTCCGAGGGATTTCCCCAAAAACGCTACTATGGAGGTCAAAAATACACCGATATCGTGGAGCAAATAGCCATAAAACGCGCAAAATCGCTCTTTAAGGTTGATCACGCCAATGTCCAGCCCTATAGCGGTTCCCCGGCCAATTTTGCCGCTCTAAACGCCGTCTGCGAGCCAGGTGACTGCGTCATGGGAATGGACCTCCGATTCGGCGGACATTTGACCCATGGATGGAAAGTAAGCGTCACCGGAAAGTACTTTAATTCTGTCCAATATACGACCGACAAAAACGGTTTCTTGGATTTCGATGAAATTGAACGTCTGGCCAAAAAACACAAGCCGAAAGTGATTATTTGCGGATTTACGGCCTATCCCCGAAACGTTGACTTTCAAAAATTTTCCCAAATCGCCCAAGAGGTCGGCGCATATCTTTTAGCCGACATCGCCCATATCGCGGGACTCGTCGCCGCCGGGATTCATCCCAGTCCGGCCGGTCTTGCAGATATTATTACGACCACCACCCACAAAACATTGCGCGGACCGCGAGCTGGAATGATTTTGTGCAATGGTGATCCCTCCGATCCATTGAAACCCGTCAAGCACCCAACTAAAAAAGATTTGCCAACTCTTATTGACCGGTCCATCTTTCCGGGTCTTCAGGGTGGCCCTCATATGCACACGATTGCCGGAATTGCCGTCGCCTTGAAAGAAGCATCAACAAGACAATTCAAAGAATGGGCCGGCCAAGTCGTCAAAAATGCCGCCAAGCTCGCTGAAATTTTTAACGCCCGGGGCCTACGGCTTTCAACCGGCGGAACAGATAATCACTTGATTTTGATGGACGTCACTCCTTTCAAGATTTCCGGAAAGGAAGCCGAAGAGAGGCTGGATTATGTCGGCATCACCCTCAATAAAAATGCTATTCCTCACGATCCGCGGCCGCCCTACGACCCAAGCGGCATCCGACTCGGAACACCGTGTGTCACAATCCGGGGAATGAAAGAGGCCGACATGGAAGTTCTCGGAAACACCACCGCGGATGTTTTGGAAAGTAAAAAGAATATGAAACAAGCCGCCAAGACCGTGAGAGAACTTTGCGAAAATTATCCGCTCTACAAAGGAATGTAAACATGAAAACCAAAGAATTCCAAAAACATTGCGCCGATATCGTCACCAAAATGGACGATAAATATAAAATTGAAAGAAGCGCGCAATTGGCTTTGGCGCAACTTGTTGAAGAGTTGGGAGAACTGGCCAAAGAAGTGAACCGAAAGAATTTGAGGCACCAGGAAGCGGAAAAGGGGAAACTGGAAGAAGAATTCGCGGACGTATTTTTGCAGCTTGCCAAGATGGCCGAGATGCACGGAATCGATCTTGAAGGATCGGTTCGGAAAAAAATAACACAATTGAAGGAAAAAGGATATTTATAGCAAAATAAAAGATGCGTAAAAATATTGCAGTATTCCAGTATGCTGTAATCGTACTATTTTTATGAAGCTTCTCGACGGAAAAAAGCTTTCCCAGAAAATTCTTCGAAATCTCGAAATACAGGTTTCCCGGATGAAAAAGAAGCCTGTTTTGGCGATGGTTCTTGTCGGCGGTGACGAAGCGTCCCGGATTTATATAAAAAATAAAAAGAAAGCCTGCCGGGAAGTGGGGATTGGTTACAGAGAAATACGCCTTTCGGAAAAAATATCCCAAGAAAAATTGATTACCGAAATCCAAAAACTAAACCGGAGCAAAAATATTACCGGGATAATTCTCCAGCTTCCCATTCCCGGACACTTGGATAAATACAACATTCTTGAAACTATTGATCCGGCGAAAGACGCCGACTGCCTTCATCACCACAATTTCGGAAAATTCCTGCAGGTCGGTGAAGAAAAATCAACCGTTATTCCAGCAACGGCTATCGGAACCATTAAACTGCTTGAAGAATATAAAATCTCTTTGGACGGAAAAAATGCGGCTGTACTCGGATATTCGGACATTGTCGGAAAACCGGTGACGGAACTTTTCATCGACCGAAAAGCAACCGTCACCGTCTGCCACAGCCATACACGGAACCTGAAAAAAATAACCCGCGATGCCGACATTATTGTCGTCAGTACCGGCGTCAAGAACATTCTCACCGGCGATATGGTGAAAAAGGGAGCGGTTATCATCGACGTCGGCATTCATCGCGGGAAAGGCAAAAAAATCAGCGGAGACGCTGATTTCAAATCAGTGAGCAGGAAAGCCGGCTTCATTACTCCCGTCCCCGGCGGCATCGGCCCGATGACCGTCGCGATGCTGATGTGGAACGTGGTGAGGTTATTAAAGAAGCCGTAAGGAATAAACAGAAAAAGCAGTAGGCCGGGTCTAAAGCTGTAGGTAAGGCGGGTAATTATAAAAATTATCGACCTGCGGCTGAATCCCCATGCTTCCCGCGAACTATCGCACTGATTCCCCTTAGGGATTTTTTTATTCTAGATTTCAGAGATATTTATTTTACGTTATTTGTTTTATAACAAGAATAACGAAACGAAATGCAATTTGGCCAAATTAACAATAGACAATAATTATGCTATAGCAATATTATTGTCCATTGTTTCTTAGGCAGATCTTTTTTTTCGGCTCAATAGTTGTCTGACGAGTTCCAATTCTCGACTCCCAAATTCGCCTAGAGCAAAAAGCGTCGAAAGATAGATTCCAAAAAGAATCGCGGACCAGAGGATGAAAAGATAATCGGAAGCGGGAAAGAAGGTGCTTGCGAAATATAAAACCGCCGACGCGACGAGAATTTTCAAAAAGCTCGTGAAGCGGAAAAGATAGCCGAAGAAGCGGTACATATAGACGATAAGAACCAGCATTGCCACAAAAGAAGTGAGCGTCGTCGCGAGTGC
>CAZFIH010000032.1:0-11742 GCA_964519445.1 uncultured Bdellovibrionales bacterium | reverse complement strand
GCATTGTATTTCTCAACCATCCTCTCCATCGTCACATCCACGTCCTCGCCGAAAGTTCCGGCGCTCGCGAGGAGATATCGCGTTCCGTCAACACCGAATTTTTCAATCATTTCGTCAATTGAAATGACGTTTCCGATGGTTTTGCTCATCTTTCTCCCACCGGAGAGAATGTGGCCGTGGACATAGAGCATTTTGGGAAGCGGGATCCCCAGATGCATGAGCATAATCGGCCAAATGGTGGCATGCACCCGCAAAATATCCTTTCCAATGAGCTGAACATCCGCCGGCCAAAAAGAAAGATTCGACCTTGAGGAATTTTTCAAGGTTTGGCCTTGAGGAATTCCGAGAGCGTCGCTCGAGGAAGGAAAAGGCCGAACATTAGAAAAATTACCGCGAGAAGTCGGACTCTGAAAAATACTATTATCTCCATCCCAGCCCAGCCCTGTTAGATAATTGAGAAACGCATCCGCCCAAACGTACGTAGTATGCTCCTTATCGAACGGCAATTTAACACCCCAAGAAACATTTTTTCGTGAAATGGAAATATCTTTAAGCTCCTGGCCTTCCAAAAAAGACAATATTTCCTTTTTATACTTCGCGGGAGCAATTCGAAATTCGTCGCCTTTTATTTTTTCAATAAGTTTTTTTTGCGCTTCGCCTCCCATCTTGAGAAGGTAGCATTCTTCTTTCACTTTTTCGACGACGATGTCGTGATCGGGGCACCTGCCGGAAACCAAATCTCTTTCATTTTTGAACTGCTCGCAGGCAACGCAATAGAAACCTTCGTACTCGCCCTTGTAAATTGCTTTTTTATCGAAAAGCGTCTGCAGCGCTTTTTGAACCGCGGCTTTATGTTTTTCGTCCGTCGTGCGTATAAAGTTGTCGTATTTTATATCTAATTTTTCCCAATAATTCTTGAATTCCCGCGTCATTTCATCCACAAAGGCTTGCGGCTCTTTTTTCGCATTTTTTGCTTTTCTTTCTATGTTAAGCCCGTGCTCATCCGTTCCGGTGAGAAGAAAAACATCATCGCCCTGCTCGCGATGAGAGCGCGCCAGCGCGTCCGCCGCGATGGTAGTGTAAGCATGCCCGATATGGGGCTTGTCATTGACGTAGTAGATTGGGGTCGTGATGAAAAACTTTGACTTCATCTTAATTTATAATGATTACAAATTCCCCTTTCACTTTATCCTCGTTGCTTTCATAATATTTCCTAATCGTGCTGATATTTCCCCGTTTGATTTCCTCAAACATTTTCGTGAGCTCCCGTCCCACAATCAGTTTAGCAGAAGGCTTCAGTTTTTCCAGCAACTCCAGGTTTTTCAATACCCGGTGCGGGGATTCAAAATAAATAGCCGGGTATTTTGCCTCCGCCACTTCCCGAAAAAACTTTTCACGCCCTTTTTTATGTGGCGGAAAACCAAGAAAGCAGAATTTATCCATATTTACTCCCGCCACGCTCGCTATCGCCGTCACCGCCGACGCCCCTGGGATTGGAATTATCCTAAGGTTCGACCTTAGGGTAGCCGAAGGTCGAACCTTTTGATCTAAAAGTTCTTGGATTAGTTTATTTCCCGGATCGGAAATGCCCGGAGTGCCGGCGTCGGAAACCAGCGCCAAATTCTTACCGTTTTCCAGATGCTCTATGATTTTTTCCACTCTTGAGAGCTTAGAGTGATGGTGGTATGATAGAAGAGGTTTTTTGATTTCGTACCGGTCCAGAAGTTTCTTCGCCACTCGCGTGTCCTCGCACAATATCAGATCTGCTTCCTTGAGAACGCGAAGAGCGCGAAGAGTGACGTCTTCGAGGTTTCCGATGGGAGTAGCGACGATGAAAAGCTTGCCTTTCATTCCAAGAAACTTAAGTATCTTGAGAAACTAAACTTATGATTTTATCGACTCATATACTATCCGGCGCCGCCCTCGGCGCGAACATCCAAAATCCGTACGTCGTCGCCGTTCTTTCAATCGTCTTGCACTTTATCCTTGACTTTCTCCCCCACGGCGACTACCTGAACAAAAAATCCCGGCTTTGGGAATGCTGGAAAGGAATTTTGGATGTTGCTATCGGACTCATTATCGTGTCTGTCATTATTTTCCTTTTTGGGAACGGCCTCAAGACCAGCCGACTAACGGGCATCGCGATCGGCATATTTTTTTCCCTGCTTCCGGACGCCACAACCTTTTTCTATCTATTTCTCAAAATAAGATTCTTGAAACCCGTTTATGGACTTCATCAATTTCTTCACAAAGTTCATTATCCCGATTTCGCGCCCGAGAGAGAATTTCATCCAAAGAACAATCTCTGGGACATCTTCGTTTCGCTTGCTTCAATAATCATTATTATCACGTCGACATAACGCATAGACTGCCTTTATTTTTCTGGTCGCGCCGGATGGACCCAGCCAGCGATTTTTTCATTGTGCCTGGGAGGCACATTTCTCTTCTTTTCCCCTTTTCGCCTGAGTCAAGTCGTTTAGCACTTCGCTCAACACCGTCGCGAGGGGCACGGCAACTATGACTCCTAGAATGCCGGCCAATTTCGCTCCGACAAGGAGAGCCAGAATGACGACCACCGGATTGAGTCCTACCGCTCTTTTCATGATAAGAGGCGTCAAGGCGTATCCCTCAACCTGCTGAACAAGAGTGAAAAGTCCCAGCACCAGAAAACCGGTCAGCGGACCGTGCAAGAAACTGACGGTCGTGGCGATGATAGCGGAAACAACCGGACCGATATAGGGAACGATTTCCAGTATGCCGGCGATGAAAGCGAGCACCAGCGCGTATGGAGCGCCGATAGCTAGAAGTCCGAAGTATGTCAAAAGGAAAACAAGAAGCATAAGTAGCAATTGACCCTGCAGCCAGCGCCCCATTTTGAATTGGATCCGCTCCGCGAGGCCGGCCACGTATTCCTGATGAACTTTCGGAAAGAGAGATGTGAAAAATTTCTTGCTCCCTTTTTCCTGGACACTCATGTAAAAAGCAATCGATAGTATGATTATCAAATCAAATATTCCGCCCAAAAAAGATATCGTTCCGCTGAAGATATTGGTTCCAATCTCCGAAAGCCTGCTGGCGGCATTAGAGAAAAAATCATTTATGTTCTGCTCCAATTGGTTGGAGACGGCAAAATCTCTCACAACCTGAAAGTAACCGGAGAGCTTTTCAATGAGTCCGGGAAGGCTCCTTCCCAAATCCTGTATTTCGGACGTTATCGGGGGAATAAGAAGAAAAATTACCAGACCGAAGAGAGACAAAAACACAACGTAGACCAGAAGGACCGTCACCGGGCGGGGAATTCTTCTTCTTTGGAAGTAGTCCACAATCGGATCAATGGCGCTCACAATCACAACGGAAAGAAAAACCAGAAGCAGAATGTCCCGGATGAAATAGAGAAGCCAGACAAGAAGCAGGATTAAAATCGTGCGAATAATTGTCCCCGACGAGATGTCGAAGATTCGATTCATATGGCGACATTTACGAACTACGAAACCAGCGAAATTGCGAAAACGGGTAAGCAACAATGTTCATACTGAACGAAATGAGCGTTTTTTGTGTTTCGTATTTCGCTCTTTTCGTATTTCGTAAAACCTAAACCCTCAAGATTTTCTCTAATCCCTTTTTATCATCCACCGGCCCGATCAAAGCCAAGTTTAGCTTGTTATCCACAAATATTTTCCCTGCTACTCTCATAATATCATCTGCGCTGACTTTTTCAACCTGTTTCATTATTTCTTCCGGCGTCTGTATTTCTTCTTTCGATAGTTCCTGTTCAGCCAAAAAAGAAGCTACTTCGTCGGAAGATTCCAGCGAAAGAGCCATCTTGCCGCGCAGATTGTCTTTGCTTTTCTGAAGTTCTTTTTTGCCCACTCTTGTTCTTCTTATTTTTCGGAGCTCTCCGAGAATCGTTTTCACTGTCTTTCCAGCTTTGGAGGGATCCGTATCCACGCCGGCGCTGACCGCCAAGTAGCCTGAATCCGTATAGCCTTCGTAGCTGGATTTGACGTAATAGGCCAAGCCAAGCCGCTCCCGGACGGAAAGAAACAGACGGCTGCTCATGCTTCCCCCTAAAATGTTGGCCAGAAGGGAAAGAACAAACCGGTCAGGATGAAAAACATCATACGCCCTCGCTCCAAGAATGAGATGAACTTGATCCGTCTTTTTTTTCTTTATTTTTATCCGCGGTCCGGCTTGCCGCTCAATGACTTTTTCTTTCCTTCCCGGACTTCTTCTTTTCATTTTGGAAAAAATATCGCTTACCTTTTGGAAAACTTTCTTTTCGGCTGCATCCCCGGTTTTTCCCAAAAAGGAACCCGAAGAAGTTCCCAAATTTCCCGCGACGCAGACCACGGTTTTTGAGGGAGTGTAATTTTTTTGGAGATAATTCATGAAATCCTGCCGCTTTAGGCGGGCAATATTCTCTTTGGATCCGATAATTTCCCAGCCAGCCGGCTGATCTCCATAAAGAAGATCCTCAAAAATATCGCCTACTTGAGCCATGGGAGTATCCTCGTACATATTGATTTCCTGAAGGATCACTCCCCGCTCACGCTCGATTTCTTTCTCGTCAATCTTGGAATTGAGAAAGATATCACTCACCACGTCAAGGGCCAGCGGAAGATGCCGGGCGTCCACCTTGGCGTAATATGCAGTGCGCTCCTTTCCGGTAAAAGCGTTGTATTCCCCGCCGATGGCATCCAGCGCTTCCGAAATGTCCTTCGTTTTCGGCCGTTTTTTCGTCCCCTTGAAAAGCATATGCTCCAGAAAATGGGAAAGGCCGTTGATTTTTTTGGTTTCGTATTTCGACCCGGCCGCGACAGCCACGATCACCGTCACTGTTTGCGTGTCTTTCATCGACGCGGCGATGACCCGCAGACCGTTTGGCAAAGTTGTTTTTCGAAAATGCATGAATTCTTGTCGAATTACCTGCCTGCCGGCAGGCAGGCGAATTAATTACAAATATACGAAAGTTGATTTATGCCCGATGTTAAATTATCGTTTATATTTATTTCGAAACCGAAATTTTATAGATATCTGAATATTTCTTTTCGAGATAATCGATAAAATGACTGGCATTGATTCCCTCGCCGGTTACCTGCTTTACCAAATCGTCGGCTGGAAATAGTTTCCCGTGAACATGAATCTTTTTCTTCAACCACTCTCTCAAATGTCCGAACTGACACCTCTCGATTTCTTTTTCGAGATTCAGAATTTCTTTCTTGGCGGTTTTGTAGAATTGAGCCGAATAAATATTCCCGAGAGTATATGTTGGAAAGTATCCAATGGCTCCGCCGGACCAGTGAACATCCTGCAAAACTCCTTCTGCGTCGTTTTTGATCCGCACTCCCAAATAATCTTTCATTTTGTCATTCCATATTTTGGGCAAGTCTTCAACCGCGATTGACCCTTCGACTAGTTCTCTCTCGATTTCGAACCGAAGAATGACATGCAGGTTATAGGTTACCTCGTCCGCCTCCACTCGGATGGGCGTCGGTTCCACGTAATTTATAGACTGATAGAAATCCTCGAATTTCAGATTCTGAAAGGGCTTGGGAAATTCTTTCCGGAGAATCGGATAGAAATATTTCCAGAAAGGCTTCCCTCTGCCGACAATATTTTCCCACATCCGGGACTGGGATTCGTGGATACCGAGCGATATTGCTTCTCCAAGCGGCGTCCCGAAATGCTCCGGCAGGAGCCCCTGCTCATAGAGCGCATGCCCGACTTCATGGATAATCCCGAAAAGGGAATAGAACAAATCATCTTTTTTATAGCGGGTCGTCACTCTCACATCCTGAGGATGAAAACCGGTCGCGAAGGGATGAACGCTCACATCAATCCTTCCCGAATTGAAATCAAAGCCCAGATCCTTGGCGACTTTTCTGTTAAACTTGATTTGCTTTTCGACCGGAAAATTCCCCTTCGTCGCTTGCGGATTTATTTTTACTTTTGATTTCTTAATCTTCTTAAGAAACGGCACTAAAAAATCCTTGAGATCGTCCAAAATGACTGATGCTTCCTTCGTTTCAAGCCCCGGCTCATAAACATCAAGCAACGCATCATACGGCGAATTGTCATAGCCAACCAGATCAGCTTCTTCCCTCTTAAGTTCAACAATTTTCTTGAGATAAGGCAGAAATTTTTTGAATTCAGATTTTTTCCTGGCTTTTGCCCAGACATCGTGGGCTTCGGAGCAGGTTTTGGCAAGTTCTTTGATGAATTCGGTGGGAATTTTTTTGCTTCTTTCAAAATCCCGCCGGATTTCCCTTACGACACCAGCCTCTTCGTCACTCAAATTCCCGCGATCCATTTCTTTTTTCACGTCTTTGAGGATTTTCTCGAATTCGGGAGAGATAAACTTTTGGTGCAAAATTCCGGCCAGATTGGAAACCGTAACCGCTCTTTGGGAAACACCTTTTGGAGGCATATATACTTCCCGATCCCAATTTAAAACAGCAAGAGCCGATCCGATGTGATATATCTGGGCTAATTCTTCTTTGAATCTTGAAAAAAGTTTTTCTTTCATGGATACATTGGGTCACAAAAATTCAAGCGCTATTGGGAATGGGGCATAAGTTCCATGCCCCGGGGACAATTAGTCCAAATCTAAACTATAAGTATCCCCACGTCCTTATTTCTCCGAAGCAGTTGATCCATACCTCATCCCCAGGCTTAAGCCTGGAGAATATTTCATCGCCAATATGATATACATATACACGGCCATCTGTCGTTTCAAGACGCCACTGACGCGGTTTGGTAACGGACACAACAACATATCTGACCAGCCCTGACTCCCAAACCACCCTAAACTTTTCTTCCTTCCTAGATTTTTCTTTTTTTCCCGGAAATAGGCTAAGAAATGACCTGAACCACTCTCGGGCTTCTCTTAGAAGTTGTTGGGGGGTTCCCATAATCTTCCTCCTAAATCTTTAATTTCCTGCTCCTCAAAAACGCTCGAATTTTTCAAGAACAAAAATTCCTACGACTTATATTTTATGACTTGACTTACAGCCTACGTCCTATGTTCCTTACGACCTATTCCTCCAGTTTTTTTCTCAAATATTCCGCCAGTTCATCAATCTTGATCCTCTCCTGCTTCATCGAATCCCGCTCGCGCACCGTCACCGCCTGGTCTTTCAGCGTCTCAAAGTCAACCGTCACGCAGAAGGGAGTGCCGATTTCGTCCTGCCGGCGGTATCTTTTCCCGATAGACTGGGTTTCATCGTGCTGGACCATCCAAAGTGATTTCAGGTCATTGTAGATTTTTTTCGAAACTTTCGTGAGATCCTCTTTCTTGGAAAGAGGCAGGATGGCAACTTTGATTGGTGCCAGATCCTTGTGGAGCTTCAAAACCACTCTCTTTTCCATCTCGCCGGCCGCCGACGGCGCCTCTTCTTCATGGTAGGCGTCAATGAGAAACGTGAGAACCGTCCGGTCCAGTCCGAAGGAAGGCTCGATGCAATGGGGAATGAATTCCTTTCCGGTCACCGGATTGTGATAGCGAAGCTTGGCTCCGGAATGCATTTCATGTTGTTTCAAATCGAAGTCAGTCCGATAGGCAAATCCCTCGAGTTCTCCCCAGCCCCAGGGAAAATCATACTCAATGTCATTTGTTTCTTTGGAGTAATGGGAGAGTTCGTCCGGCGCATGTTTTCTCCAGCGCAATTTTTTCGAATCAAGCCCCAGCATAATGAAGAAGTTCCAGCAGACATCCTTGAATTCTGCATATTTCTCCTTCCAGTCTTTTTCTTCGAGAAAGTATTCGATTTCCATCTGGTCAAATTCGCGCGTGCGGAAAGTGAAATTCCCGGGACTGATTTCGTTCCGGAAAGCTTTACCGATTTGGGCGATGCCAAAAGGAAGCTTCATGTGGGTCGTGTCGAGGACGTTTTTGAAATTCACAAAAATACCCTGGGCCGTCTCCGGACGAAGATACACCAGGGACTCGGAGTCTTCCGTCACTCCCTGATACGTCTTGAACATCAAATTGAATTTTTTGGCTTCTGTCCAGTCCACCGCTCCGCAATCAGGACAGGGAATTTTTTCTTTCATCAGCCTCGGCTGGACGTCCTCCAGTTTTATGCCCGCCACGTCGTCCACGCCGTGCTTCTCCTCAATGAGCTTGTCTCCCCGATGGCGTTTTTTGCACTTGAGGCAATCAACCAGGGGGTCGGAAAAACCGGCCACGTGCCCGGAGGCTTCCCATACTTTGGCGTTCATGAGGATAGCGGCGTCGAGCCCGACGATATCATCGCGTTCCTGGACGAAATATTTCCACCAGGCCTTCTTGACGTTGTTCTTGAGCTCAACCCCCACCGGTCCGTAGTCCCAGGTGTTGGCCAGCCCGCCGTAAATCTCGGAACCGGGAAAAATCATTCCCCGTCTTTTTGAGAGAGAAACAATTTTTTCCATCAGTTCCTCGTTTTTCTTATTTTTCATAAATTTATGCTTACGAATCACCAATACGCTTCGCTCTACGAATATACGAGTGCACGAAATTAATTCGTATATTCGTATTTGATTCGCCACCGCCCCGGCGGGGTCACGCTGCGGCGGGATAATTCGTAGAGAATACAAAAGCTCGTCCCAAACACCTGAAAAAATCAGATACTCGGGACGAGCCATAAAAAGTTCAACATGCCCGCGGTTCCACCCGACTTCCTTTCATGCTCCTTCAGCTGGATACTGAATCTGGCCTGAAAAGCGCTTTGTCTATGAAAATTTTGACTGCGTGAAATTGCCAAAGTTTCACAAAAAAATGATACCAGCTCGCCAACGGCCTGTCAACCCCCGTTAGAAAATCCATCAATTCACTTTTCATGCCTCAAGCTGTAAAGGGTGTGGATTATCTCGCACTGGTTGACAGCCGCGCTCAAGAAATCCAGAATATCGCGGTCGATATTATTGGCCTCAAACACAAGAAAGGTTTGGAGATTCAAAATATTTGATCCGGCGGAGGCTACAGCGAAAAAATCTCCTTGGGCGCAAAATTTTTCTTTTTTGGCCGCCTCAATGATATCTTTGTTGCCGATTTTGACGTCTTTTGTTTCCGTGTTGGGCGGATTTTTCACCCAATATTCTGAAATCGTTTGATAATCAGAGGAGCTGACAAACCGCAAAGTCATCCATTTTCTCTTGCTGATGGAAAGCGTCATTCGGAGAATTTCGTCGATATTCTCCCTGACCTCATGTTTGTTTTCCGGAGCTTTGAGTTTGCGCATAAATTCCCTTACAAGTGATATTTGCACGTTGACTTTTCCGAGATAGGTGAAGGTTTCAAGAAGCTCTTTTTCTCTTTTTCTGTATTCCCCTTCCAGCTCCCGAATTTCTTTTTCCCGCCTTCTTACTGTTTCCTCGTAGAGCTGAAAAATGTTCCAGGCAATAGAAACCTGAACCAGAAGCATGGCTGCTTCAAGAAGTTCCTCCGAAAGAAAGGAAAATCCCTGCCTGACGATAAGGGGCGTGAAAATAATCGTGACAATCAAAAAAAGAAATGCCAGCAAAAACACATTTCTGAGTTTATCAATTTTTCTTTTCACAAATCCCCCCGAAAAACGAGAGATTGGCGCCATGATTATAAAATGGCCTCTTGCGAGGCCATTTGCTTACTTCAGTTTGAAACTCTGAACTATTCTTTCGGCGAGATCGCATTTAGCCTTCACGTTGTCGTGACATTCTTTTTCCGCGACATAAGAATATACTGTCCCGTCGTTTTCAGCAAGTTTTTCTCCGGCGCTCTCGCAATAGAATTGGTTTCCGTTCTCACAGCCGGCCTTGATTTTTTCCCATTCGTCGCTGGTCATTCTTCTGATCATCACGACCTCCTGGTTTCTTTCTTCGAAATTGTTCGTCTGGCTGGCATTGGTCACGGGAACAAATATCTTCACGTAGCGGTTTGTGAGAGTGTCATTCGTAAGACTTTTTACATAACCCGCTTTGTAGATCCACTCCCCCAGCTGAACCGGCATCGTGAGCATAAAATCAATTGACGGATCTTCAAAAGTACAATTAGTCGCTTTCCCTTGGGCCTTCACGCTGGAGAGATTGCTTACGGGACTCCCATAACCATTTTTTTTCAGTTCATAACTGGCAGACTTGTTGAGCACAATCAGAAAAAGAAAAGCGGAAAAAATCAATATTCCCATCAAAACCACCAAAGAATATTGAAACCTCATTTCTTTTTTATTGAACTTGGCCACGCCCGGGCTTGATTTGGATGTTTTTCCCTTTGTTTTTCTTTTTCCGTTCATGTTTTTGTTTTTTATGTGTTTAGTATCTCTTGACATTATTATAAAACAATAAGCAATTATAGGCAACACACGATACGAATTGCCTTTTTCTATGCTTTTTTTCGCTTCGAGTTTCCAAGTCTAGCCGGAGCGCAGTATTTCCATCAAATCCGCGTAGAATCTCAAGTTATGGATGGTCGCCAATCTTCCTGCCAGCGGTTCCCCCACGGAAAAAAGATGGCGAAGATAAGCCCGAGAGAAATTCCGGCACGTATAGCATTGACAGTATTTGTCAACGGAATTCAGGTCGTCTTTGTATTTTTCATTCCGAATACGGTAAATTGAGTAGAATTTTTTTCCTTTTAGCGACCGAATATCAGGAGATCGTTCGCGCCAAACAAAAAGCGTCCCGTGGCGCGCATTCCGGGTTGGAATGACGCAGTCAAACATGTCAATGCCTTCCGCCACCGCCCGGACAATTTCTTCCGGATGCCCGAGCCCCATCAAATAGCGGGGCTTGTCCTCCGGAAGCATCGGCAGAACCCATTCCAATACCTTTTTCATTTTCTCCCGGGGCTCGCCGACCGCGACTCCGCCGATGGCGTACCCATCAAAGTCAAGCTTCAGAAGCTGGCTGGTCGATTCGATTCTTAAATCTTTGTATGTGCTTCCCTGAATTATTCCGAATATTAACGGCCTTTTTATATCCTGTATCTTGTATTTTGCATTTTGTATTTTTTTATTATTTTTGCATTTTGCGCTGTCATTTCGCATTCGCTGTTTGAAATATTTCAAACAGCGCTCTGCCCATCTCGTCGTGAGATCCATCGACTTCTGCGCGTATTCCCGTCCGCACGGCCAGGCCGGACACTCGTCCAGAACCATTATTATGTCGCTCCCGAGCGCAAGCTGGATGTCAATTGCTTTTTCCGGGCTCAAAAAATATTTTTTTCCGTCCAGCGGATCCCGAAACTCGACTCCATTCTCAAAAACTTTCGCCTTGCTTCTTGTCCCAGCGGCCGGATTATTGAAGCGGCCCTTGAAGCCGCCAAGTGAAAATACCTGATATCCTCCCGAGTCGGTAAGGATGGGACGGTCCCAATTCATGAAGCCGTGAAGACCCTTTGCTTTTTCTATAATCTTGCGTCCCGGACGCAGCCAAAGGTGATAGGTGTTCCCCAAAATTATTTGAGCTCCCGTTTCTTTCAATTCCTCCGGAACGAGGTTTTTTACGGCTCCCTTTGTGGCAATAGGCAAAAAAAACGGCGTGTCCACCGTTCCCCGCCTGGTGTGGAGCCTGCCGATTCTGCGCTTTTTGATTTTCTTTTCGATTTTCAACATAGCTCAAATGCAGATTCTCCCGCTCCTCGGAATCTGGCTGTAGCTTCACCGGGCCTGGCAAAACCGGAAGAAGCCAGACAAATCCTAATCATGGAAATTGCCGCGCTGTTTTGGAGAAATAAATATCCCCGAGCTTACGCTCGGGGTTTTTGTTTACCCAAGCGCAAGCTTC
>CAZFIH010000031.1:0-11832 GCA_964519445.1 uncultured Bdellovibrionales bacterium | reverse complement strand
TCGTGGGGAATGCGGAACGTTTTGGATAGATTATCGACTTTTATGGCAATTTCTTTGTCCATAGCTTTACTTGATCAAGAAACAAGGAATAATCAGCTTTTTTTCATCGATATCGAATTTATTCGAATAAACCCTGTATTTTGTCCTGAATATCTTTCGCGCGACCCGATCGATGAATTTTATGTCATTCCATCTTATCGCACTCGCGTATTTTACCTCATAAAGCGCGTGCGCTCCAGCGTTTTTGCGGTCATTGCTTGCGACAAAATCAACTTCGTCCCGTCCCTTGCGATAAAACGAGACATATTGATATTTCTCTTTTAATAAATTGAAAATATATGTTTCGGCCAGTAATCCAAGATATTCCGCTTTCAGTGCCGTGTTTTCATCCCAATCGAACCTGAAAACGGGAAAAAAATTCGTGCTTGCGACATACCCTTTTTTTTGCAGTCGTTTTGATTTCCTGAATGATTTTGAGTAATTGTAAACCAGATTCAAGAGAAAACTTTCTTGGAAATACGAGATGTACTTTTTCAGCGTATTTTCCTCGATTCCGGCTTCGCTGGAGATATTTTTAAATTCTAACAACGATCCGTTCTCATTCACGAGCGTTTGAAATAAAAACTTGAGTTCGTCGATTTTTTCCACGCCGAACAATTTGGGAATGTCATATTCTATGGTTTTTTTATAAACCGACTCGGAAATATATTTCCTGATTTTCTCCTTGTCTTCCTGCAAAACCATTTCAGGAAACTGATAGTAGAGCAAATAATCCTCAAACATCCCCTCTAGTGCGTCTCCGAATTCAGCGAAAAAAATCTCATAATTTTTCCGGCTGTGTTTCAAATTCGATTCAGTCGTTGAAATCGAGTATTTTCGATATCCCGAAAGCATTGCCGGATTCGCTTTTGCCAGCTCGAGGAATTCCTCAAAGCCCAAAGGCGGCAGCCTGAACTCATATATTCTGCCCGCCAGGCTCTCCGTCGTCTTTTTTTTGACAAAAAGCGACGATGACCCGCTTATGACAAATTTCACGCCGGGTTCATTGTCATAATATCTTTTCAGAATATGCTGCCATTTTTCGATGTACTGTATTTCATCCAAAAAAATATACTTCGCGCCTTTTGATTTTTCCTTGGGAATGATTTTTAAAAAAGCGTCCAGATAATCTTTGAGTGTTGTTCTCGGCGTGATGAGCGCTTCGTCAAAACTAAGAAAAAAAATGTTTTTCGCACTTGTTTTTTCATGCCTCACGAGATGCCGAATGAGCTGTTTCAGGAGTATTGTCTTTCCGGTTCGGCGAAGGCCGACAATGGAAAGAATCTGGCGTTCCGGAAGATATCTGACCAGATCGCGGAAAAGTTTTCTTCTGTATGTCTGATGCTCAAAAAAAGATTCATCGTTTTTCCAGTGCTTATTTTGCGCGTATATTTCCCTTAAAATGGCCTCTTTTTCCATTATATTGATTTATGATTACTATGATAATCATAAATATAGCATTTATAATCAACCGTGTAAAGACGACTAAACATATTCACAAAAGCTCCCCGGAGCGTGGTAATCTTCTCGTGGGGAATGTGGAACGTTTTGCTTATATTGTCCGCCTTTATGGCAATTTCTTTGTTCATAACGCTTTAATAAAAATTGCTCGCCGTAATCATCCTTATTTTCGCTTTTGGATATCTGTTGTTAAACGCTTTATTGGCCGATTTTCTTTGGTATTTTATTTCCACCCCGAAAAGTTCGCCGACACGCTCCAAAACCACATCCATTTCCGAACCTTGTTTTGTTCTCCAATAGCGGAATTTATAATTTTTCTCCGCATAGCTGTTTTGCTTAATCAGTTCGCTTACGATAAAATTTTCAAAAAGCGCACCTTTGTCGTTTCTGGAATTCAGACCGGAAAAGTCTCCGATAAGAGCGTTTCTTAACCCTGTGTCGTAGAAAAATATTTTCGGCGATTTCACGATCTCATTTCTTTTTTTTCTCGAGTAAGGATATATCCTGAACAAAATAAAGCTTTGTTCGAAAATTTCGATATATCTTTTAACGGTTCTCTGATCTGAATTGAGCCGGCTCGCCAGTTCGGAATAATTCACCAAATTCCCCATTTGGAAAGCCAGCAAGCGGAGTAAGTCGGCAGCCAATTTTTTGTTTTCGATTAAATTCAATTCCAGAATATCTTTAAAAATCAGGCTATCTGTGAAATTCAACAAATATTTTTCATCGTTGGGATTATTGATTAAATGCGGATATTGTCCATAAATCAATACTCCCTCCAGCACATTTTTTATGTCAAACGCATAAACCCTGTCTTTTGGGCTGTATTTTGCGTCATTGATTATTCTCTCAATAATATTGAAATTCAATTTTTTTTCTATTCCTTTCTGGTTCAAATATTCGGAAAATGTGAGCGGAAAAAGATTATAGTCTATTTTTCTGCCAGCCAGGCTTTCTCCCGTCTTGTTTTTGATATGAAATGAAGACGATCCGGTGATAATCAACCTTATGCCTTTCATCTGGTCATAGATTATCTTCGCCGCTCTTCCCGGATTTTCCAGCAGATGGATTTCATCCACGATAATTTCCCTCGCGCCTTTTCTTATCAAGGTCTTATAGGTTTCTATATCGTATGTCTCCAGAATTTTTTTGATCGGCTCGTTGTCAACCAAAAAATAGTCGCCTTCCTTGAAGATTTTTTTGATTAAAGTTGTTTTTCCGGCTTGTCTGGAACCGAGAAGGACAAGAATTTGCCTATATTTTTTAAAATGCTCTTTAATTTTGGAATCAAGATGTCTTTGCATGATATTGCTATTAACGCATATGATGTATAAATAGTTATAACTAATTATACATTATATCCTATTTTTGTCAAATCTTTCTCACTCCGACCGATAATCCCAAAAAATTCCCTTTTTTCACTTCAAAACTGACGTCATCAAGAGCTTTGAACTCTTCATATCCTTTCATTTTCCAGGCATTCACAAAAGCCCCCCGAAGCGTGGTGATCTTCTCGTGGGGAATACGGAAAGTCTTGGACAAGTTTTCGACTTTTATGGCAATGTCTCGCATGTTGAAATTTTATTCCAGCTTATGCAATGAAAACATAATACCAAGAAACTGCAGTCGTATCAAGGAATTGTTGTTGAAATTGCAAAAGAATGCTAAAATACATAAGCGAAACTTCAAAGAAAACTAAGTGTCCAAAAACAAAAAATTAACCCGACTTTTTTTTCTCGCAGCCGCGGCCTGCTTCTTTTTTCTGTGGAGTGAACCCTCTATGGCTTACTACGAGGACGAGGGAACCGCCTTTTACGCACAAGCTCGACCGGGAGACTACGCCATCGAAGGAACGGCTTTTTACGCTTTCACTTCGCAAGTTGACGGGACCGTTCCTGTTTACCGGTCACTGAACTCGAGCTCGGGCGACCATCTTTATACCAGATCTGATGTGGAAAAAAATGCCTCTGGGTATACTTATGAAGGTGTTGCCTTTTACGCCTATGCCACCCAAGTCGACGGAACTTCGCCTGTTTATCGCTTTTTCAATACTTCAACCGGAGACCATTTCTACACGGCGTCAGCAGCCGAAAAAAGCGCCCTTCAAAACAATCCCCAATGGGGATATTCCTACGAAGGGCCGGCTTTCTATGTCTTTATCAGTCAAGCCGACGGAACTTCTCGAGTTTACAGATTTTTCAATGCTCAAAACGGCGATCATTTCTATACGGCGTCCGTAGAAGAAAAAAACAGCATCACTCTCTCTCCCGTCTATCGTTTTTTCAGTCCGATTAACGGCGATCATTTCTATACCGCCTCGGAAGCGGAAAAAAGCGTGGTTGCAAACACGTCTCACAGCGACTACCTTTTTGAAGGAATCGCTTTCTACGCGTTTAGAACCAATGTCAGTGGAACGATTCCTATCCACCGATCACTTAGTCCGATAACCGGTGACCATTTTTATTCTGCTTCAGCAACCGAAGGAACAGCGGCCGGATATTCCTACGAAGGAGTAGCTTTTTATGCCTATAACGGAAGAATAAACGGAGCAACAGACGTATACCGATTGTATAATACATCCTCGGGAGATCATTTCTATACCGTTTCATCTTCAGAAAAAGACGCTGTTCTCTACACCGGGCTCGGCCCCGACATCTCCGTCGGGCTCTGGACCTATTCCAGCTCGGATCTGCGCGATGAGCCTTTCAAAATCGACGCCAACAAGACCTACAACATCAAAAACAAAAACGGAACCGTCATCGCCCAAGTGGGAGGAAGCAGTCAGACCCGCGTGAAATACGACGGCGACGATTACTTCGAAGTCTACAATTCCATCTCCAGCACCCGGATCAAGGACGAAGTCCAGTTCGACGCCGCCGACGGGAACAACAACGACCTCATTATGAACGTCCACCGGCCCAGCTCCGACTACGACGAATACCGGGGGGAAATCAGAATCCGCCACTATGATTCCAGCAACAATTGGGTGATCAATATTCTGCCTCTGGAGCAATACATATGGGGCGACGGCGAAACCACCGGAACCGGAGATTTCGACCATACCAAAGTGATGACCACCATCTTCCGAACGTACGGTTATCAGTACTTGAGCTGGACATCAACCAAATACATGAAATACGGCTTCCGGATCAGAAGCGACTCCGGATCGCAAATTTACCGCGGTTACGAGTGGGAAACGGCCCATCCCAACGTCAAAAAAGCCGCCCAATCCACCCGGGGCGTCATCGTCACCTACGACGGTGACGTGGCTCTCACTCCCTATTGCTCATATTCCGACGGACGGACGCGCAGCTGGGAAGAAAAATGGGGTTCCGACGACTATCCGTGGTGCCAATCCGTTTCCGACCCGTACGGCAAGCATCCGACAATGAGCACGTCCCAGCTGGAGGCGGCCGGCAACCACATGGTCGGACTCATCGGCTACGGTTCCGTCGATCGCGCCAACGCGGGATGGAGCTGGAGCCGGATATTGAGATATTACTATACGAACATAAGCCTGTCCGAAACTTATTGAAATTAGCAAAACCGGGATATGATTTTCAATCTCAAGAAAAAAACTTTATATCTCATTGCCGCTGTCGTGATTTTGGCGCTGGCCGTTTCTTATTTCTATCTTTACCCTGTTTTTTTCAGTAAGAATCAAACCGACGTAAGGGACAGCCAAAGCACCGATGCCGATCTCCAAAAAATGATTCCGGACGCGGACGACGACGGCCCGGAAGGAGAATCAACCGTTTCTCTTGAAGAACAAGGCGATCCGGAAAACTCGGAAAACCCGCCCGACGAAACGGGAGTGGACAGCGAGGCTTCTTTCGATCCGCTCAACACGGACAGCGCAAACGGGGACGTTTTGGCCCATATCACCAGCCAGCACTGCCGGGATGAATGCGAAGCTTTCGCCAATAACCTTGTCTATTTCGAATACTGCGAACAAGTTTGCAGTCTCTCTCCCGTGAAAGACGTTTCCGCTTCAGACTGCGGCGAAGAGGAGGGCATCCGGAAAGACTATTGCCTCAAGGATTTGGCAATCAACAAGCTGGATTCTTCCATCTGCGACCAAATAGATGACGCCAATATCAAAAACACCTGCAAAAACCGGATTTTGCAGGAAATCATTGAAAGTCAATGATTTTTCTCATAGATTTGTTTTTGTTCTTTTCATTCAGCCAAAAATGTCTAACAAAGTTGACACACCGTCAAATCCATGCTAGCCTGACTGGCTGGAAAATTTTGAGGAAAGGAGGTGGTTCCGCTGACTGATTTTTCTCACAGACTAAGTCCAGTAAGATTCAATGATTTTGAAGAGCAATTGTTGCCACCTTCACCTCTTGTTAAAAAATCCGGAAAAGTAATGTGTTTCAACTTTGGAGAGTGCAAACGCTGGTCTAAGTTCAGAATCAGGATAACTGCTCCAAACTTGAACGCAGAAGGGGTAGAATTCGACTGGTGTTCGACTCCATCCTGTCTGGAGATTATCCGGTCATCGGCGAAGAAAAAATTAGAGGGGCTACAGCCCCAAAATGCAATTTTAGTTCAAGCTCTTTGAAAGCCCCATTCCAGCACGACCGGGGCTTTTAAAAACAATTCTGTGCTTTAAACGAAGTTTGAATTTTCCGGCAATAAAATTGCAGTAAAATTGTTTCTTTTAAAATCAACTGATAATAGGAGGCGCATATGTTTCTGGCACTCATCGGACCGATTTCGAGGTGGTGGCTGGTGCCGGATATATGCAGATATTGCCTTTCCCGGCCCCCGGAACAACAAGTTGTTTTTTATGAAGGGAGACGAAAGATTAATTTCTCGTCATTCCCCTGCTCCGATTCTAATTGTATAAGGGAGAGTCTCGAGGAAGGAGTCCGCATCGCGAAGATATCGTTCGCAATTCATAAAAACTCACCTATTTAGGATGGAGGAGATAAGACATGGCTCAAGTACATGAATTTCCGGCAGTCGAGAGGAATGCTCTGGGGTCATTCAGTCAGAGGTCCGTCGATCTCACGAACCCTCCAAAGAACGCCAATTGCTTCGTCGAAAACTGCAATCATCCACCTTGCACGCAAATCCTCGTCTATCACAACGGGGCACTGCTACAAGATGTCACAATTTACCATTGCAGAAACAGCCTCTGCCAATTTCTCGCAGGCAAGAGTGCGATACCGACGACAATATCATTCGTGAAGTACGGCTTCGTCCAAAAAACGCCTCAAAAACTCCTACCGAAACATCGCCCCTAACCCCGCCCCACCCTGGAACACCAGCGGTGGGGTTTCCTTTTTCACAGCCGAATGACATTCAAGTTTACCGCCGATTTATAAAAAAAGTAACGTACCATGGTACGTTACCACCCAGTATCATTTTCCTTCACCTTGAGACATCCGCTACCCTTCTCTAGTGAACTAGAATCAATGTCGCCATATTGTTCAAAAAAAGACCGTTCTCGGTCAGCGAGTCCATTCGGACATCAAAAAGGGACAATAATTCTTTCTAAATGAAACAAACATGGACATAATCTCCGTATCCCGATTCTCCAGCAGGCCAGGTTTTCACAGTCACTACCTCACGGAAGTATTTCGTTAATTGCGGCAGGCGCTTTACCAAAGATGGTTTGAACTCTTTTAAAAAGACATCATTCCATAGAATGTCTATCGTCCAGGCGATCACTTCGTCGGGCGCCCCGTTCTGGATGGTTTCGCGAAGATATTCATACCCTAGTCTCGCCGCCGCCTTCTTCCGCTCGATCTCATTCGTGTAATCATCAACGTAGCAGTCGGAGATGATTGCAAGCTTTCCTCTGCCCACAACGGACGCGATATTCGCGATTGCCGCTTCTTGCTGGCTGTACGGAAGATGGTGAATCGCCCCGGTGCAAATTACAACGTCGAACAAAGACGAAGAAGACCACGTCAGCACATCACCTTTCTCAAAGGAAATCCGGGGATACGTTTCGCAACCGTGTTGAATATATCTGGGGTCAATATCGACACCCGTCAGTTTCAGATCAGGCCGAATCTTGGCAATTCGCCCCAAGAGATTCCCCGGGCCGCACATAATATCCAATAACTTTCCGCTTTGCGGAGCCAATTCGGCGATCTTGCCAAGGACAAATTCTTGAGATTCTCTGTATGGCCAATAAAGCAAACCTTTTTCGTACACCTCTGATTCCGGAAGTTGTCTTTCTATCATGCTATCCTCCTATATTCGAAATGAAAGAACAGGAACTTCTTTCTTAGCTGATAGGCAATGATAATATAACACAACAGTACGTGTCAATATTGCTCGGTAAAAATAGCTTTTATGTGCTATATTTATGCAATACGACTTTGGAATTGACCTCAACCGTTTTTTACTTATTGATAACAAAAGCACGTACCATGGTACGTGCTTCGATCTGAAGCTGCTCTTTGATTTTCCTAGCGGATTTTGTTTTTTTCCTCCCCGCAACCTTCAAGCTCTAGCTTTTTCTGGTTCGTTATTTCATTCACTTTTTCCTTGAAATTTTCTTCACTCGTGAACAAAAATCCGGTCATTCCCAGCTCGTTGACTTTTTCAACGTTTTTTTCGTCGCTGTCCCAAACAACGATACCGCCCTGCTCATCCGTTCCGATTTTCTCTCGGACGAATTTCCAAAATTCATCCTCTGACTTGAGATAACCGACTTCGGAAGACGAGAAAAAGTGGTCGAATAAATCCTTTAGCCCGACTTCTTCGAGAAGATATCGGGTCCTGTATTTTTCGTTGTTCGTGGCTAGACAGCAGACGTATCCCCTTTTTCGAAGATTTCTTATTTCATCCACCACCGCTTCATTGATTTCTCTTTCGTTTTCGAGCCAGTACTCCATCAAATCCTCTATTGATCCATTCCATTCCCAAACTTCAACGTATTCCTTGAGGACATCCTTCAAGTCAGCTTTCCCGACGGCACAATCTTTGTATTCTTTTCTGAAAAACTTCATGATTTCCTCTTCCGGAATTCCAAAATCCCTTGCCAGACGCTGGCTGAAATACATTTCCCGTTTCAGCACCACTTCATCCGCGTCGAAAATGAATATTTTCTTCATAAATCCATTTTAGCACAAAAAAATCATACATCCCATTCGGACACAATACCGGCATTTATTTACAATCACAGCATCCGCTACCCTTCTCTAGTGAACTAGAATCAATGTCACGTATTATTTCTCGCAAAAAAAGACCTTCCGAAAAAAGGTCTTTTTCGTTTTTTTTATTTTTTCGGTCTCGTTCGGATGTAGTAGGCAATAAGGAAGATGTTTAGAATAGGCCAGACAAAGACGGAGAAATATAAAAGCCAAACGATGTTATAGAAATCAAATAGATCAGATTTAGTAAATTCCGCTGCTAAAAAGATGGCGTTTGTCAAAATCGAAAAAAGTATAATGGAAAAAACTTTACGTTTTAAAAAATAAACAGAAATTAATGAAATTAGTAATGAAATCCCGAGCAGAAATATTATAATCTGAAGATCTAAAATTGCACCTCCAAAAAACATAATTTTTTACAAACATCACCACAAAAATATTTTCATGATGCTGTTTTTTATTAATTAAAACTTAATACCGTTTAGGCTTTCTATTAGAAATTCACTTGCTTTCTCGTCAATCAACCTGGGAGTCACCTGATTTATATGATAAATTAGACTGTTGATTTGGAAGTTAATTATTGTTTTGATACTATTCGTAATCATTCTCTTCGCAAAAAAACCAATATTTGAATTTCCATACATTTCAAGCCAGGCAAATAGTTCTCCGATTTGATCTAATTTAAACTCCAAATATCTCTTTTCGTACCGAGTATTGATGCGATCAAGATCCCAGTAATGGTCGACATTATTTCTTATCGCGTCGATGTTTGTTGATATCTCAAATTCCACGCTCCGTTCGGATGAATTTCCCTTCTCATCAGTTGCCGAAACCCAAAGCACATAATTCCCCAGATGTTCAAGTGAAAGATCGACGTTTTTCTCCTGCCAATTTAGTTTCTCACCATCTTTATCAACATGCCAGCCTGTGCTCTCGACTCCCGATCTTTCGTCTAGGACATCAAAATTTATTTCCAGAATCTCATCATTATTATAACTTTTTTCCTCCGGAGAGGAAATAGTGATTACCGGCGGTTCTGTGTCAGGATTATATACTATTTCATTTTCATTTACTTGTACGGTCACTTCTTGAATTTCCCCAGGCTGGACTTCTCCTTCAATCATTGCCGACGACTCCTGATAGCCACTTAGTTCTCCCGCATCTTCAGAAACTTTCAAAGTATCTATTGCATAATTTCCTTCCCCAGTTCCCTGGGTCAAAATTTTATATTCCCCATTCAATGGATTGGGTATTGTGATAAATTCGGTCTCTGTATCGAATCCAGTATAGAAAGCTCCATCAATTTCGTCATATTCCCCGCCTGTTACAAAATTTTTGCCTATTTTCTTTCCGTCAGGTGATTCTACTTGGATATCGACTGGTGAATAAACAAATAACAGGAGCAAATTAGGAACATGCCATTCCCTCACTTCATTTGCTGGCTTGTCGCCGGTTAGGATTTCCAGTATATTTTTTTGCGCATCGGTGACCAGTTCGCCATGTTCTGATTGAAAAAACAGCAGTTCGTCAGATGATACGTTCGTCGATTCAGCGGAGTTCAATGATACCGTACCATCTCCTCTACCTTTAATAATCCCTTCTCTACTCATCACTGGTATATCAAAATACTTAGGATAACCATGTTGCCAAAGGTCGTCTGAATTACTATCCACAACATTGTATCCAGAAACGGTGCTTGTATCACTGACCGCATCTCCGACAATCTTCGAAAATTCAATCTTTTCCAGTCGCTTCACTTTTTCTTCACTGTTTAACTCTTCTAAAAATTCATTTCTCGGATAATTCTCCGGATAGCTGTCGCGAAGAACGAATCCTTCACCGCTTTCATCGAAAAGATAACTATATGTTGGCAATAATTCTTCTACCGAATCAATCGGTCGCCCGTGGACATAATCAAAAATATTTCGATAGCCGCTTTTGGCAGCCTCAAATTCAAACATTTTCTTCTGAACAGGCGCCCATAAACCAAGAAATTCTCCAGCTTCCCAGGTGACGTAATCCTTCGGCGCTCCAAGATGCGGCGTGCCAAGGGTTATCAACTGATCCACGTCATTTTCATAATAGTCCGATTCAATATATTCCCTTGCGAGAAGCCCGCCCATTGAATGGGCGACGATGTCCACCTTTGGACGACCGGTTTCTTCCCTAATATCTTCAATCCTCGCCTGCAAAATCTTCGCGTTTTTAACATTGCTATCCCGCCATTGGTATGGGAATACAGAAAGCTCTTTGCCATCATTTTCATAGCCGGCCGCTATGAACGCTTCAATTAGATCATCATACGTATGGAAAATCGGATCAATCTGCCACACCCCGTTCTTTTCCCACGACCCCATGATTCCCGGAATGATGACCACCGGATCGGGAGTTGTATATATCTCCTTGAAAAATTCGACGTTCGTTTCTCCATCGATATTGAAATCTTCGGTCATGGCCAAATCTTCACCTTCGTATAATTTTACCCAATCGATTGATCCCCGGCCCTTAAAACCGAGACGCAAGCTATGGAGCATGCCAATATTATTCTCGTAATCCATGCTTTTGACCTCATGGCCATCATAAAAAACGGATACTTTTGAGTTTTTCGTTTCAAGCGCGATGACATGCCATTCATCAAAACCTTGAACAAGCTCTGATACGCATCCAACCATGGTGTCTCCCGCGGCATATTTCGCCCAATCGCCTCCCCAGTCATCTGCCATCCAGTAGACAAAGGCTGATTTCCCATTCTCACCCGAAAATTCCAGCATCGGGTCGCGGGCCTGTATTGCTCCCTCTTCAAGAGGCGCCTTGACCCTTGCCTCGAATCTCGCGCTATCGCCATCCACCAAGGGTGGTACGGTTAACTGATAAGTTGTCCAATATTGGCTAAGAAGTCTCCAATCCCCCATATCCGTTATCGTAGGGTCGCTGTCGGGAATATGCATGCGCCCGCTTTTAATCACTTCATCTAACGGAAGACTTGAACTTATCGATGCCATTTCATAATGATTGTAATGAACATCCCAGCGAGGAGTATAATTTTGCTGATTATAGTCGTTTTCCGGAAATATGGGCCAGGTAGGGGTGTGACAGACTGCTAAGGCGCGATTCGGCGATAATATGGAAAAGAAAAGAACTAAGGCTAGTATCAAGGCAATAACGCTAAAATGCTTCTTTGGAAAAAATAGAGATTTTCGTTCTTTATTCATTT
>CAZFIH010000030.1:0-12218 GCA_964519445.1 uncultured Bdellovibrionales bacterium | reverse complement strand
CATGTCACCGCACTACCCGGAGAATCTTTCCAAAATTCCAAAGTCGATTATATCATATGCGGCGGGGATTATGATTTTATTCTGTCGAGTATTGCGGATAAAATGTCCGGCAAAGGCGAGCTTAAAGGCGGAGTATATTACCGCTATGGTGAACAAATATTAAACACCGGTAAATACGATCTTCAAAAACATTCTCTTGACGAATTGCCCCAAATTGACCGCGAGCTCACTAAATGGAAACTCTATGCTTATAAGAATGGAAACTATAAATACACTCCCGGCTCCTATGTGATGAACGCGCGCGACTGCTGGTGGGGGAAATGCAGTTTCTGTTCCTGGACGACGCTCTTTCCGGGAGAAAAATATCGAGTTCGTTCAATGGAAAAGGCGCTTGATGAAATTGGCGAGCTTATAAAATCGGGTGTTAAGGAAATAATGGAAGATTCCGGGACGCTTCCAGTCGGAAAATGGCTGGAGAATTTTTGCGAGGGAATGATTGAGCGAGGATACAACAAAAAAGTTGTTTTGGACTGCAACATGCGGATCAATGCGATAAAAGATATTAATATTTATAAACTGATGAAAAAAGCCGGATTCCGGATGATTCTTTTCGGGTTGGAATCAGCCAACCAGAAGACTCTCGATATGATAAACAAGAATCTCAATGTTGAGGAAATCCAGCCGGCTCTTGAGATGTGCAAAAATGCCGGCCTCGAGCCGCATGTCACTTTCATGTTCGGCTGGCCTTGGGAGAAAAAAAATGACGCGCTCGAAACCGTTAGATTCGCTAAGAGTTTGTTCTGCAAAGGTTTAATTGATTCTCTTCAGGCGACGATCGCTATTCCATACCCCGGAACGCCGCTTTATAAATACTGCAAGGAAAACAATTTATTGCTCACGGAAGATTACGACCGTTTCGACCAGCGCGAGCCGGTAATGAAAACGGAGATGAGCGCGGAGGAGCTCAAAAATATGATACGTGATATTTTCAAAACATCTTTGACCCCGAGATTCATCTCCAAAAAAATAACCAATGCGAGAAGCTGGTCGGATGTGAAATATTTGTTGCGCGCGGCGAGAAAAGTTGTCGAGAAGTCTATTTGGAAATAAATGCCGTAGGGTAATTATTCCGCCGATTTTGCCTGAATCACTTTCAAGTTCTCCTGAAGCTGGGGATTTTGGGGATCGATCTGGAGCGCTTTTTCAATATATTCTTCCGCTTTGGCAAAGTCGCCCTGGTTGAAAGCGATCGAGGCGAGATTTTGGCAGGACTGCCAGAGATTGGGATTGATACTCAAGGCTTTTTCGTAATTTTCTTTCGCCAGATCCAACTCTCCAATCTGCTGGTAGGTGTTGGCGAGATTGTGGTAGGCATCGGCGTAATTGGGATTGATTTCAATCGCTTTTTGAAATTCTTCGATTGCTTTTTGCATGTCGCCCTGCCGGGCATAAACGTCTCCCAGGTTGTTGTGGATGTTCTGCCCGGAGGGAGCCACTTTCGCGGTCGCGAGCCACAGCGTGTCCTCGCTTTTCCAGTCCCGATTGCGGATAATTGTCCGGACGGAAAGGGAAGCGACGATGAGAATGAGCGCAAAATAACCGACCATTTTGGCGTTTTCGTTCAGGTTAATCAGTCTCGAGAACAGCATTGCGACAACAACGATGATTCCTAGCGTGCCAAGATAGACATAGCGCTCGGCTACTATCCAGGAAATCTTGAAAGGCGTAAGCGTGGGAAGAAGCGCAACAATGAAAAACACCAGCCAGAAAAATATTTTTTTATTTTTGAAATAGCTCCAGACTATCGATCCCAGGAATGTCAGAGTGATAAGGAGAAAAAGAATATATTGTCCTTGTGAGAAGGCCATTTCCGTCTGGTAGAGCGACAATTTCTGGGGCCAAAATATGAGACCGAGATATGAGCCAACGGCTACCGGAATTTGAATGAGCGGATTATACCATCCCTCCGAGGTTTGATATGTCTGGGACTGGACTGACTCGACACGGGTTCCGATTTGGGTCGCGAGAAGAGTAAGGATAAAAATGCTCGCGGCGAAATAAGGGAGCGTTTTTTTCCAGTTTATTTTGAGGTTTCCGAAAGCGATTTCATAGAGCGGGAAAACGAGAAAAAGAGCCAGGGCTTTTTCGGAGGAAAGGAGCGCCAGGACATAGAATGCAATAGAATAGTACAGGTAGCGTGGCTGTTTTTTAGAAAGCAGATAAAAGAAAAAAGACAGAAGAAAGAAAAAAGCATACATGGCGTAAATTCCACCGGAAATCCAGGTGACGGATTCGGTGAGAATCGGATGGACGGCAAAAAGGGAAGCGGCGATAATGGCCGTATTTTTTCTGGCCAGAAGGCTCAATATCAGAAATATCATAATTACGACTCCTAAGTGGGCGAAGATGTTAATTATGCGAAACGTGAACGGATGAAGTCCACCGATATGATAAGCGATAAATTGAAGAAAGTTCGGCAGGGAAAAATGCATGGCGTTTCCCGTGACGTTGGAGAAATTTCCGATATTTTCGTTTTTGAGGAATCCGGCGATGTCATCGGAGACGAAACCGTTTCCGAAAGCGTTGGCATAGACGACGATCACAAGCAGAACCAGAAAAGCCAGAATGAGGCGATTTTCTTGAAAGAACTTTGAGAAACCGAAAGAAGCTATATTCTTGCTTGAAGCTGATTCGGGTGCCACTTTTCTCACAAAAAACTTTTCGTATTTTTCCCGGGACCATTTTTTCTTGAGATAATCCAAAATTTCGTTTTCAGGAACGCCCAAATCAGCGGCGATTTTCGAGACCGGAAGGTGGCGGATGTTTTTTTTTATAAAATTTTTCTGTTGTCCGTTGAGAGCCATATAAATGGATTTTTTTAAAGGCTTGCGATACTATAATATAGCAATTCACTATGCTTGTATCCGTCATTATAGCAACAAAGAATGAAGAAAGGAATATCGAATTTTGTCTTCGGTCTGTTTTGGCGCAGACCTATCCGAAGGAGGATATAGAGATTATTGTGGTTGATAATTATTCTCCTGATAGGACTGTAGAGATTATCAATGAACTCCAAAAAGAGTTTGCCTCATTAAATCTGAAAGTATTTAACCGGGGACCGGAACGATCGGCGCAGAGAAATTACGGCGTTTGGCAATCTCAAGGAAAGTATATTTTGTATTTGGATGCGGATATGGAACTTGGCGAGAAAGTAATTGAGGAATG
The DNA here is from genome assembly GCA_964519445.1 of uncultured Bdellovibrionales bacterium. GTDB lineage: Bacteria > Patescibacteriota > Minisyncoccia > Moranbacterales > UBA11712 > CAZFIH01. The sequence goes on along the minus strand of CAZFIH010000030.1, from coordinate 8,993 downwards.
CGCGGAACGGGTGGAAAATAATAAAGAGATTGTCGGTCTATATATTCCGGAAAAAATCACGGGCGAAAGTTTTTGGTCCAAGGTGCGGAATTTCGAGAGAAGTTTTTATGACGGGACGGTGATTGACGCGGTTCGGTTCGTTCGGCGCGAGAAATTTTTGGAGGCTGGGGGATTCGACGAGAAATTATATGCCTGTGAAGACTGGGACTTGGACAAGCGGCTCAAGGAGTTAGGGGAATTCAGTATGATCAAGAGTAGACTCTATCACAACGAATCATATTTCAGCCTAAAAAAATATCTGGCAAAGAAAAAATATTATTCCCGAAATGTCGGTGTATACATTGAAAAATGGGGAAGGGACGATCCGGACATCAAGAAACAATTTGGTTTTTGGTACCGCTATTTTGGAGTATTTACAGAGAAGGGGAAGCGGAAAAAGTTGTTGCGGCATCCGATTTTGGCGGGCGGGATGTATTTTTTGAGGTTTTTAGTGGGGGCAAAGTATCTAGTGCGAAATCGGGGATAAGTTCTCAAAGAATAACAATTTTTCGCGAAACCAGACTCGGCTATGATTTTTGTTGCCAAAAATTTCCCTCTCTCCGATGAACGACCAATGGAAACTTTTGGACAAAAATTCACAGCCTCAAACAATGGTTTCGCTCAAAATTGTTATTCTTTAGTTGCTATTTATTGATATGCCCGACCTCAAATTCGATATCCTAATACCAGCCTATAACGGCGCGGAGCATATCGGCGATACTTTGCGGAGCATTTTGTCGCAGAGTTTTCAGGATTTCGAGATTCTGGTTCAGGATGATGCTTCTTCTGACAATACAATTGAAGCTGTTGAATCCTTCAAAGATCCGAGAATTAAAATTTTTCAAAACGAAAAAAATCTTGGGTATTCCGGAAATTTAGAGAGCTTAAGCAAAAAGGCGACGAGTGATATTATATATCTCATGGGGCAGGATGATATCCTCGGATCTGACGCGCTATTAAATACTGTAAACGCTTTTAATATAAGCGAGGGCATCGGAGCGGTTGCAAGACCATATTTTTGGTTTGATGAAGAAATTACGAAACCGGTGCGGGCGACGAAGCAGATGAATCCCCAAAAGGATGAAATCGTCAGGATGTCCGATGATTATAATAGAATAATTCTCACCGTTGACGTGGCCGGCCAGCTTTCGGGGCTCGCGATGAGGCGGAAATTCATGGACACGCCTTTTCACCGAGATATTTTTCCCTGCCACGTTTATCCTTTCATATCCATTCTCAAGAAACATCCGGTTGTTTTTCTCAAAGACTATAATGTGGCGGTTCGAATCCGCTCCAGTCAGTCCCGGAGTGTTTCGTCTATCTATAATAAGTCACCGATCCAGAGCTGGGTTGATTTTGCCGACAATGTATTTCCAAAAAAAGAATTTGAATCGTTTCGAAAATATTTCATCAAGAATTATGTCGCCAAAAATTACGTTGGTCTCGTTCAAATCAGAAATTACGCCAGATACAAATATCTGCTGCGGGAAATCGGAATGCTTCTCAAATACCGGCCGGAAAATGTCTGGAGCCCGGCCTTTTGGTTTTTCAGCCTGGGGTGCGCGGTTATGCCGCCGTTTCTTCTCGCGCCACTAACGGACTGGTATAAGAGTAAAATACATTCGAGAAAATTAGCAGATATCAAATTTGAATATAAATTAGATTAAGCAGAATACCGATTTTTCACTCACCCAAACTCGCTTGACAATTTTTATGGCTAAAAAATTCTAGAGACGCAAATCTGAAGCGAATTTTTTAGACAAAAATTGCAAGCTCAAACATGGGCATGAGCAAAAAATCGGCATTCTGCTCATAAACTTCGATATTTTTTATGAATATTCTTGGCATCACCGCTCCCATATCCGAAAATTCAGCCGCTTGCCTTCTCCAAGACGGGAAGCCGGTTGCCTTTGCCGAGGAAGAAAGATTCAACCGGATAAAGCACGCCCCCCGGATGATTCCAAAGGGAGCGATTGAATATTGTCTCCGGCAGGCCGATGTATCCATAAAAGAAGTTGATTACATTGCTGTTGGCTGGGAAAGCGTTCCTCAAAGCTGGATGAAAGATATTCTCACCAACATTTGGGAGGGAAACTGGGGAAAATTGATTCCGGAAAACGGAGCCTATCTCGAATATTTCATGGGAATGATGCGGCTCAAGAGATATTTTTTTGAACTGGACGGAACGGGAAAAACCTGGGATAAATTACGATATGTCAATCATCATCTGGCTCACGCCGCGAGCGCCGTGAGATTTTCCGGTTTCTCGGAATCGGTTGTCATCTCACTCGACGGAGTGGGGGAAAACACGGCCGGTCTTTTCGGATATTTCAGGGACGGAAAAATTCATTCTCTTGCGACGGTCCCGACGAACCAGTCATTGGGATGGCTTTACGGAAACACGACCGAGATTTGCGGCTTCAAAAAGCACAGCCACGAAGGAAAACTGATGGGGCTGGCCGCTTATGGCAATGTGAAACCGGAAATGCTTGAAGGAATAGCGGAACTCACGAAAGGCGGATACCGCCTAAGATCCGGCTGGGTGAAAAGACTGGATAAACGATTTCAAAAAAGAAAATATGACGAGAGAATCACTGAAAATTATAAAGATCTCGCCGCGACGGTGCAGAATTTTTTAGAAGAATCAGTGGCGCGGGTGGCTAAGTCATTGCACAAGAAAACGAAATTCAGAAATATTTGCCTCGCCGGCGGCGTAGCCTTGAATTGCGACATGAACGCGAAGATAGTCGGGCTTGATTGTTTTGACAGTATATTCATCCAGCCGGCGGCGAATGACGCCGGAGCGGCTCTCGGGGCGGCGGCGGAAGTATTTTTTCAAAAAACAGGAAAAACATGCGCGCCGATCATTCATCCCTACGGCGGTCCGGAGTATTCAAGCGTGGAAATTGAAAAAGTTCTCAAGGAATCGAAACTCCAGTATCGGAAAATTTCGTCTCTCGCCGAAGTGGCTCGAAAAATATACGAGGGGAAAATCGTGGGCTGGTTTTCCGGAAGGATGGAGTTCGGGCCAAGGGCCCTGGGAGCCCGTTCCATACTTGCCAACCCGTCTCTTTCTCACATAAAAAACAAAATCAACAATGAAGTGAAGCATCGCGAGCCGTGGCGTCCGTTTGCCCCTTCTATTCTCAAAGAGCATGCCAAGGAATATTTCGAAAATTATTATTCCTCTCCTTTTATGCTCCTTACTTTCCGAACCCGGCCGGAAAAAGCGCGTGATATCCAGTCCGCCATTCACGTGGACAAAACCGCCAGAGTCCACGAAGTATCCGCGAAAACCAATCCCCGATACCACGAGCTCATCCGCGAATTTCAAAAGATATCCGGCATTCCGGCCGTTCTCAACACTTCTTTCAACGACCGGGGCGAACCGATTGTGATGAGTCCCAAAGATGCCATCCGGACTTTTTCTTCCACAGGGATGGATGCGTTGGTTCTTGAGGATTATATAACTGAAAAATAGCTTGCCCCGTTAGAAATCAATACGTCAAATTGGAACCGTATAGAATGGAAAACAAATGCATGAAAAAAGATGAAAAATCAATTTCCAACGGGGTGAAAATTTCCATAGTAATGCCTGTTTACAAAGGAGAATCGACTGTCCAAGAAACTCTTCGGAGCTTGCTATCACAAACGAAGCAATTTGATGAATTAATAGTCGTGGACGACGCTTCACCCGACCGGTCGCGGGAAATTATTAAAAATTATTTAGCCGGCAAGCGGGAATATCAATTTATTATACATGATGACAACAAGGGACTGGCCGAATCCTACAACGATGGAATCCGGCGCGCGAAGGGAGAATTAGTAGCTACTCTTCATCAAGACGTGGTATTGGATCCGGATGCTTTGGAAAAATTAATCAAACCATTTTCCGACGAGAAAGTCGCGGCTGCCGGACACATCTCGACTTTTCCGCATTCAGCCTGGAAAAAATTCGGTTTCTGGCAGAAATGTTTTTTCTCGCGGTTTGTCGGCAAGGAACTTCCCGGAATAAACGGTCAGTTTGATTGTTTCCGCCGATCCGCGCTCGAAAAAGCGGGATTGTTCGACGGGGGCAAATTCAGGAGCGCCGGGGAGGACGCGGATATGGTATTCCGGATTTCAAAACTGGGAAGAGTTGTCCGGACGGACGCGAAACTCGTCCACCTCCAGAACACCAGTCCCGATTTCGGTCCCCGGGACATAATCTGGAAACAAAAACAGCACTCGGAAGCCAGAGGCGCGCTTCTGGCATCGGGAAGAATCAGAGGCGTTTCGGCGATAGTGAAAAATTTTTTCCGGGAGATTCTTCTTTTGGCGCTTTTCATTCCTTTTATAAATATAATATCCATAATAATTATTATAATTTATTCTTTCGCTTACACGGGTCGCGTTTTCATCGAGGAATACCGCGATCCGCGGATATTTTTGCTTCCGCTCCTGAACATCTATCTCATGTTTGTGGGGTTTGTATATTCAGTGATAGGATTTGTACATGGAAAACAAAAAATTTAGGATCGCTCTGTTCATGCTTCCGCTTCTCACGCAGGGAGGAGGGGCGGAAAAATATTTCATTGAGCTCGCCCGCAATTTCCGGGAGAGGGAGATCGAAGCGGATGTCGTGACCATGGACGAAAATTTCTTTCGAAAGTTTGCCCGGGTTCTTCATATTTTCACGCGGGGAAATTTTTTCGGGAAAATCGATCTTGCCGGGAGGGAGAGTGAAGAAGGAATAGAGAAAAGCTTGGGCGATGCGCGCTGGAGAAAATCAAGTTATAAAAATTTGAAAAACACGCTTGCTGAATACGATCTCATATATTCAAAGAATGAAATTGTTGATCTTCTCCCGCTCAAAATCAAGGGTTATGAAAAACTGCCTCCCGCTATCGTTGGCGTACACACGCCGATAGTTTATCCCGAAACAAAGTCATTTCGCTCAAAACTTCACAATTTTCTCTATGCCAGCTTTCTTTATAGATGGCTCTTGAAAGGAGTAAGGTGCGTTCACGTTTCCAACCAATTCACGAAAAAAATCATTGAGGAAAAGTTTGGCATAAAGAGCTGTCTGATTCCTTATCCCTTTTCTGCGAGAGCGATCGAAAATCTGGCACGGAATAATCCATCGACTATCGATTTTGACAGGAAAAAGGTGAATATTATTTTCGCCGGCCGGCTTGGTGAACAAAAAGGGATCGATGTGCTTCTTTATTGCATTGAAAAAATAAGCCAAGGTAATAATTTGCGAGAAAAAATATCTCTCAATATTTTCGGGAGCGGAGACGAAAAGTATGAAAACGAAATCGCAAGGCTCGCCGAAAATTTTTCTTTCGTGAGATATTTCGGGCACGTGGAAAACAAGTTTATTCCCCATATTTTGGGCCAACAGGATTTGATGATTGCGCCTTCCAAATGGGAAACGCTTCCCTACAGCGTTCTTGAAGCCCAGGCCATGGGCGTTCCGGTTGTCGCTTTTAATATTCCCGGCCCGAGTGATATCATTGAGGACGGGATAACCGGATTCCTCGCGATCTCAAGAGAGGATTTTTTTGAGAAAATGAGAATGGTTGTTCGGGACGAAATTAGTTTTGACAGAGGAGAAATAATTAAAAATATTGAGCGAAAATTCAATCAGGAAAAAATTATTTCTAACCTAATCAATATGTTTCAAAGTGCCTTGAGGGATTAGACATATGGAAAAAAATTATAAAAAATTAAATCTGGGCTGCGGAAGAGAAAAAAAAGAAGGTTTTTTGAACGTGGACATCAATCCGGAGTGCCGGCCGGATGCGGTCCATGATTTGAGCCGGTTCCCTTATCCTTTTCAGGACAACCGGTTTGAGGAAATAATCATGAATCATGTCCTGGAACATCTCGAAAAACCGCTTGGGGTGCTCGAGGAAATTTACAGAATTTCGGAAGATAATTGCCGAATAATCTTGAAATGTCCTCATTTTTCCTGCAATTGGCTCCATCCCGGGCACAAGTCGGCCATCAGCACCTATTTATTCGATTATTTTGACGAGCATCATCCGGAAAGGCACGGCAGAGCCCGTTTCAAAGTTGAAAAAATCAGATTATATTGGCTCATGAACAGAGAGAATTCTCTCCGGGGAAGAAGTGTTCTTGCGCTGGGCCTGAATCGGGCGGTAAATTTTTTCGCTAACCTTAATATTCACATCGCAGAAAGAGTCTGGTGCTATTGGGTTGGGGGATTTGAAGAGGTTGTCTTTACAGTAAGAGTAAAGAAATAATCAAATTAGCCCGTGATTGCGCAATGAAAATACTTTTAAATTTTGCGACTCTGGGGAGAGAAGGAATTGATGTTCCCAGGCTTTTGAAGTTTCGAGAGTTGAACAAGTCAGGGTGCGAGTTATATCTATTTTCGGGTAAATTCATCAGAAAAATCGAACCTGCCGGGAAAGATGTTTATTCTTTCAATGAAACCATTTCCGAGCTAAGAAGTTATCCAGAGAGAAAATGGACAAAGGTTAGTTTTATGCTGTATGCCCTAAAAATGAACCTGAGGAGCTTGTCATATCTAAGAAAAATAAAAAAAGATAAATACGATGTCATATACTCTCCTGCAGCAGTATTGGATCTCACGCTCTTTCCATATCTTTACAAATTATTCCATAAAAACATTAAATGGGCAGTTGTCTTTGATAACATCGTTCCAATGCGCGATCCGGGGAACAAAATTATTCGATTTCTCGCTTGGCTTTTTTTTCGGATGAGTCTTGCTATGGCGAGAAAGGCCGATGCGATTTTCGTCATCTCGGAAGACTTGAGGGATTATCTTCTTAAAAAATATTTCAGCCCGGAGAAGATTGTACTTTCCGCCAACGGAATCGACAATGAATTGATTGAAAAAGCCCGACCGGACGAAAAATACAAAATTGACGCTGTCTTCATGGGACGCATCAACGAAACGAAAGGAATCTACGATATGCTCAAAGTTTTGGACATAGTCAGACGAAAATATCCCGATTTTCAGCTGGCATTCATGGGAGAAGGAGATGAAACGACAAAAAAGCGATTCAGAAAGAAAATAAACGAAATGGGGCTGGAAAATAACGTGCGGTTTTGGGGATTTCGAACGGGAGTCGAAAAATTCAACATCCTAAAAAGCGCCAAGTGTTTCTGGTTTTTGAGCGTGAGTGAGAGTGAAAGTTTCGGAGTTTCCCTTCTTGAAGCGGTTTGCTGCGGCCTACCGGCCTTTGCGCACAATCTGCCGCAGCTTATGAAGATCTATCGAAACGGAGAAGTGGATTTTTCTCCGAAGGGAAGCTATAAACTCGTGGCTCAGAAAATTATCAGATTGTTTGAGAGAGGCGACTTCGCGAACGAAAAAGGAAAAATGCTTCTCAATAAATACAGCTGGGAAAAAGTGGCCGAAACGGAACATAAGGCCATTGAAAAAATATTATCAAATGAATGAAAGATACTACCGTACTGCAGTATGCGGTAGCATGCTATCAGCTTTCTTTTGTGAGGAATATATATCAAAAAATTTATAGTGACAAGAAGAATCTGGGAAACTTGGCTGAAAATGTTCGGATACAGAAAATGGCAGCGATTCTGAATGAAATGAATCCGGAACACAAGAATATTTTGGATATCGGCTGTTACGACGGAACGCTTCTGACGCTTATCAAAAACAGAAACAATAATTTCTACGGGCTGGAGGCTAGCGATTGGGGCGTTCGAAGGTCGCGGGAAAAAGAAATTGAAGTCCGGCAGTATTTTTTTGACGGGAGCGGCAGACTGCCATACGGGGATAATTTCTTCGGCGTTGTGGTTGCCGGGGAAATTATCGAGCACATATTTGATACCGATTATTTTATCGAAGAAATACATCGCATCTTGAAACCGGGAGGGAAATTGTTGCTCTCTACTCCCAATGTCGCTTCACTCGGAAGGAGGTTGATGCTTCTTGCCGGTCGAAATCCCATTCTGGAAACTTCACCCAATGAGCCGGACAGCTCCGGACACATTCGTTACTTTACTTTTGAATCTCTCAAGAAACTTCTCGAAAAAAATAATTTAGCCGCGGTTGAATTCCGATCGGACGTTGTGAATTTTTCCGCAGATGGTAAAATAAAGTCCCGACTTCTGGCAAATATTTTTCCGCAGCTGGGAGCCAGCATCATTTGCCTTGCGAAGGCGAATGAAAAGTAATTAATATTTGAAATATTCATGAAACCTGTCCAAATCCTTGTTATCGATCTCGGATCCCAGTATACGCTGGTAATCGGCCGGACTCTTCGGGAGCTCGGTTATCGCAGCGCGATTCTGTCTCCGGGGAAAACGGAAAGTTGGCTCAAGGCGAACAAGCCGAAAGCGATTATTCTTTCCGGCGGAAGTGCCGGGGTTTATGAGAAAAATTCTCCGCGTCCGCCGAAGAATATTCTTAAGCTCCGAATACCGATTCTCGGCATTTGTTACGGAATGCATTGGCTGGCCCACAATACCGGCGGCGAAGTCGTAGCACATAGGGAAAGGAAAGAGTATGGGGAAACGGGAGTCGAGCTGGATGCGAACACACCGCTTTTCAAAGGAGTTGCAAAAAGGAATATCGTTTGGGCGAGTCACGGAGACAGCGTTGAAAAAGTGCCGCCCGGTTTCAAGATAATCGCCAAATCCGCAGACGGGAAAGTCATCCAAGCCATCAGCAACGCTTCAAAAAAAATGTGGGGAGTCCAGTTCCATCCGGAGGTCACTCATACCCGGGAAGGAAAAAAGATTCTCACCAATTTCATCGCGAATATCGCAACATGCAAAAAAGACTGGCAACCGGAGGATATTATTAATGATATCCAAAATGAAACAGCGGGAGCCACTAAAGGGAAACGGGCTATCATCGGCTTCAGCGGGGGAGTGGATTCGACAACTTTGTCTGCTGTTTTGTCTCCGGTATTTGAAGAAAATCTGCTGGCGGTTTGCATTGACACGGG